>NZ_JBEKXH010000653.1:0-3173 GCF_049512235.1 Bradyrhizobium sp.
AGTTGAGCGATTCCGTGAAACTGATTTCAGGCCACGAGCATTGGCCTCTCACTCCCTCTCCCGCTCTTCGCGGGGGAAGTGGTATGATGCGCTCGCGTGCGGCTTCCGCCGTAGCCCTTCGGTGGCCGTTGCTTCTTGAGAGCGTCCGTCACGGAGTGAAGGAGGACGGCCCCGAGGGCTCCTCGTCGTCCTTCTTCTCCTCCATCACCCGCTCCAGACCGGCTACGGCTTCGACGAACGCTGCGAAAGCCTTACGTGCCCGGGCGAGATTCTCGTCGACCTTCGACGGATCAAGATCGAATCCGTATCGATGCCGGACCACGTGCCGGAAACCTTTCAACTCGATAAGGAGGCCGTAGAGTTCGGAATTGAGTAACGCAGGACGCCGGCCTTCGATCGCCGCCGACATCTGATCCAGCAAATCTTGATGCGCCGACTCGCCCGTCGGCACATCGCCGTCAATGTCGTTCGCGAGGCTCAACATCACGTCTTCGAGGCCGTTGTAGATGTTGTGGACACCCAGCGCCAAGGCCGATCCGCGCGCCCAATCGTTGACGGGGCGATCTGAATCCTTGATCGAGTTGAGAAAGCTGTCGATATTGTCGAGCTCTTGCTTGGCCCGGTCAAGCTTGGTGGCGACTTTGGCGAAGCCGGGGTGCTTAGCCGAGATCACGTTCAAACTCCTTGAGCCGCTCCGGGGTAAGATCGGCCGCATAGATCAGATCATACGGGATGCCGGACCCACGCATCGCCGCGGCCACGGCACGCTCCACCTGTGCCCGCACCTGCGTATCCAGACCGCCCCGGACCAGAAAGTCGACATCGGAATGGGATTTGAATTCCCCCCTCGCCAATGACCCGATCACCACGATATCGATGCCGTCCAGATGCAGGTCGCGCAGCACTGGATCGACCCGGGCGAGTGCCGTCGCCAGCCTGCGCGCCGTCCGCTCGCCGATAATGCTATCAATACGACTGGCCATCCGAAACCTGTTCCAAGGCTGGCTAACGTAGAGCCTCTTTGAGAACTCTAACATACTGTTAAAATCATCGATTGTCAGACATATTGATCATCTCGTTAATCGCCGATGTATCCTTTTGAGTGCCGCGATTTCATGATCTGCGCGCCGGCGATCATCGGGCTCGGCTTTGCGAAACCGATCATTTCATCGTTAGCAGCAACTTCCGCGCTTCACCCAACAAGGCTCTGATCGGTTTGCGCTCGGCGATCGCTTGCCCGGTGAACAGGCCGTGCTGGCGCGCGTTCTGGTTTCCCCTTCGTGCGCTGGATCCCGGCGCGCCGCCGTGCATGCGGCAGCGCCTTTTGCCGCGCGGCACGACCCGCCGGAGCGCATTTTTGCGCCGCAACGCGGGCTCGCCAGCATGGGACCGGTATTGCGGGCGTGATCGCTCATGCCAGATTTTATAAGACGAAGTCAGAACCAGAACACTACCCCCGCCCGACGAACGGCATCTTGCTGGCCATCACCGTCATGAACAGCACGTTGGCGTCGAGCGGCAGGCTTGCCATGTAGGCGACCGCATCGCCGACCGCCTTGGCGTCCATCCGCGGCTCCGGCAGCTTGCGGCCGTCGGGCTGCAGCACGCCGTCGACCATGCGGTCGGTCATCGGGGTGGCGGCGTTGCCGATGTCGATCTGTCCGACCGCGATGTCGTAGGCGCGGCCGTCGAGATTGGTCGCTTTCGTCAGGCCGGTGATGGCGTGCTTGGTGGAGGTGTAGGCCGCGGAGAACGGCCGCGGCGCGTGGGCGGAGATCGAGCCATTATTGATGATACGGCCGCCGCGCGGGGTCTGGTCCTTCATGATGCGGAAGGCGTGCTGCGTGCACAGGAACGGCGCGGTCAGATTGGTTGCCACCACCGCCTGCCATTGCGCCAGACCCAAATCCTCGAACGGCAGCGGCGGCGCGCCCATGCCGGCATTGTTGAAGAGAACATCGAGCCGGCCATAGACGTCCATCACTTTGGCGAACAAGGCCGCGATCGATCCCGGATCGCTCATGTCGGCGGAGACCGGCAGGCTCTTGCCGATATTGTCACCGAGCTTTTGGGTTTCCTCCAGCATTTCCTTGCGTCGCCCGGCGAGCACCACGGTGAAGCCGGCCTTCATCAGCGCCAGCGATGCCGCGCGTCCGACGCCGGTGCCAGCGCCGGTCACGATCGCTATTCTGTTTGCTGCCTCGGTCATCTGTTTCCCGCCTCTGATGTTGCTGGTTAGGTTTCTTCCTTGTAGGGTGGTCTTGGAATATTCCGGTGCGCCGCGCGCAGCGCCGCCGACCAGCGCGAGCGCAGATCGTGGAAATAGGGCTCGCCCGCTTCGATGCGGTGGTTGAGGTCGGCGTCGCAGACGTCGGTTCGCACCACCAGCACGTCGATCGGCAAACCGACGCCGAGATTGGAACGCATCGTCGAATCCATCGAGATCAGGCTGGTCTTGAGCGCTTCGTACAATTCGACGTCGTAATGCATGGCGCGGTCGAGCACCGGTTTGCCGTATTTGTGCTCGCCGATCTGCAAATACGGCGTGTCGGTGGTGCATTCGATGAAGTTGCCGGCCGGATAGACCATGAACAGCCGCATCCGCGAGCCTCTGATCTGGCCGCCGAACAGGAACGAGACGTCGAAATTGATGTCCTCGGATTTCAGCGCGACGCCTTCGGTGGCGTTGACGTGGCGGATCGCCCGGCCGATGCGCTGCGCCGCCTGGAACATCGTCGGCGCGTTCAGCAGGGTTTCGACATCGCCGGTGGTCGGGTCTTCCATCCCTTCGGTGAGGGTCGACAGCACCGACTGGCTGATCGCCAGATTGCCGGCGCTGGCGACCGCCATGATGCGTTCGCCCGGCTCCGAGAAGATATGCAGCTTGCGGAAGGTCGAGACGTTGTCCAGGCCGGCATTGGTGCGGGTATCCGCGATCATGACCAGACCGTCGCGTACCAGTACTCCGCAGCAATAGGTCATTTCCGCTCCCCGCACGTTCAGACGGCTGAGGAATTTGTATCCAATTTCGCCGGGGCCTCCAACCCATTTCGAAAGGGATGAGCGGCGGCTGCCGCCCATCCCTCCACGATCACGCACGCCGGAGGACCTTCTCCACCAGTGCTGTCGGCAGTGGCGCATGGCGCGAGAACGCCATCGTGTGGCTCGCTCGT
>NZ_JBEKXH010000654.1:0-3149 GCF_049512235.1 Bradyrhizobium sp.
TACGGCCGGCGTCTTTTACGCCGCTGAGCTGTCAAGGACGACGATCACCGAACTGGCATTTTACAGGATGTTGTTCTTTGCGGATTCGCCGAAGACCCCTTGGCCCAAAAATCCGGGCGAATACACCGCGTTCGCCGTCGAATTTGAGACAGACCGGGCATTGGATCTGACGAGATCGCCGTTGGATAGGCACGCTTCAAAGTGGAAGCATCCGATCGATTATTCGCACTGTCAGGCTTTGGCCGCTGATGCAAGAACCGCAGACCTGCAAGCGATCAAATATGAGTCGGTGCGCGCTCCGCCCGAAACGAACTACGCCCTTTTGACCTGCCGGGTTTTTACAAGGCCCGAGGAAGTGGCAAGAGAGACGTGGAGAATACATCTCAGCTCGTCCGGTGTTAGAATTTTTTGCGAGATGCCGAGGGCCAGTTACGACCTGCCAAGGTCCATTTTCGACTCGGATTCTCGCACCAGAACAATGAATTGGGATCGCTGAATTCCGACACCGCACTCGACGAGCCATCGCCGCAGCCAATCGTTCTCGAATGCCAGCGACCGCCAGGCTACTTTGCATGGGGTTGTTTTCGATATTTCAGGTACGAGAGCCGCGTCGGCCTTGCGGCCGGCCTGCCGATCCGTCGCTCGCGGCCGCGCCCGCCTTCGCCCAAGTGGGCTGCGGCGTGGCAACCTTCACTCGCTTCGCACTTGGTGAGCGCGGAGGGACTCGAACCCTCGACCCCATGATTAAAAGTCACGTGCTCTACCGCCTGAGCTACGCGCTCACGTGGGGCGTTGTGTAGGGGGCGGCTTGATGTGGGTCAATAGCGCCGCGCGCCTAGCCCGGGAGCCTGTGCGAAAACCGATTTGCGAGGTGTGGCTGGTGCTTAGCGCCACTTCTTCAACAAGGCCTCGGCGCGAAAAACCGTAACCGGTCAGCTCGTCTCCGGGTGAATCTCGCTCGCCACCGGCTGGGGCGGGCCGACCACCGTCGGCATGGCCACCGGGCGCAGGCCTATCAGCTCGGCGGTGCGCACCCCGGTCCGGGTCCAGAACGCGAATTCGTTGAGGCGGGAGTTTTCCAGGATGGCGATCGCGACCGCGGACAGGAACGGCAGGCTTTCCAGCACCAGGACGGCGGCGAAGACGTAGATCTCGCGGACCTGCTTGAAGTTGTTGGTGACCACGAGCACCGCGGCGCCGGCCAGCAGCAGCACGCCGATCACGGCCTCCCAAAAGGCCTGGAATTCGATCGAGACCAGGGAAAAGCCGCCCTTTGAGGTCCGTGCGAAGGCCAGATGGTCGGTGATCAAACCGTTGGCGACCGCCCGCGACACCGTCCATTGCACCGACATCGCAGCGATCATGGCGCCCAGCATCTGGCCCCATTTCACCGGCACCCGCAGCCGGTACAGGATGGCAAAATGCAACAGCGAGACCACGAAGGAGGCGATGATCGGCAGCGTCAGGATCTTGTCGGGAATGGCGATGTCGGCAAAGGCCACGATCGGGACCCAGACCAAATTGAGGATGGCAACCACCACGCCGATGCTTTCGGCCCCCAGCCAGTTCAGCCAGCCCAGCGTGAATTCGCGGCGCTGATCGGGCGTCAGCCGGCTGGCGTTGGGGAGGAAACGCCGCCAGTGTTTTTTGACGATCTGGAAGCCGCCATAGGCCCAGCGATGGCGCTGCTTCTTGAAGGCTTCATAGGTGTCCGGCAACAGGCCATGGCCGTAGCGGCGGTTGGTGTAATGCGTCAGCCAGCCATGCTCGATGATGCCGAGCCCGAGGTCGGTATCCTCGCAGATGGTGTCGCCGGCCCAGCCGCCGGCCATCTCCATCGCCGCGCGCCGGATCAGGCACATGGTGCCGTGAACGATGATGGCATTGAACTCGTTGCGCTGGACCATGCCGATATCGAAAAACCCGGCATATTCGCCGTTCATGATGTAATGCATCAGCGAGCGGTCGCCGTCGCGATGGTCCTGCGGCGCCTGCACCAGACCGACGCCGGGATCGGAAAACACCGGCACCAGGTCCTTGAGCCAGTCCGGCTGCACCACGTAATCGGCGTCGATGATCCCGATGATTTCGGCATCGACAGCGGTGCGCTCCATGGCGAGGCGGAGCGCGCCGGCCTTGAAGCCCTCGACCTTCTCGGCGTTGATGAACTTGAAGCGCTCGCCGAGCGCACGGCAATGATCCTGGATCGGCTGCCAGAACGCCGGATCGGGCGTGTTGTTGATGATGACCACGCATTCGAAATTCGGATAGTCGAGCGCCGCCACCGCATCCAGTGTCTGCTTCAGCATGTCCGGCGGCTCGAAATAGGCCGGCACATGGATCGAGACTTTCGGAAAGGAGGGTTCGGCAGTGCCGTTGCCGCCGCCGGCGGCCGACGCGGCGGTGGCTGGTACCGGCGGCGCGCCCTTGAGCAGCAGGCGGTGCGGAGGCTGGCCGAAGGCGATGGCCGCGATCTCATCGATCCTGGCCAGCGCGATCAGCACCAGCGGAACCAGAAGGATCAATCCGAGTGTCAGCGCGAAGGCCGAGCCAAAGACGAAATAGTGGCCGTTCCAATAGGCGAAGATAGTGGCGGACCAGGCGCCGACGCCGTTCGACGCCGCCGCCAGCAGCAGCGCCTGCAGCACGGTGGGTTTCGGCAGGCTGAGGATCGGCAGCGATATCAGGATGCCCATCAGGATGGCGATGGTCGCGAGCTTCCAGTAGTCGGGATTTTGAATCGGCCCGGTCCAGGAAAATTTCGGCTCGCGCGCGGCGTTCAGAATACCCCAATAGGGGCCGACGCCGCCCTCGAAGAACTTCCAGGGCTGATCGATGGCCTCGACGATGTTGTAGTCCATGCCGATGGCGTCGGCCTGGTTGACGAAGTTGCGCAGGACCGCGGCCTGCTCGAACGGTCCGGGATCGGCGCTGCGCAGGTTGTAGCCGGCGCTCGGCCAGCCGAACTCGGCGATCATGATGCGCTTGCCGTCGAATTGCTTGCGCAGCAGCTGGTATCTCTCAACCGCCTGGTCCACCGCCTGCTTGTCGGTGAAGTTTTCCCAGTAAGGCAAGACGTGCGCGGCGATGAAATCGACGGAAGAACCGAGCTCCGGATTGTCGCGCCAGATATTCCAGATTTCACCTGT
>NZ_JBEKXH010000655.1:0-3135 GCF_049512235.1 Bradyrhizobium sp.
GTCGAGGAAAACACCCTGCAGGCTCAAATCTCTGCGATACGCAAGGCGTTGGGTCCCGATCGAGGGCTATTGAAGACGATCGCGGGTCGTGGCTATCGATTGCTCGGAGACTGGGTCAGTCAGCAGGGGGATTTCGCCGCCGCCGGCAGGCCGACTGCGGCACCGACCCGAAGTCATGTCAGCAATCTTACGGCGGCACCCAACGCGTTGATCGGCAGAAAGACTGCCGAGGTGCAATTATCAGAGCTGCTTACGGCCTATCGAATGTTCACCATCACGGGCCCCGGCGGTATCGGGAAGACCGTACTCGCGCAGGCGGTTGCCCGCAATCTGCTCGCGACTTTCGGAGGTGACGGCTTGCTCGTCGAACTGGCCTCGCTGTCGGATCCAGCGCTGATGCCATTTGCGGTCGCGAATGTACTCAGCCTTAAACAGGGCGGCGAGATTTCTTTCGAATCCATTGCGCGGGAAATCGGAGCAAGAAAACTCCTGCTGGTGCTGGATAATTGCGAGCATCTCATTGAGGGGGCCGCGCGGTTGGCTGAGGCGCTGGTACGATCCTGTCCAAATACGACGATTCTGGCGACCAGCCGCGAGGTGCTTCGTATCGACGGCGAGTATGTCTATCGTGTTCCCCCACTCGATGTTGCGGGACAGGGTGGGGGTGGGGATGGAGATGACGATATCCTCGGACGCAGCGCAGTGCAGCTTCTGATCGCCAGGACAAAGGCGTTGAACGCCGACTTCTCGCCGCGCGGGGAAGACCTTCAGCTGGTCGCTGCGATTTCGCGCCAGCTCGATGGCATCCCGCTGGCCATCGAATTCGCGGCGGCTCGCATCGCAACGCTTGGATTGCAACAGGTTTCCGTCCGCTTGCACGATCGCTTCAGCCTGCTGACCCGCGGCCTCCGAACGGCGTTACCACGGCACCAGACCCTGCTTGCGACCCTCGATTGGAGTTATGAACTGCTGTCTGAGACGGAGGCGCGGGCGCTGCGCCACATTGCAGTGTTCAACGGCGATTTTTCTCTCGATGCCGCTGCCGCAGTGATGGGAAATCTCGACGCTGTCACGGTCGCAGATAGCCTGGCAGGCCTGGTCGTCAAGTCGCTCGTCGCCGCCGACTTTCAAGACGGGGACGATCACTATCGTCTGCTGGACACGACGCGCGCCTACGCCCTCGAAAAGCTGCGCCGTGCGGGAGAGCACTGGGAAGCCGCACGTCGGCATGCGGAATACTTCCGGGAAGCCCTCATTCAGGCTGAGGCGGAAAGCAATTCCTCGCCACAGGCCGACTGGCAGAGACGCCATGGCCGACACCTCGGCAATGTCCGCGCCGCCCTCGAATGGGCATTCTCCGCGGACGGCGACTCGCAGGTCGGCGCGGCATTGACTGCCGCTGCAGTGCCGCTCTGGGTCCACTTGTCGCTGTTCGGCGAATGTCGCGAGCGCACCGAATTGGCGCTCGCGAAGCTCGACCATGGCGCCATGGGTCCAACACGCCTGCGCATGCAACTCTCGGCAGCCCTCGGCTGGTCGCTTACATATAGCCAGGGTCGCGCGCGGGATGCGGGCCCGGCACTCGCGATCACCCTCGAATTGGCGGAGCGGCTCGATGACAAGGATTATCGCCTGCGTGCCCTCTGGGGGCTGTGCGTCGACCAGTTCAACAATGGCGAATTTCTCAAAGCACTCGAGTTCGCTCAGCGTTTCACCAAGGCAGCCGGGAGCTCCGCGGATCCAACCGACTTGATGCTGGCGGATCGCCTTCTCGCCGTGTCACTTCACTTTCTCGGCGACCAACACGGCGCACGTCGCCACATCGATCGAGTGGACGCGTCTCTCGATCTCCTGGTCGAAAAGCCCAGGATTTTCCCGCTCGATCTGCGGATCTCGACGCACTATTTCCGCGCCCGCATCCTTTGGCTGAAAGGTCTCGCCGACGAAGCGCTGCGCCTCGTCGAGCACAACATCGAGGAAGGACGCGCCAATGGCCACGCCTTGACCTTCTGCAGTGTGCTGGGGCAGGCCGCGTGCCCGATCGCTTTCCTGGCCGGCGATCTCGACGCGGCGGAGCGCTACGGTGAAGTGCTGTTCGAACACACCGAGCGCCACGCGATACGGCTTTGGCGGCTTTGGGCTGGCTGTTTCAAGGGCATCGTCATGGCCAAACGCGGCGACATCGACGCTGGGCTGGGGCTGTTGCGGAGTGAAATCGATCGCGCAGGCGACGCCAGGTTCTTGCCACGCTTCCTCCTTCCGCTGGGCGAGTTCGCAGCCTGTCTCGGCGAAGCAAATGAAATCGAAAAGGGGCTTGCGGCGGTCGACGAGACCTTGGAGCGCTGCAAAGCCAGGCATGAACAGTGGTACGTTCCGGAGCTATTGCGCATCAGGGGCGAATTGATGCTGAAGGACCCGCGACATCAATCGGCCTCGTCGGCGGAACAATGCTTCACTGAGGCCTTGAAGCTGGCAAAGCAGCAGGGCGCGCTGTTCTGGGAGTTGAGGAACGCGCTAAGCCTTGCGCGACTCCGGGTCGGGCAGGACCGGAAAACCGATGCCAGGCAGATCCTTGAGCCGGTGTACGGGGCATTCACGGAGGGCTTTCAGATTGTCGACGTTCGCGAGGCAAAAACGCTGCTTGACCGGCTTGACGCTGACTAGCGGCCAGACATCGATGCACTCGGTCAACCTTGAGCGGTCCTGGGACGATCGCGGCGCCGCGAGCAATCCTAAAGCGCTATTTAGTAGCGCGAATAGACCCGCAGGCCCAAATCACTCTGCAACAGCAGCTTTGTTGGGGGCAAACAGTTTCTTGTTTCCGGGAATAAAGCTGTGGCCGGTTCGGTCTCCTCCCCAGGGCACTGAACAAACCTAAAAACGCAAGACAGAGAAAGCACGATCCATGGATATCAATCACAAGTTAATGGCGCTGGGCGTCGCATTTAGCCTGCTCGGCACCACGTCGGCGTTCGCAAGGCCGACGCCGCATTACGCAAATGCGTGTCGTTCGTATGAGCTAAGAACGGACACCGGTCATGTTCCGACAACAGAACAATCTGGCGCGACCGGCTGTCATCCGTCAGCCAGCGCGGTCAAAGATGACTGGCCGGCCGAGATGATCCTCGGGTGACA
>NZ_JBEKXH010000656.1:0-3133 GCF_049512235.1 Bradyrhizobium sp.
AGCCCCGAACTTTTCGCCATCGGCTCTCCAATCGACCCCGGTCAGGTCTGGAGGTACACCAGCGCTTCCCCGGGGTACAGCCTAAATCCGCGCTCGTGAGCGCCGGAATAGCGTCGTCTTTTCGGTGTTATAACAGCGAGGGCGTTCGCGTCGCCGATGTGAGGAGCGCGGGCGGACAACCCAGGATCGGGCGTCGATGACCGCGTTTCGCCAAAGTGTCGAAGCCATGATTCCGGCACTGCGCCGGTACGCGCGCGCACTGGCGCGCGATGCCGATATCGCCGACGATCTGGTGCAGGATACGCTGGTGCGGGCGCTGCGCTCGGAGCGTCTGTTTCTCGGTGGCGACATCAGGAGCTGGCTTTACACCATCCTGACCAACCTCAACAAGAACCGCCGCCGATCGCTGGCGCGGCGGCCGCAATTGATGCCGCTGCGCGATGACAATCCCGACGCCAGCGGAACGGAGGCGGAAGGCCGCGACATCGCCCGCGCGCTGGTGACGCTGGTGGAGGAGCAGCGCTCGGTGTTGCTGCTGGTGATGCTGGAAGGATTGAGCTATCGCGAGGTCGCCGACATCCAGGGGGTGCCGATCGGCACCGTGATGTCGCGCCTCGCCCGCGCGCGCGCGCATGTGAAAGCCGCGCTCGAGGGCGAACGTCCGGCGCTGCGACGGGTAAAATGACGGCAATCATTTTGCCATGATGAGTGGATGGGATCAGCGAGTTTGAGCCGCGATGGCTTGCTTCCCCCGTCGCTGCGGAGAGGGCCAGTCAGAATTGGCCGGCCGACAAGTCTTGATTGAGCTTGGACAATAGACAAATGACCGACCCGAAGATCCCCGTTACCGAAGACGAGTTGCACGCTTATGTCGACAACGAACTCCCGGCGGAGCGTCGCGGCGACGTCGAGGCATGGCTGTCAGGCCATCCCGACGACGCGGAACGGGTACAATCCTGGCGCACGATGGCGGAGGCGCTGCATGCGCGGTACGACGCCGTCGCCGACGAGCCGGTGCCGGCGCGGCTCGAGATCGAGCGGCTGGTGCGGCAGCCGCGCCGGTTGATCTACGGCGCCATCGCCGCGACGCTGCTAGCGTTCATCGCCGGCAGCGGCGCCGGCTGGCTGGCGCGCGGCGCGGCTGCCGCGCCGTCGACGTTCCAGAATTTCACGGTGGATGCGCTGGACGCACATCGGCTCTATGTGGTCGAGGTCCGTCATCCGGTCGAGGTGCCGGGCAGCGAACTCACGCATCTGCAGCAATGGTTGACCAAGCGCTGCGGCTGGGACGTGCATGCGCCAGAGCTCGGTGCGACCGGGTTGAAGCTCGTGGGCGGGCGACTGTTGCCCGGCCCCACAGGGCCTGCGTCGTTCCTGATGTATGAGAGCGCCTCAGGTGAACGCTTCACAATCTATACGGCGCGTGCGGCAGACGAGATGACACAGATGCGTTACGCCTCGCAAGATAAGGATGGCGCCCTGTTCTGGGCCGACCACGGCGTTGGATATGTCGTGAGCGGCGGCAGCGACCGCGAGCGCCTGACGCAGGTCGCGCGCCTGGTCTACGACCAGACGGAGAAGAGCGGCGGGTGAACATGCACAAGTGGTCGCGGTCCCAATTCCGTCACCGAAAATCTGGATTCGCAACATCGGCGCGTCTCAATATCGCACCGGGGAGTCACGAAAAGTTGTGGCGCGTTCGATCCGCCGATCGGCGCAAAGCGGCCTCGACCGGGGTGTGGTACCGCGCTGGTCCCCTGGCCGAGGCCGCGCTCTCTTTCCTGGCTAATTCGCCACCGGCCTTTGGCCGATCCCCTTGGATGAAACAGGCTGGATGCGGGTGCCGAAGCAGGGCGACCACAAGGGTCGCCCTACGTGGAGTCGGCTGCGACACGCAACGGCAGCCGTATTCTGATGCTGGTTCCAGCTCCCTCCGCATTGGACACGGCGATCGTGCCGCGAATCTGACGCACGAAGACCGCCACGTAGTCGGAACCATGTTTCTCGAGAATCCGCGCCGAGTACCCGTCCTTCATGCCCACACCGTCGTCGGCGACGGTCAGCTCGATCTGGTCGCCGCTCCTTGCGGCGCGAAACAGGATGCGCCCTTTCCCGCGCGGAAACGCGTGCTTGATGGCGTTGGTGCCCAACTCATTGACCAGCAGGCCGAGCGGTACGGCGCGAACCGGGTCGATTTCCAGCGCCTCGGCCTCGACCTCTATGGCGATGCCCGCGGTGGCTTCGAGCAGGCTCTCCGACATGGTCCTGGCGATTTCCCGCAGATAGGCGTCCAGCGCGATGGCCTGACCGGCGCTGGTCTGCGATATCAGATCGTAGAGCTCGGCGATGGCTCCGATGCGGGCCTGCATGGCCCGGTAGCCTTCGACGCACGGGGCTGGCGCCGATTTGGCTTCGTGGGCGATCAGAGCGACGATGATCTGCAGGTTGTTCTTGATCCGGTGGTTGATCTCGTTGGTCAGCATCAGGGCGTCGCGTTCGCGCTGCTCGCGCTCGCTGATTTCCGCCTGCAGCTGGACGTTGAAGGAGGCGACGTCGGCGGTGACCTCATGCAGGCGCAGCGAGCCGAGCATCAGCGCCTCGTTCATCGCCCGCGTCCTTTCGTGGAGCGGGGTGGCCTCGAGTACTTGAATCACGATGCCCATCGCGCGTTCGTTCGCCATCACCGGCCACATCGTATAGCAGGAGAGGGTGGGATCGCGGTCGGAGGAACTCAGCTGGGTTTCCGGTTGTCCGGTGCGATAGATTCGATCCAGCAGCGCCAGGCATTCCGCCGTTTCCGGCAACAGGGCGCAGAACTCCGTCCCCACCAGTTCGTGGCTGGCTTTATTCGTCAGCCGGCAAAATGCCGAATTGACGTAGCGCACGATATGCGTCGCGCCCTCGACGGTGACCGTTGCAAGCGGCGAGTGATCGAAGGCGCCACTCGACAGCTCGGACAGCAGCGTGGCCGGTGGCATCCGTATGGACATCCTATGTGCTTGCTTTCGGCTCCGGCGCGATTTCGTTTTCCTGCGCCTTGCGCGGACCGGTGCGGTGCGGAATTCCGGTACTCATCTCGGCGTAGTCGGTGCGGCGGGGGTGGATCACCACCACGCCCTTTGCGGTGATGACA
>NZ_JBEKXH010000657.1:0-3133 GCF_049512235.1 Bradyrhizobium sp.
CCCCTCCCCGCCACGCGCGATGCGCGCGGGAAGAGGGGAGAATGCGCCGCCTGCGACCGTAGCGTCGCGACCCGCCACATCCTCACTCGTTCCGCGCGTCGACGCCCGGGCGCGGTGGGCGGCGGCTTCGCCGCCGGCACGACGGTCCCACGAATTATCCGGCGGCGGCTGCAATCCGGTGGAAGAGCCGATGCCGCTTTCGCCGCGGTTGATCGCGGGATTGAGCAGTTCCGCCAACGCCGGCCCGATCGGCTGCACGTCCGGCCGATGCGCCCGGGATTTGGGGGTTCTGACGGGCTTTTTTGGAGTGTTTGGATGCTTCGCCATGGTCGGAATATGGGATGAGTCCGGCGCACATAAAAGAGCAAAAGCCGGCAGGGGGAACGTAGATGAACCGCTTCAGCAGAGATGCTGGCAGTCCCTTGTTCGGATCGGCAAAACCCATCTACAATGCCGCGGAGGATCATGCTCCTCGGGATAGGGTGAGGGACCAGATGGCTGCTGAAGTCGATCCGCGCGCCGGCAAGCCCGCCGACCCATCCAGATTGGCCAATATCCCGCGGCTGGTGACGGCTTATTTTGCCGGCCAACCCGATCCATCGATACCCTCGCAACGGGTGGCGTTCGGCACCTCAGGACATCGCGGTTCCTCGCTGAACCACGCCTTCAACGAGGCGCATATCACGGCGATCAGCCAGGCGCTGTGCAATCATCGCCAGAGGATCGGCCTCGATGGACCCCTGTTCGTCGGCATCGACACCCATGCGCTGGCGGAGCCGGCGCTGGCCAGCGCGCTCGAAGTGTTCGCGGCCAACGGCGTCGAGGTCATGGTTGACGAGCATGATGGTTACACCCCGACGCCAGCGATCTCCCACGCCATCCTGACCTATAACAAGGGCCGCGCGACCGGTCTGGCCGACGGCGTGGTGATCACCCCGTCGCACAATCCGCCCGAGGACGGCGGCTTCAAATATAATCCGCCCAATGGCGGTCCGGCGGATACCGATATCACCGCCGGCATCGAGCGCGCCGCCAACGGCTTTCTCGAGGACGGTCTTCGCGGCGTCAAGCGCATTCCCTATGACCGCGCCCGCAAGGCATCCTGCGTCCATCGCCACGATTACATCGGGCCTTATGTCGCCGATCTCGCCGATGTCGTCGACATGGCAGCAATCCGGTCTTCCGGCGTAAAGATCGGGATCGATCCTTTGGGCGGCGCCGCGGTGCGGTACTGGCAGCCGATCATCGAGCGCTACGGCATTGCCGCGACGGTCATCAGCGATGCCGTCGACCCGACGTTCCGCTTCATGACCGTCGACTGGGACGGCAAGATCCGGATGGACTGCTCCTCGCCCTATGCGATGGCGCGGCTGATCGGCCTGCGCGACCAATTCGATGTCGCTTTTGCCAACGACACCGACGCCGACCGCCATGGCATCGTGACGCGCTCCAGCGGGCTGATGAATCCGAACCATTATCTGGCCGCCGCCATCTTCTATCTGTTCGGGAATCGCCCAAACTGGCGCCCGGACAGCGCGATCGGCAAGACCGTGGTCTCCAGCGCGATCATCGACCGCGTCGCCAGGAAGATCGGGCGCCGGCTGGTCGAAACTCCCGTCGGCTTCAAATGGTTCGTCGATGGCCTGTGCGACGGCTCGTTCGGATTCGGCGGCGAGGAAAGCGCCGGTGCTTCCTTCCTGCGCCGCGACGGATCGGTATGGACCACCGACAAGGACGGCCTCATTCTCGGCCTGTTGGCCGCCGAGATGACGGCGCAGACCAAACGCGACCCCAGCCAGTTGTTCACTCAATTGACCGACGAACTCGGCGTGCCCTTCTACGAACGGATCGATGCGGCGGCGACGCCGGCGCAGAAGAACCTGCTGAAGGCGCTTTCGCCGGAAAAGCTTGCGATGAAGGAACTCGCCGGCGAGCCGGTCCGCGCGGTGCTCACCGCAGCGCCCGGAAATGGCCAATCCTTCGGCGGCATCAAGGTCACCTCCGACAGCGGTTGGTTTGCGGCGCGGCCGTCGGGCACCGAGGACGTCTATAAGATCTACGCGGAAAGTTTTCGCAGCCAGACACACCTGCGGCAGATCCAGCAGGAAGCCCAGCATTCGATCGCGCAGGCTTTCAAGGGGTGAACAGAGCTGCCTCGCCGCCATTGCGAGTTAGGTTTTTCGCAGGGAGAAGACCCGATGCTCGATACGTCAGACCCGCTGGTGCTCGATCTCGTCGAATGGATCGCACGGGAACCACGGCTTTATGCCGATGTCATCGAGAGCTGGCGAACCTCATGTCCGCGATTGACGATCTGGGAGGATGCGGTTGATCGCGGCTACGTCGTGCGCCAGCCGGTCGCAGGCACCGGCGTCAGGGTTGTCATCACCGAGGCCGGCGAAACATTTTTGCGTGCGCATGGCCGCGTGAGCTGAACGCGCTTGGGCGGCCACAAGCGGGACGTTGGCCGCGCCGGCGCGGCCCGATCACTTTCCTGCGCCCAGATGCAAGCGCCCATTGACTTGGCAGGGCAATGGCGACATTCATGCATCCGCATCCACTTTGCGATTGCAGCTTCAATGACCGCGGGAACGCCCATGATCGACCTTTATTACTGGACCACGCCGAACGGCCACAAGATCACGATGTTTCTCGAAGAGGCCGGGCTGCCCTACAAGATCTTTCCGATCAACATCGGCAAGGGCGACCAGTTCAAACCCGAGTTCCTGGCAATCGCGCCGAACAACCGCATTCCGGCGCTGGTCGACCACGAGCCGAAAGGCGGCGGAACGCCGATCTCGGTGTTCGAATCCGGGGCGATGCTGCTGTATCTCGCCGAGAAGACCGGCAAATTCCTTCCCGCCGACATCTACGGCCGTTATGACGCGATCCAGTGGACATTCTGGCAGATGGGCGGGCTCGGGCCGATGGCCGGGCAGAACCATCACTTCTCGAATTATGCCCAGGAAAAGATCAAATACGCCATCGACCGCTATGTGAACGAGACCAACCGGCTCTACGGCGTGCTCAACAAGCGGCTCGCGGACCGCGAATTCGTCGGCGGCGAATACTCGATCGCCGACATGGCGAGCTATCCCTGGGTCGCCGGCTGGAAGAACCAGAGCCAGAACAT
>NZ_JBEKXH010000658.1:0-3122 GCF_049512235.1 Bradyrhizobium sp.
GCCGATGTCACATCCACCGCGCTGGAAGTGCCGCTGACCGATTTTCAGCGCTTCCGCGAACAGCATCCGCGCACCGGCGAACGGATCATGCGCAATCTCGCGCAGTTGCTAGCCGACCGCCTGAGGGTGGCCACAACCCAGGTGAATTTGCTGACGGCGACCTAGGCGTAGCTCAGGCATAGCTCGGCGAATGCGCCATCATTCTGAAAATATTGGCGTTGCGATTCTTGCCGAGGATTTCACGGGTACGATCGCTTGACTTGGCGGGGTCGCAATAGTCGATGCGGGCCATTTCTCACCTTTTTTTATGCGTTCTGGTTGTTGGTTGCAGGCAGTACTATCGAACATACGCGTTTCAGCAACCACAATAATCCATCACTCATATTGCTGCTTTGAAAATTCCATCACAGGCGCACAAACCGGCTGCGCGCGGGCCAAAATGAAGCCGTATTGCTGCTCGACCTTGATGCCGTCGTTGTTCGCTGAAGGGGGACTTGATCACGGCGAATAACGTCGGGGGGCATTCCGAGAAGAAAAACTGGCCGTCATCTGCGCGTTTGCGCAGCCATGAGTCATGCCCGGGTCTAGGGAGAACAGCATCGAGCAAGTAACCGGGAGGGCAGCCTCGGAAGCGTACTTACAAACACTGGCGATGACGGCACTGCTCGTCATCGCCGATTTCTTTCCTTCATTGGGAGTGAAGTTCAAGCCCGCGGTCGTCGGCGGGCAGCGAACGCGACGAAGCAGTCCAGCCCAGTAGTATCGCGTCGAGCTGGCTTGCTTCGCCACGTCGTCACCGGGGCGCGCATTGGCGCGACCCGGTGACTGGCAATCATCCCAGGATCACCCCTGAAACATCACCGCATCGACCACGACGCAACCCTTGCCGGCGCTGTCCAGCAGCACCGGATTGAGGTCGAGGCTCATCACCTTGGCCGCGGGATCGCCCATCAGCTCGCCGATCCGAACCACGGCATCGCCGAGCTTTTCGATATCCATCGGCGGCTCGCCGCGCACGCCCGAAAACAGCGGCGCTATCCGCAAGCGCCCCAGCGCTTCCATCGCCTCTTGCTTCGTGAAGGGCGGCAGCAGCAACGCGGTATCGCGAAAAATCTCGACATATTTGCCGCCGTCGCCGACCGCCACGACCGGACCGAATACGGGATCGCGATGCGCGCCGATCATGATTTCGCGCCGGCCGCCGGCCATCGCCGCGATAATGACGCCGTCGAAGCGCGCCGCCTGCTTGCGGATGATGCCTTCCATCTCGGCCCAGGCTTCGCCCGCGTCCTCGCCGGTGCTGACGCCGAGTTTGACCAGCCCGAGTTCGGACTTGTGGGCGATATCGGCCGAACATCCCTTGACGACCACCGGGCCGCCGATCGCGGCAAATGCCGCCACCGCCTCGGTGCGCGACCGGCACAGCCGATACGGCACCACCGGAATGCCGCGCGCGGCCAGCAGAGCAAGGCTGTCGGCTTCGTTCAGCATGGTCGTGGCCTGTGTTGCGATCAACGGCTGCGGTGCCAGCGCGCCTCGTGCCTTGCGGGCGAGCGCGCGCGCCATCAATTCCCGATGGGCAAGAAATTGATGCAGGGCGCTGACCGCCTCGGTCTCGGTTGGAAATACCGACAGGCCCTCGCCCGCAAACTGATCGGCGACGCTGCGCTGGGTCGCCGCGATCACCAGCGGCTTGCCGGTCTTTTGGCCGAATGCCGCCGCATCCCGGGCAAAGGCTTCCACGTCATAGCCGGGACCGGCAACGGGAATGCCGATCAGGAAGGCGTCGGCCGCCGGATCTTCGGCAATCACCGGCAGGATGTCGCCGAACAGGGCGCTGTTGGACAACAGCGCCGCCGTGAGATCGATCGGGTTGGTGGTGGTGGCAAAACTCGGCAGGATGCCCTTGAGCTTGCCGTCAGTCTCCGGCGCAAGTTTTGCCATGGGCATGCCGACGGCCGTTGCCGCGTCCGCCGTCAAAACGCAGACCGCGCCGGAATTGCTGATCGCGACCAGCCGCCTGCCCCGCGGCTTCCAGCCTTTCAGATAGAGCTCCGTGGCTTCGACGAGGCCGCGCATGTCCGGCGCGCGCCAGATGCCGTGATGTTCGAAGAAAGCATCGACCACGCGGTCCTCGTTGGCGAGCGCCCCGGTATGGGATTGCGCGGCCTGGCGGCCGGCTTCGGAGCGGCCCGATTTCAACGCGATGACCGGCAAATCGCGGTCGAGCGCCGTGGCCGCGAGCTCTTCGAGATATTTTTTCTCCGGGATGCTTTCGAGGTAGAGCAGCAGCAGTTTTACTTCCACGTCCTCGGCGACGGCGACGGCGAGCTCACCCACGGAAATGTCCGCATCATTGCCGGTGGCGTGGGTATGGCGGACGCCGATGCCGCGCTGGCGCAAGAACCCGACCGGCACCGTCGACAGCGCGCCGCTCTGGCTCAGCATCGCGACATGCCCTTCCGATCGGTCCATGTCCATGAACATGGTGGAGAAGCTCGCGATCGCGCCGGTGCCGAAATTGGCCAGGCCTTGCGAATTCGGCCCGACAATGCGCATGCCGGCCTTGTGCGCGACCTCGACCATGCGCCGTTCCTTGGCCTTGCCGGCGACGGCATCGACCTCGCCAAAGCCGGACGCCATCACCACCGCGACCTTGACACCATGCGCGGCGCAATCGGCGACCGCGCCGATGGCGTTGTCGCCGGCGACCGCGACGATCACCATGTCGGGCGCCTCCGGCAGGTCATCGAGGCTCTTGTAACATCTGTGTCCCTGCACCTCGGCGCGCGATGGGTTGATCGGAAAGATCCTGCCCTTGAAGCCGAACTTGTCGAGGTAATGCACCGGCCGGCCGCCGACCTTGTTGGGATTTTCCGAGGCGCCGATAATGGCGACCGAGCGCGGATCGAGGGCGGCTTTCAGACGGCTCATGCTGTTGTCCTTGCGAAATAGGGAACCAGACGACCGGCGAAGGTAACAAACCGCGCGGTGACCCGGTCGCCGATGGCGAGATCGATATCGCCATGGGCCATCATGCGAAAGCCCTCTGCTGCATCGACCAGAACGATATTGTAGGGAATATGCGCGCGGCTCTCGGGCGTGGCGGCGCGGCACACCAG
>NZ_JBEKXH010000659.1:0-3118 GCF_049512235.1 Bradyrhizobium sp.
CCTAAGCTCTGGTTCGCGCTCAGAGATCGCAGGTTTGGCACGGCCGCCGTCGTGCCGGCGTTCAACCGTGCGGAGGTAATCTAAAGGCCATGGGGCAGGCGCTTCCCAAACCCGCTTTGCGGCCGTTTCTCGCCGGCGATATCCCGGTGCTGGCGGCGATCTTTGTCGATGCGATCGAGGCATTGACCGGGGATGACTACAGCGAAGCGCAGCAGCAGGCCTGGGCCAGCGCGGCCTTCGACGAGGAGCAATTCGGCCGGCGGCTGGCCGGCGAGCTTACGCTGATCGCGACGCTGCAGAATTCGCCGGTCGGCTTCGCCTCGCTCAAGGGCACGGGTCACATCGACATGCTGTATGTCCACCCCAGCGCGGTCGGGCAGGGCGTGGCGTCGCTGTTGTGCGAGGCCTTGGAAAAACTCGCCGGCGGCCGCGGCGCCAAGAGCCTCACGGTCGATGCCAGCGACAATGCGCTGGAATTCTTCGTTCACCGCGGCTACGTCGCCAAACAGCGCAACACCGTGACGGTCAACGGCGAATGGCTCGCCAATACCACGATGCAGAAGACGCTGGTCGATGGTGCTGCGCCTGGAGATGCACGATGAAACGCGAGCGGCTCTATCTGTTCGACACCACGCTGCGCGACGGCGCCCAGACCAACGGCGTCGATTTCACGCTGCGCGACAAGCAATTGCTGGCGCGGATGCTCGATGAACTCGGTATCGACTATGTCGAAGGCGGCTATCCCGGCGCCAATCCCACCGACACCGAGTTCTTTGCCGAAAAGCCCGTGCTTGGCCATGCCAGCTTCACGGCGTTCGGCATGACGCGCCGTCCCGGCCGCTCGGCGTCCAACGATCCGGGTCTGGCGGCGCTGCTGCAAGCCAAGGCCGATGCGATCTGCTTTGTCGCCAAGGCATCGGCCTATCAGGTGCGCGTGGCATTGGAGACCACCAACGAGGAAAATCTGGCCTCGATCCGCGACAGCGTCAGCGCGGCGAAAGCGGCCGGTCGCGAAGTCATGCTCGACTGCGAGCATTTTTTCGACGGCTACAAGGAAAACCCGGAATTCGCGCTGGCCTGCGCCAGGGCGGCCTATGATGCCGGCGCGCGCTGGGTGGTCTTGTGCGACACCAATGGCGGCACCCTGCCGCACGAGGTCGAGACCATCGTGACGGACGTTGTAAAACAAATTCCCGGCGATCACGTCGGCATTCATGCCCATAACGATACCGAGCAGGCGGTGGCCAATTCGCTGGCCGCGGTGCGTGCGGGGGTCCGGCAGATCCAGGGTACGCTGAACGGCCTTGGCGAACGCTGCGGCAACGCCAATCTGTGCTCGCTGATCCCGACGCTGCGCTTGAAGCGCGAATTTTCCGATCGCTTCGAGATCGGGGTGTCGCCCGAGCAGATGGCGACATTGACAAAAGTGTCGCGCACGCTGGACGACATGCTTAACCGGGCCCCGAACCGGCATGCGCCCTATGTCGGCGAAAGCGCCTTCGTCACCAAGACCGGCATTCATGCCTCGGCCGTGCTCAAGGATCCGCAGACCTACGAACATGTGCCGCCCGCATCGGTCGGAAACAAACGCAAGGTGCTGGTGTCCGATCAGGCCGGGCGTTCGAATGTCATCGCCGAGCTCGAGCGGGCCGGCATTGCCTATGACAAGAACGACCCGAAGCTGCTCCGGCTGGTCGAGGAGATGAAGGAGCGCGAGGCCGCAGGCTACGCCTATGAATCCGCCAACGCCTCGTTCGACCTGTTGGCGCGGCGCACGCTTGGCCGCGTGCCCGAGTATTTTCGGGTCGAGCAGTTCGATGTCAATGTCGAGCAGCGCTACAATGCCAACGGCCAGCGCGTCACGGTGGCGATGGCGGTGGTCAAGGTCGATGTCGACGGCGAGAAACTGATCTCGGCGGCGGAAGGCAACGGCCCGGTCAATGCGCTCGACGTCGCGCTGCGCAAGGATCTCGGCAAGTATCAGAAATATATCGAAGGCCTGAAGCTGGTCGACTACCGGGTGCGTATCCTCGATGGCGGCACCGAGGCGGTGACGAGGGTGCTGATCGAGAGCGAGGACGAACAGGGCGAGCGCTGGACCACGATCGGGGTATCGCCCAACATCATCGACGCGTCGTTTCAGGGGCTGATGGATTCGGTGATCTACAAGCTGGTGAAATCAGGCGCGCCGGCCTGAGGGGAGCCGCGGTCGCCTCGGTTACCAGACCAGCGTTTCCGAAGTTCTGATCATATCGAAGCCTGCGATGCTGCGCTCCCTCTCCCGCGTCTATCGCGGGGGAGGGTTGGGGTGGGGGCAGACGCGGGTGGTGTGTATGCTGAGGCACCCCCACCCCACCCTCCCCCGCAAGCGGGAGAGGGAGTGAGAGGCCAATGCTCGTGGCCTGAAATGATAGGTTTCACGGAATCGCTCAACCAGGGGAGCTCTCGGATGATCGATCATGTCTCGATTGGCGTCAGCAACCTCGAACGCGCCGGGCATTTCTATGAAACGGCGCTGGCGCCGCTCGGGCTGTCGCGGCTGGTGACCCGACCGGCGACGATCGGCTTCGGCAGGAGCTACCCCGAGTTCTGGATCAATTTTCGTGCGGAGATGGCTCAAGTCGTACCGGACAGCGGCGTTCATGTCTGCCTGCGGGCGAAATCGGCCGCTGATGTCGACGCGTTCCACGCGGCCGCCCTGCAAGCCGGAGGCCGTTCCGATGGCGCGCCGGGTCTGCGCCCGCACGACCGCTTGCGCTACTACGCGGCTTTCGTCAGAGATCCCGATGGCAATCGCATCGAAGCGGTGACGTTCCCCGCCGATGATGCTTAAGACAGCCGCACGGGCCGAACATGCAGATCAGGCTCTTGGGCGGCGGTATCGACATGCCGTAGGGGCGCCCCTCATACGCGCTAGCTTAAGAACTCGTGTCCCGCACGCTGGCCGCGTAGACGGTGGGCTCCCTCTCCCCCCAGGCGAAAGCGTAGCTTTCGCGGGGGCGGGAGAGGGTCGGGGTGAGGGGGGGCCGCATCGGGACCCGCCCGAGTGGTCCCCTCACCCCACCCTCTCCCGCGCTAAAGAAGCGGGGAGAGGGAGTGAGAGAGTTGGGGCCACCTG
>NZ_JBEKXH010000660.1:0-3106 GCF_049512235.1 Bradyrhizobium sp.
GCGTGCGGGAATGCCGGGTGTTTTCCGGTGCCTCGCTGTGAATACTCGTGTGCGTGATGGCCGTTTTCTGCACGCGAGGCTGCGGGTGCCACTGGGCATCCGGCATTCCCCACGCCCTCTTTGGGGGGCGGAAGTTACTTGCAACAGCTCGGGCGCACCGCGCCGCGAGCGTGCAGCCGATTCCCGGCCGACTTGTCGCGCAGACGATCAAATGAAAACCACCTATATCCGCTGGAGTTCAGCCGTGAATTCAGCCTTGCTGACCCGCCACGAACAATCAACACCAACGCGACTGCCCGCTTGTCGAATGAATAGCGCGACGATATCGTCCGGCGCGGCCCTTAAACTTAAAGAAAACTGAAACATTCGGGGCCTTCGAGAACAGCCCCTCAGGGAGGAAAATCATGAAATCCGTCATCAGAATCCTGGCCTTTTACGCCATCGGGAGCACCATCCTCGCTGGATCGGCCTTGGCCGACACCAGCGGCAAGAAGATCGCGTTTTCCAACAACTATGCGGGTAATTCCTGGCGCCAGGCCATGCTCAAGAGTTATGACATCGTCACCAAGAAAGCCGTCGCGGACAAGATCGTCGCCGCCGCCGATGTCTTCACCACCGCCGACAAGGAAGTGCCCACCCAGGCCGCGCAGATCCAGAATCTGATCCTGCAGGGTTATGACGCCATCGTCATCAATGCGTCTTCGCCCGACGCCCTCAATGGCGCGGTCAAACAGGCCTGCGACGCCGGCATCATCGTCGTATCGTTCGACGGCATCGTCACGGAACCCTGCGCCTGGCGTGTCGTCGTCGATTTCAAGGACATGGGCAAGCAGGAGGTCAATGAGATGGCCAGGTTCCAGCCGAAGGGCGGCAACCTGCTTGAAATCCGCGGCCTCGCCGGCACATCGATCGACGACGCCATTCACGCCGGGATCCTTGAAGGGGTCAAGGCCCGTCCGGAGTTCAAGATCGTCGGCTCGGTAACCGGCGACTGGGATCAGACCACCGCCCAGAAGGCCGTCGCCACCGTGCTGCCTTCGCTGCCCGACGTCATCGGCGTGGTCGATCAGGGCGGCGACGGTTATGGAGCAGCCCAGGCCTTCGCCGCGGCGGGCAAGCCGCGTCCGACGATCATCATGGGTAACCGCCAGGACGAACTGCAATGGTGGAAGGAGCAGAAGGCGAAGGATGGCTACACCACCTGGTCGGCCTCGATCGCCCCCGGCGTGTCGACGCTTGCGTTCTGGGTCGCGCAGCAGGTTCTGGACGGCAACAAGACGATCCCACACGATCTGCTGGTGCCTTACCTCGCCTTTACGCAGGACAATTTCGAGGCTGAACTGCCTGAAATCACCAAGGGCGGCGTCGCCAGCCACGAATATACCCAAAAGGAAGCCGTCGCGGCCATCAAGGCCAACATGAAGTGATGGCTTGCTCGGAACGAGCACCGCCGCGTCGCGGTCACCAAGTGTAGGGTGGAAATGGTCATCGCGAGCCCGAGACTCGTCAGGCTGGACGGCGTCGAAAAACATTTCGGCGCCGTCCGCGCACTCGACGGTGTCGATTTGATCGTCGAACAGGGTGAGTGCCTCGGGCTGGTCGGACACAACGGAGCCGGCAAATCGACCCTGATGCATGTCCTGGCCGGAACCGCCGTTCCCGACCGCGGGCGGATGACGCTCGCCGGCGAGGAGCAGACCAGCTATTCGCCCGCTCAGGCCAAGAGGCTCGGGGTCCGCTGCGTCTTCCAGGAACTCTCGCTATGCCCCAATTTGACGGTCGCCGAGAATACCCGCGTCTTTCATCCCGCTCTCGGCGGCTTCAACTGGCGCCGCAAGGCGGGCGCGCTGATTATCGACAAGCTTGACGCCGTTTTTCCTGGCCACGGCGTTGGCGCGTCC
Organism: Bradyrhizobium sp.; assembly: GCF_049512235.1. Lineage (GTDB taxonomy): Bacteria > Pseudomonadota > Alphaproteobacteria > Rhizobiales > Xanthobacteraceae > Bradyrhizobium. The sequence goes on from NZ_JBEKXH010000660.1 coordinate 1,902, forward strand.
GATCTCGTCCGCGACCTTCCGATCGGGCGGCGCCAGATGGTCGAAGTAGCGCGCGCCTTCACGGCAACCGATGAGCCGGTACGCCTGGTCATCCTGGACGAACCGACCTCTTCGCTCGACGCCCACACCGCCGGGCAGCTGCTGTCCTTCATGCGTCGCGTGGTCGAAGGCGGCGTCAGCTGCATTTTCATCTCGCATCTCCTGGGCGAGGTTCTCGACAACTGCGATCGCATCGTGGTGATGCGCGACGGCAAAACCGTCGCCGACGGCGGCGCCGGGACATTCGATCGCGACAAACTGGTCCAGGCCATGGGCGGCGTCGATGCGCAAGCGCGCGAGGCCCGCACCGGCAAGCGCCTCGTCCGCGGGCAATCTCCGCTTCGCGTCCGCGCCCGCCCCAGCCGGCAGAATGGCGCAGCCGAGCTCATCGCGCATGAGGGCGAGGTCATCGGCCTTGCCGGCCTCGCCGGCCATGGTCAGACCGACCTGCTGCTGGCGATCTTTTCGCAGGCGAGGCGCGCTCGCGCCAACATTGAAGTCACGGCGAGCGTGGCGCTGGTCGCCGGTGATCGCCAGGCCGACGGCATCTTTCCGCTGTGGTCGATTTCGGAAAATATCGGTGTGCGCTCCATCACCAGGCTGCGCCAGGGCCTTTTGATTTCGCGTCGACGCGAGGACGCGCTGGCCGATTTCTGGCGCGCCAAGATCAGGATCCGTACGCCCGATATCCACAACAACATCCTCTCGCTGTCCGGCGGCAATCAGCAGAAGGCGTTGTTCGCCCGCGCGCTCGGCTCGGACGCCCGCATCGTGCTGATGGACGATCCGATGCGCGGCGTTGATGTCGGCACCAAGCTCGAAGTCTACGATCTGATTCGTGAGGAAGCGGACGGCGGCCGGACCTTTCTGTGGTACACAACCGAAACCGACGAGTTGAAACAGTGCGATCACGTCTATGTTTTTCGCAACGGCGCCATTGTCGCTGATCTGACCCGCGACGAACTCACCGAGGAAAGGGTCATCCAGTCCTCGTTCACGGAGGCGAGCTGAGATCATGGGCGCATCGACCGCCGCGGCAAAGCCGGCGTCGCGCGCCATCGGCAAGCTCAGGGAGCCGCGGCTGTTGCGCGCGCTGCTGCCGGCGTTGTCGCTGGCTTTGGTGCTGGCCGCGATCGCCTGGCTCAATCCGCGCGCGATCAGCTATT
>NZ_JBEKXH010000661.1:0-3088 GCF_049512235.1 Bradyrhizobium sp.
GCGTGCGGGAATGCCGGGTGTTTTCCGGTGCCTCGCTGTGAATACTCGTGTGCGTGATGGCCGTTTTCTGCACGCGAGGCTGCGGGTGCCACTGGGCATCCGGCATTCCCCACGCCCTCTATTTTCGAGGGCGAAAGGTTCTGGCAAACCTCGGGCGCCTCGCGCCGCGAGCCGTTTGCGCGCGTTTGGAATGAGCTGTCATTGCGAGGAGCCCTTGCGACGAAGCAATCCAGCTTTCTTTTCGCGGGCGCCAAAGCTGGATTGCTTCGCTAACGCTCGCAATGACGATCTCAAACCATCAATGACGATCTCAGACTATCTTTGGTCGGCTGTTTGAAAAGTGCATCGGAATTCAGTGGGCGGGCAAAGCCACCGGATCGCGCGCGAATGCGCGAACCGATGGCGTGCCCACCAACTTAAGAATCATCTCAAGCTATGGGGTGGGCGCAGCGCGAAGACCTGGGCGCCCCTGTATCCGCCCCTGTATTAACAGGGCTTAACAGGGAAAAGGTGTCCTCTCTCGGAGACACAACTTTCCCGATCGCCCGGCTTGACCGGGCGACCCAGTACGCCTCGGCTTCGCGATTCATCGTCAATTTCTCACACGCCGAGCAGCCGCCGGCTGCGCAGGAACGCGAGCAATTGCAACAGGGGCAGGCCGAGGATGGTGAAAAAATCGCCCTCGATATGGTCGAACAGATGAACCCCCAGCCTTTCCAACTGGTAGGCACCGACGCTTGACGACACGGCCTCTCCGGCTTCATCCAGATAGGCCTCAATGTCGGCCTCGCCGAGCGGCCGCATCGTCATCCCTGCCGTGGCAACATGGGTGAACAATATCTGGCCCGCGGCAGCAACGGCAACCGCGGAATAGAGCTCATGGCGGACGCCGGCCAGCGCACGCAGTTGTTCCGCGGCCTCGGCCCTTCCGGCCGGCTTGGAGAACAGCCGCAGCCCCAACGCCAAGGTCTGATCGGCGCCGATGACGAATTGACCGGGCTTGCGCCTGGACACCGAAAGCGCCTTTTCGTGCGCGAGCAGGGCGGCGATATCACCGGGCGACGACAGGCCGGAGCTTTCCTGAACCATCCGCTCATCGAGGTCGGCCGGAATGGCCGTGAACTCAATGCCGGCCTGGGCGAGTAGCGTTTGCCGGGCGCGGCTCTGCGAAGCCAGTATCAGCGGAAATTGTCCGCGCCAAAACGTCATTCGACAACCCGTTGCCGCTGCCGGTCGGTGAACAGCTTCAATATCGCGGCGGCGGTCTCTTCGATCGATCGCCGCGTCACGTCGAGCTGGACCCAATCGAATTTTACGCACAGCCGCCGCGCGAACGCGACTTCCTCGGCGACGGCCTGACGATCGATATATTCGTCATTGCCGGAACTGGCGCCCATGCTCAACAGCCGGTTCTGCCGGACCTGGATCAGGCGCTCCGGTGCCGCATGCAGGCTGACCACCAGCGGTTTTTTCAGGATCTCCAGTTGATGCGGGATGGCGATGCCGGGCACCAGCGGAACATTGGCGGTGCGAATGCCGCGGTTGGCGAGATAGATCGAGGTCGGGGTTTTCGACGTCCGGGACACGCCGACCAGGACCACATCGGCTTCTTCGAGGCCTTCGACGTGCTGGCCGTCGTCATGGACCATCGTATAATTCAAGGCGTCGATCCGCTTGAAATATTCCGCATTCAAGGTGTGCTGCGCGCCAACACGTCCGGTGGTGGGAGCGCCGAGATAGGCATGAAACAGCTGCATGACCGGGCCGATGATCGACAGGCTCGGTAGATTCATCTCCTGGCATTTGGCTTCGAGCCGGCCGACCAGATCCTTCTCCAACAGGGTAAAAAGCACGATGCCCGGCGCTTCCTCGATTTCACTGAGGACGCGGTCGAGCTGCTTCTGGCTGCGCACCAGCGGATATACGTGCTCGACCGGAGTCACATTGGCATATTGCGCGGCTACCGCGCGGGCCACCGTGATCAGGGTCTCACCTGTCGAATCGGACACCAAATGAAGATGGAAATAGCTACCGGTGGTCGGCACGCGGACCTCTGTATGGCCTGTGGATCGCTGTGGAGTTTACCCGAGAGTCGAGGGCCTGGGTCGGCAGATCGGGGATAACCCGGCTTTTTCTTCACAGGCCTCCGGCCCGGGACAAGTCAGTTCGCAGCCGGCATCGATAGCGGAGTTATGTGGACTTGTCTCTGAATAAGCCGGCCATGTTCCAGCGCAAGCACTTGAAAGGGTGATCCTTATCCGGACACGCCGGTTTCGGCTGCAGGATGTTGACGGATGTGAACAAGGTGAGGAGAATTGCGGAACAGTTTGGCGTGGGCCTAATCCACCGCTACTTAGACTCAAACCTAAGATTCTAAAATTATTGTTTTAGAAAAGGCCGGTTTCCCGGATATGCCTGCATTCCCTTCGGCTGTTGCCGAACGCCGAGACCGGCCGAGAGGTTCCGCTGCCGCGGGTGGAAAATTGCGGATCGAAAATTGCGGATCGAAAATTAACGTATCTCAAACGCGAGCAGGGCATCCGCGATGTACGATTGGATCAAGGCGCTGCATGTGATCGCGGTCATCTCATGGATGGCGGGCATGCTCTATCTGCCGAGGTTGTTCGTCTATCATTGCGAGGCGGAGGCCGGATCGAAGCAGTCCGAGACCTTCAAGGTGATGGAACGGCGGTTGCTGAAGGCGATCATGAACCCGGCCATGATCGTGACCTGGCTGGCCGGGCTCTACCTCGCCTTCGCCGGGCATTGGCTTTCGGTGGGATGGTTCCATGGTAAGCTGTTGCTGGTGGTGCTGTTGAGCGGCGTCCACGGCTTTTTTTCCCGCTGCGTCAAGGATTTCGCTGCCGATCGCAACACCCGCAGTCAGAAATTGTATCGTATTATCAATGAGGTGCCTACAATCCTAATGATCGGGGCCGTGGTCCTGGTGGTGGTCAAGCCGTTTTGAGAAGGACCGCCCTCAAGCCGGTAACATTCCGTCTGCTTGCGGAACGCCAAGCGATTTTCTATATTGACTGCAAATCCCACCCCACGCAGGCGGATGTGGTCGCGTTCTGGTTTCCTCGTG
>NZ_JBEKXH010000662.1:0-3046 GCF_049512235.1 Bradyrhizobium sp.
CAGGGTTCACGTGATCGGGCGTAACCGGCGAGATACCGCCCCAGTCGTTGAGCCCCGCGTCAACAAGCTTTTGATAGACTCCGGGCGACAGATTTGGCGGCGCCTGGATATTCATGTCGGGTCCGAGAACGAGACGCGCCGTCGCGATGGTCCACAAGAGGTCGTCGAGATCTGGCTCCTCGGAATTGGCGAGCCTGGTGTCCGGCTTGGCCCGGAAGTTCTGGACGATGACTTCCTGGATATGACCATGGGCGGCGTGCAGATCCCTGATCGTCTCGAACGCGTCGATCCGCTCGTCGCGTGTCTCGCCGATGCCGATCAGGATGCCGGTCGTGAACGGAACCTTCAGTTCGCCGGCCAGACGCAGGGTCTCCAGCCTGGCTGCAGGTTGTTTGTCGGGAGAACCGTAGTGAACGCCGCCCTGCCTGCAGAGCCGCTCGCTGGTGGATTCCAGCATGATGCCCTGGCTGGCGGTCACCTCGCGCAGGCCGGCGATTTCCTTACGCGTCATCACGCCGGAGTTGGCATGTGGCAGCAGTCCGGTCTCGCGCAGCACAGCTGCGCACATCTCGGTCAGATAGGAGATCGTGGTTTCGTGGCCGAGCGCCTTCAATGCGTCGCGCGCGGCCTGGTATCGCAGCTCGGGCTTGTCGCCCAGAGTGAACAGCGCTTCGGTGCAACCTGCGGCCGCGCCGGTGCGGGCGATGGCAAGCACCTCATGGGGTGACAGGTAGATCGGCTTGCCCGCGCGCGGCACTTCTGCGAACGTGCAGTAGTGACAGACGTCGCGACAGAGTTTGGTGAGCGGAATGAAGACTTTGCGAGAGTAAGAGATCAGCCTTCCGTGCGCGGAATCGCGCCAGGCCGCGGCTTCTGCCATCAGTTCGGCCAGCGGCGCGTTGAACCGCTGCCGTGTCGTCTGTCTACCGGCCGCCGCCATAATCCGTCATCTCCGCCCGCCGAGGGGTCGCATGTTGTCGCGGGACGCGCTTGCCGCCACCCGCGAGCGGCCGCATGGTGTCGCATCGACGCAAGCAATGCAATGATAGGGAAGGATGCAACAAATGCTGATCGGCTTCAACGCACCGACCGCCGGGCCGCTGTCGGCCGCGGATAACCTTGCGAAGATCGTGGTCGGCGGCGAGGCGATGGGCTTCGACTACGCGACGTTCAGCGATCACATCGTGATTCCGACCGCGATCGCGGCCGAATATCCCTACAGCGTCTCCGGGGAATATCCCAGCGGCACCCGCGGCGAGCGGCACGAACAGCTGACGGAGATCGCCTGGATTGCCGCGAAAACGACGCGCCTGCGTCTCGTGACCTCCGTCATGGTGGTGCCGCATCGGCCCGCCGTGCTGACCGCCAAGATTCTCTCGACCATCGACGTTCTCTCGGCTGGCCGGCTGACGCTGGGTATCGGCGCGGGCTGGATGCGTGAGGAGTTCGAGGCCATCGACGCGCCGGACTTCGATGCGCGTGGAAGCGTGACCGACGAATATGTGCGCGCCTTCGTTGAACTCTGGACCAAGGATGCGCCTGATTTCGACGGCAAGCATGTCCGATTCTCCAATATCGGTCTTGAGCCGAAGCCCGTGCAGAAGCCGCATCCGCCGATCTGGGTCGGAGGCGAGAGCGGTCCGGCGCTGCGACGAACTGCCCGCATCGGCGATGCGTGGTACCCGATTGGTACCAACCCGCAGAATCCGCTCGATAGCTTGACACGTTACAAGAGCCAGGTTGCACGCCTGCGCAAGATGATCGCCGAAGCGGGCCGCGATCCCGGGGCGGTCGGCCTCAGCTTGCGCTGCACGGTGTTCGGCGAGACCGCGCCACCGCAGGCCGGCGATGGCGAACACCGCCTGTTCGCCGGTCCGCCGTCGCTCGTCGCCGCCGACATCCGGGCGCTGCGCGACTTGGGTGTCGGCTGCATCGATTTCGGATTCGGCGGTTCGAGCGCCGACGAAGTGCTCACGGGCATGCAGACATTCAGGGCCGAGGTCTTGGCGCTCGTGTAGTGATCTAATGGACCGGATCCAGCACGACCACCGGTATCTCGCGCTCGGTCTTGAGCTGATAGTCGGCGTAGGGCGGCCAAAATTCGAGCGCCTTGTTCCAAAGTCGGAGGCGTTCCTCGCCCGCGGCTGTCCTGGCCCGCGCGTTCATTTTCTTGGTCCCGACTTGTACTTCGACGTCGGGGTTCGCCACAATATTGCGATACCAGCCCGGGTGTTGAGGCGCGCCGCCCTTTGAGGCGACTACGAAGTAACTGCCGCCCTCCGTTCCGTAAAACAGCGGGAATATGAATCTATCGCCGGACTTGCGGCCGGTGGTGGTCAGCAGCAGTGCCGGCGCGGTGATCTCACCTCGCTGGGGTACGGTTATCTTGTACAGGTGCCCGTCGGTTCCGCCGCTAGCGAGGTAGCGGTTCGCGTGCTCGAGCATCCAGTCCGGCAGGTTCGGAGCGAGTTTCGCTTCAGCCATCGTGCCCTCCTTCAAAGCTGCAGGGAATATACCATCGGGCGGCAGATCGGCCAACCCACTGGGGACGCCCCCGCTCAAGTCCGTCATGGGACGCTTGTCGTCAAATATGCATTATCTTTCAATGGGGATTGACTGACACTCTCTCCGCCAGCCCTCCCGAAAGCGCAACGGATTCAGTTCGGCGTCATGAAATCGACAATCGCCGCACGGCCGGATTCGGTCTAACACCAACGTATGGGCGAGACGAAACCAGCGTTGAATGGTGCGGCCGTGCTCGCAGCGTTTACCACTGCAAGCATGTAGATCATGTGATTGGGCGGCCGGGCGCTTTTTCAGTCGCCGACGTCGGGTCGGCGCACCCGAAAGAACAGCGACACCAAAGGGCCGCAAACCCGTGTCGCGTCCGAAACGGTCCGTCAGCGCACTGGTAGGAGACAGGATATGGACGACCAAAGGAAAGCAACGCCGTTCGGCACACTCAAGTTGGCCGTAGCTGGATTGACCCTCGCCAACTGGTCGCTGCTTCTGGTCCTTGGTTCACTACTCGTATTTGCTATTGTTG
>NZ_JBEKXH010000663.1:0-3028 GCF_049512235.1 Bradyrhizobium sp.
CGCCGACCCGGCGCGGCTTGCGTGAAACAACAGCTGCCGCGGGGGTTTTCCATGGGGCTTAATTTTTCGCCATACGCTGGCTGGACTGGCGACCGCAAGGAGTTACTCGGGAGCGCGGCGGCGAGGCAGTCGGTGAGTGCCGAGCCAACGCCAGCGGTTGACGGTGAAGGTTCGCTTGGAATCCGCCCGCCTGGCGCCGAGACCGCTGGCGGGTTGTCGGAAACTGGCTACCCCCGTCGACCGCAAGCTCCCGGGCAGGAATCAAAATCTGCGAGCAGCGCCACGAGTTCTGCGGCAACGGCACGCTCTGCGGAGGAGACGCAATTCGATCGAGTTGTCGATGGCCCAGCATCCGACCGCGTGGCCGCGATGCCCCGAAGAACAGTCAGGGAGCGGCTGCGCCGGCCTCTGATGCTTGCAGTGCCGATCCTGTTGGCTGCGTTGGGTGCCGCCTATTACCTCGCTGAGGAGCCTTATGTCTCGACCACCGATGCGTTCGTTCGCGCGGCGAAGATAACCTTGAACGCCCGGGTTGCCGGCCAGGCGGTGGAAATCGCCGTCCGGGACAATCAGCGTGTCCGGCAGGGACAAGTCCTATTTCGAATCGATCCGGAGCCCTACCAGATTGCAGTCGATATGGCCGAGGCGCGGCTCGCCAGCGCGCGCCTCCAGATCGACGGGTTCAAAGCGACCTACCGCCAGCAACAGGCCGAACTACAGTCGGCCAAGGATTCGGCCGCTTATGACGAGCGCGAGTATTACCGCAAGAAAGCGCTGGTCGCCGACGATTTCACCCCGCGTGAGGTCTACGACCGGACCGAGACGGATCTCAAGGTCGCTCGACAGCACGTCTCATCGATCGAACAGCAGATCGCCAACACGGTAGTTGCGCTGAATGGCGATCCGAATATCGAGATCGATCGCCACCCGACGGTCCGCGCAGCCAAGGCCCAGCTCGACCGCGCCCGGCTCGATCTCTCCTATGCGACGGTTGCGGCGCCCGACGACGGCATCGTGGCGAGGGTCGAGGACCTCCAGGTCGGCGACTTCGTCAATCCGGGCACCGCCGTGTTCTCGCTGCTGTCGAGCCGACGCATCTGGGTCGAGGCGAATTTTCGCGAAACGGGCCTGACCTACATGCGTCCGGGTCAACAGGCAACGATCCACGTCGACGCCTATCCCGATCGTCCATTCATGGCGCACGTCGTCAGCATGAGTCCGGGCACTGGATCGGATTTCGCGGTGCTGCCGCCCGAGAATGCGACCGGCAATTGGGTCAAGGTTGTCCAGCGTTTGCCGGTACGCATCGAGTTCGATGAACTCGATCCCAACCATCCGCTGTTCTCGGGCATCAGTGTCACGGCGCGGGTGGACACTGGCCATCGCCGCACTTGGCGCCACCCGCTCCAGCCCGCGCCCGCGGCGGAGGTCAAGTGAGCGCCGCTCTCGCATCGCGCACGGGAGTCGACGGCCATCGCGCGATCATCGTGGCGGCGCTAATGGCGACCTATATGGAGGCAGTTAACATTTCGATCCCGAATGCGGCGCTGCCGCATATCCAGGGCACACTATCGATGTCCGATGACGAGGTCGGCTGGGCGTTTACCTCCTATATCGTGGCGAATGCCGTCGTGATGCCGATGGCGCGCTGGCTCGCGGGGCGCTATGGCCGGAAGGCGGTCTATCTGTTCTGCCTCGCTGTCTTCGCGCTCGCCCTGATACTTGACACGCTTGCGACGACTCCGATCCAGTTCGTGCTGGCCCGGATCGTCCAAGGGGCCGCGAGCGGCCCTCTCGCTGTTCTGTCGATGGCCATCCTGCTGGATGTGCTGCCGCCGGCGCGCCATGCGCGGATCAGCCTGGCGTGGTCGGCGTGCCTGCTTCTCGGCATCAGCACCGGCCCGAGCATCGGCGGCTGGCTCAGTGAATATCACGGTTGGCCCTCGATCTTCTATTTCAGCCTGCCGATGGCGGGCTTCATCTTCGTGGCGATGGCGCTCTCACTCCCCGAGAAGAGGGCCGAACAGAACCCACCCTTCGACTTTTTCGGCCTGGCGACCTTCTCGCTCGGCTTGATCGGCCTCCAGATGCTGCTCGACCGCGGCGAGCGCCTGGAATGGCTCGCCTCGGCGGAAATCTGGGCCGAAGCGGCCGTCTCGGTCCTGGGATTCTATCTCTTCACCGTGCACGTCCTGACGGCGAAGGTACATTTTCTCAACGAGGCGCTTCTCAGGGACCGCAATTTCATGCTTTCGACGATCATGGTCTTCGCCGCCGGCTTCGTCCTGCTGCCGACCTTGGCTTTGACCGCGCCGATGCTCGAGGATTTGCTCAATTATCCCGTCGATACCGCCGGCTACATGCTCATGCCGCGCGGCGTCACGCTGGTGGGGGCGCTGGTGCTGATGAGCTTCGTTCCGGCACGAATCGACAACCGGCTGCTGGTGATCAGCGGCATGGCGCTCGTGGTCTATGCCCATTGGCGGATGCTCGGTTATTCACCGTTGATGGATGGGTGGCCGGTAGCCGCGGCAATCCTGTTCCAGGGGGCGGGTCTCGGCATGTTGCTTCCGGCACTCACCAAGGCGGCGCTCGGCACGCTTGATGCGAAATTCCGCCCGGAAGGCACCGCACTCTTCAACCTGTCGCGCGTCTATGGAAGCACGATCGGCATCGCGGTGGTCCAGATCTTCTTCTACAACAACACCCAGGCCATGCACCTCGCGCTTGCAAAGGACCTCGCGCCCTACCGTACCGCCGCGCATGTCGCGGGCTCAATCGCCAAGCCGGGCCTTGCCCTGCTCAACGACATGATCACCCAGCAGGCGGCGGTCGTCGCCATCATCGACCAGTTCAAGATCCTGATGTTCGCCATGCTGATCGTGAGCCCGCTTGTGCTTTTTCTGCGCAAGCCGCGGCTGGCCAGTTAATGCCCGCGGAGCCATCACGTTGAACGCGTCGTCGAAGCAGGGTGCCGGTGGTGCAGCCGCTGAGGTTAAACAAGGGAGGATGGGCATGGCAACATCCG
>NZ_JBEKXH010000664.1:0-3020 GCF_049512235.1 Bradyrhizobium sp.
TATGCGTGTGTTCGCGTCGTCGAGGCGGATCGCGTCCGCCGGCACGCCGCTTTCTTTCAGCGAAGCGGTGAGCTCGCGCCCTATCGCTGCCTCCTTTCCGGTCACGCCCTCGACGGCGAGGAAGCGCATGAGGCGGTCAGTGGCGGCTTGAGTGTCAACAGGCACGACGAATCCTTTTGATCGGCGAAGCTTGTCAGCATCCTTCGGGGCGCCTTGCTTCGCAAGGCTCCTCAAGGCGGTCTGCTGAGATAATTTGGGGGCCAAGAGCAGGGGCGGCGATACGCGGGCCGAGCGCTTTGCCACCGAGCGCGGTGCCGTTCAGAAACTGCGCGCCCAATTGATCGTCACAGGATTGAAGACTACCGGTAGCGCGCAGACCTTGATGCAGCTCGGCGGCCGGATTTTCAATCAGAGTTTCTTGTGTTCGCCTGCTGCAGGTGTTCAATTCGCGTGTCCGGAGGATGCCACTTGACTCTAGGATTTGATGAAATCCGTTTCCCATCTGCGCGCCCGCCGATCGGATTTTTGCGGGTCATTTGTGTCGTGTTCGTGGGTGCGCTCGGATGGTCCGGCTTTCCCGAATTCGCGAAGGCTGCGGACCCTGATGGCGACGATGCGGCAAAAGCCGCTTCGACGTTGCCGAACATTTATCTGGATCTGAGGACCATCTATTCCAGGGTGCCCGCCAATTCGCTTTCGATCGGGTTCAGCAATCCGTCATCCTTGTCATCGGCCATCGCGACGCTTCAGATGCTATCTACCCTTCCGAGCCTACCGTCAGGACACCGCTTTACTTCAGAAGGTGATCGCTCCGCGCACGATCGCTTGGCACCGCATCGTTCGCCTTAATGTCTGCAGGGAGATTGCCGGTTTGGCCGAGCAGCAAAACGACAAGAGCCAGGCACGCGTCATCGGTATCGCCTCCGTCATCTGGGCCAGTTCGATCTTCCTCAGCCGCGTGATGGGACTGGTCCGGGAGCAGATTATCGGCCGCACTTTGGGCGCAAGCCGGACGGCGGATATTTATTTTGCAAGCTTCACGCTGCCAGATTTTTTGAACTACCTGCTCGCCGCGGGCGCACTGTCAATCGTCTTTGTCCCGATCTTTCTGGCGCATCTTGAGCGCGGCGACCGCGACCGCGGCTGGGAATCCTTCAGCGTTATCGCAAACTTCATCCTGGTGGTCGGAACCGTCGGCATAGGGCTGCTCATGGTGTTTGCCCGGCCGCTGGCAGCACTTGTTGCCCCAGGTTTCACCAATGGCAGCGATATCGATACGCTCGTTCGACTGACGCGGATCATCCTGCCGGCTCAGTTCTTCCACGTGATCGGCGGCTTGCTGTCCGCGGCATTGCAGGCCCAGAACCTGCACGTTCTGCCGGCGATGGCCCCTCTGGTTTACTCGGCCGGCATCATCGTCGGTGGACTCGTCGGGGCCCGCTACCCCGAACTCGGCGCCGACGGGTTTGCCTGGGGAGTATTGGCCGGTTCGATCGCGGGTCCGTTTGGATTGCCGCTCTATGGCTGCCTGAGGACTTGGATGCGCTGGATGCCGTTGTTCACTTTTCGCAACCCGGACCTGAAGCGCTATCTTTGGCTGTCGGTGCCGATCATGATCGGATTCTCGATCGTCGTGGTCGACGAATGGATCGTCAAAAACCAGGCGTCATATCTCGGGGTTGGCAGCCTGGCGTATCCGCAATATGGCCGGACGCTGATGAAGGTGCCGATCGGCATGTTCGGAATGGCGGCGGGCGTGGCCGCCTACCCGACGGTTAGCGGACTGATCGCGACCGGAAGGGTGGTCCAGGCCTACGCCCTGCTGACTCGCGCGGTCCGCCTGATGCTGCTTCTGACCTTCGCGACGCAGGTATGCCTGACGATCGCTGGCTTCGAGGCTGTCTACCTGATCTGGGGGCTGTTCGCCGACCGCTTCACCTCGTCCGATGCGCAGGAGACGGCAACCGTTCTGACCTTTCTCTGCCTGGGTCTTAGCGGCTGGGCCGCTCAAACTGTGATCAGCCGAGGCTTCTACGCACTGGAGAGCACATGGCTGCCCACGATCATCGGAACGGCCGTCGCCGCCATCATGGTGCCGGTCTATGTGGTATTGCGACGGCAAGCGGGCGCGATCGGCCTTGCCGTCGCCAGTTCGACGGCCATCATGGTCTACGTGATGCTGCTCGGTTGGCTGCAGCGCCGTCGCTTCGAGCGCGAGGCGGCGGCCAGGGGCGCCAACCTCGACAACTCCTCGAATATGCTTGGTGGCGCCTTACGTCTGGCGTTGGCGGCAGCGATTGCCACTGGCCTGGGCCTGGTGGCACTTACCTTGGCCATGCAATGGCTGCCCGGCGTGCATATAACGGCGATCCTGCTTCGGGCCACACTCCTTTGTACGTTTGGGATCGCCGCGTATGGGTTTCTGGCGCGGCTGTTTGTCGTAAGCGAGGTTGCTGAGTTCGAGCACATTCTGCTGCGGAAGCTTCGGCTCAGGTGACGTCGCAAGCCGCGCATCGAATTTCGCTGGATGATGGCGAGCGATATGTTGCGCCGTTGCCCTCAAGCCCTTCGTGCTCGGGCGTGCTCCCCTGCTGCGCGCCTTCTTCGTTTTGGAAGCGCCCTGGGCGAAATTTGCCGTCCTGATGGCGGCCGCCCCAATGCTCTTTACGGCGAGCCGGTTGCGGCAATCCGATGATTTCCGCGAAGGCGTCGAGGCGTTCCACGCCAAGCGCAAGGCGGTGTTCCGCGGCACGTGATGTGATCCCGCCGCGAAATATTCATCACTCACTGACGCCGACCGCCGCCACCCGGTTGCTCGCCGCCGCGCCCGGGGCTCCCACCCGGTCCACTGCGCACGCATTCGTTGCCCCGCTGCACGGTGCCCTGCGGACAGGTGCAGGCCGTGCCCGCCGGGTTGAGGCTAAGCGGCGGCCTGCACACGATCGGCCGCACGCATTCGTTGCCTCGCAGCACGGTGCCTTCTGGACAGACGCAGGAGTTCGGCGTCGGGCCAGCAATCA
>NZ_JBEKXH010000665.1:0-3020 GCF_049512235.1 Bradyrhizobium sp.
CATAGGGGTTTTCATCGCCCTCGAAGTCGCGTTGCGCCAGCGCCCCGGACGCCGCCTCGAACAATTGCGCCAGGGAGGCGAACACGTCGCGGAAGAGTCCGGAGACGCGAAGCGTCACATCGATGCGCGGCCTGCCGAGTTGCACCAGCGGGATGATCTCAAAACCCGAGACCCGACCGGAGCTCTGGTCCCAGCACGGCGCAATCCCAGCCAGGTGCAAGGCCATGGCGAAGTCCTCGCCCGCGGTGCGCATGGTCGCGGATCCCCAGAGATCGACCACGAGCCCGTTCGGCCAGTCGCCATGATCCTGAAGGTGCCGGCGCAGCAATTCCTCCGCGAGCTTGATGCCTTGCACATGCGCGGTCCTGGTCGGCACCGCGCGCGGATCGACGGCAAAGAGATTGCGCCCGGTCGGGAGCACATCGCTGCGCCCGCGATGCGGCGATCCCGCAGGCCCCGGCGCCACGCGCCGGCCTGACAAGGCGGCGAGCAGCGCGTCGCGTTCGGCCGCGCCGCAATCGCCGCGGCCGAAGACGTGCAAGCCATCGCCGAACTGGCTTTCCTTGAGATCGCAGACGAAACGGTCGATCCGCGGGATCGCCTCGGCCGCGACCACCGAGGTCGCAAGGCCGAGATCGTCCTCAACGCCGGCGGCGCGCGCTTCGTCGCGGATCGCCGCGACCAGACGCCGGCGGCGCGCCGGATCAAGACCATCGGCGGTTGAATATTCATCGAGCAGGCGTTCAAGCCGCAGCAGCGCCGGCGGCGGTGCGGATGACGCAAGCGGCGGCGGCAGATGGCCGATCGTCACCGCGCCGATGCGGCGCTTGGCCTGCGCCGCCTCGCCGGGATCGTTGACGATGAAGGGATAGATCACCGGCATGGCGCCGATCAACGCCTCCGGCCAGCACGCGGCCGAGAGCGCTGCGGATTTGCCGGGCAGCCATTCGAGCGTGCCATGCGCACCCATATGGATCAGGCCGTCGACACCTTGCCACCTGAGCCACAGATAGAACGCGACATAGGCATGACGGGGCGTGCGCGCGAGATCGTGATACTCCGAAGCGCGGCTGGCGACGTCGCCGCGCTCGGGCTGAACGGCGATCACGGCCTTGCCGCAGGGAACGGCGGCAAAATGGAATTCGCCGGCCGCGCAGGCCGGATCGTGCTCCGGCGCGCCCCATGCCTTGGCGAGGTCATCCCTCAGCTCGCGCGGCAGCGTCGCCAGCGCGGCACGGTAGTCGCTGATGGGCCAGCTCAGCTCCTCTCTCTGCAGGACCTCGCCGAGGGCCGCTGCCGCTTCGACATCGAAGCCGGCGGCGCTGAGGTCGGCAAGCAGGGCTTGCACCGAGGTCAGCGCATCCAGTCCGACCGCATGCGCGATCTGATGCGGCCGGCCGGGATAGCTCGACAGCACGATGGCAAGATGCTTGTCATGGGCCGGCTTGGCCGCGAGGTCGTGCCAGCGCGCGATGCGTTCGACCGCAGCATTGACGCGCTCAACGTCGGCGCGATGCGACAGCCGCGCAAATTGCAGATCGGCGTCGCGCTCATCAGCCGATTTGAAGCTGACGACGCCGGCAAAAAGCCGGCCGTCGACCTCCGGCAACACCACATGCATGGCAAGATCGGCCGGCGACAGCCCGCGCAGCGAACCCGCCCAATCCGTGCGCTGCGCCGTCGATAACGCCACCTGGAACACCGGGCAGGATGCGGCATCGAAAGCCGTGGTGCCATCATCGCCTGTCGCGGAGAAGGCGGTGGCGTTGACGATCGAAGCCGGTGGGTTCTGGGTCAGTTCCGCCTTGAGCCACTGCGCCACGCCTTTGGCCTTGAGCGAGGGCACGAAGGCGCCATGGGCCTCGAAGCCCTTGTTCCGCAACGCCAGGATCAGCGCATCGACGGGGCCGGTATCCGCGGCGGTGAGATAGGACCGGTAGAAGCTGACCAGCGCCCGAGGCCGTCCATCCGAAACCGGCAGCCTCGTCAGCACGCCGCACGCCGGATCATAGAAACCCATCTCGGGGATTTCGACTGCTGCGATGACGGGTCCCGCTGAGAGGCCCGAGGCCAGCGCAAGCTGGGCAATGGCCGCCTGCGCCGCCGTCGCCCCGCTTTGGTCGCAGAGGATTTGCAGGCGTCGCAGGGTCGAGACCGGCAAGGTCGAGAGCTCATCGAGGCGCGCATCACAGCGCCCGTCGGCCGGAAGCACCGCAAGCGCCATGCCGTGCTGTCTGGCGAGCTGATGCAACGCGGCGAGTCCATAGGACCAGTAGGATTCGCCGCCGATCAGTCGCACCAGGACGCCGCGCGCCTGCGACAGCGTCCGCTCGACATAGGTGTCGACCGAGAGCGGATGCCGAAGGGCCGCGAGATTGGCGAGCCGGAGCGAGGGCAGGCTGGCGCGACCGCGGCGCCAGCCTGCCGCAAACGCGGCGAGATCGCTGTCGGAGAACGAGAGCATCACAAGCTCGGCCGGATCCTGACCGAGGTCGACCGGCGTCGCGGTCTCCTCCAGCCCATGGCTCTCGCGAAAGACGATGTGCATTGGATCCCAAACCTTAAGGCCGCACTTTCGTATTGGGGTTATCTTCTCCCCTCCCCCCCGCGAAGCGGTGGGGAGGGGTCGGGGGTGGGGGGTCTCTCGGCAGGAACCGCTGTTTCGGTGAACGCCGCGCCACCCCCAACCCCCGACCCCTCCCCACCACGCGCGATGCGCGCGGAGGGAGGGGAGCCTCGAAAGTCAGTTCGTTAAACCAAATCCCGCCTTGATTGCGCTTTCGTCGATATCGGCGCGCTCTGCGATCAGGACCAGCCGCGAGCGCCTCGGCCTGACACCCCAGGGCTGATCGAACTGGTGCTGCACACGCGCGCCGACCGACTGCACGAGCAGGCGCATCGGCTTGCCGGCGATCGCGAGATAGCCCTTGGCGCGCAGGATATTCTGTTCGCGCGCGAGCCGTTTGATCGAGGAGACCAGCGCGTCGATGTCGCCGATCTCCGGAAGCTCGACGACGACG
>NZ_JBEKXH010000666.1:0-3015 GCF_049512235.1 Bradyrhizobium sp.
GGCCACACGTAATCAACACCGCCGATGCCGCGCCCCCACCCCACCCTCCCCCGCGAAGAGCGGGAGAGGGAGCGAGAGGCCAATGCCCGTGGCCTGAAATGACAGGTTTCATGGAATCGGTCGTCCAGCCCGTCGGCACGTGCCTTTTTTGCGCGGCGTCATCCAGAGGCTCGGCAGACAACAAAAAAAATTTAGAAAGAAATTGACACGTCGGGCAAATCACCGCTATCTCGTCATCGTCGCAAAACGAGTGCCCGCGCCGAGATATCGGTCGCGGGTTTTTTATTTGCCGCAAGCAAGCCCTGGCCCGGACCAGCCAGCGGGCCGGCAATGCGCCGCCCGATGACAGGCTCCGCGACGTCATCGGATGCCTTGCCTGCGGTGGCCCCACCCAGCGCGGAGTTTTTCTCGGGACGTGCGCAGCACGGACCCCTGGGGCTCAAGCGCGTGACTAGACGATGACTAGACGACCGATTCCGTGAAGCCAGTCATTTCAGGCCACGGGCATTGGCCTCTCACTCCCTCTCCCGCTGTTCGCGGGGGAGGGTGGGGTGGGGGCGCGGCATCGGCGGTGTTGGTTACGTGTGGCCGCGATACCCGATCGATGGATTTTCGTCCGGAGCTTCCCCCACCCCAACCCTCCCCCGCGAACAGCGGGAGAGGGAGCGCAGCGTCGCAAGCGTCGACATGATCAGAACTTCGCAAAACGCAGAACTAGAATGCTTTCCGATGACGTTGCATCGGAAGGCGCTCTAGTTCTCCTTTATTTGTCGCATTTTCTTGCGGAAAGCCGGTGTCCGCCTTTCCGGAAAATGCTCAAGGCCACTTGCACAAACGATCGCGAGATCAGCGATCAAACTTGGAGGTGTAACTAAAATGCCAAAAACCACGAGCGAAGTCCGCGCGCTGGCGCGGCGCCATACCCGGACTGCGATCGAGGTCCTGGTCGGCATCATGCGGAACGAGGATGCCACCCCGGCGGCGCGGCGCGCCGCCGCCGCAACCCTTCTGGATCGCGGCTGGGGCAAGGCCCCACCGCCCGTCGCGGGCGGCGAGGGCGGCCCCGAGGAACCGATCTATCGGATCGAGCGCGTCATCGTCCATCCCAGAATTCCGACCGCTGAGATCCCAAAATGAAAGCCAAAGCCACGGGACTGTTGCAAATTCAAACGCCTGCGGTGTTTCATCCGCTGACCAGGCCGGCGCGCTACAAGGGCGCCTTTGGCGGCCGCGGTTCGGGCAAGTCGCATTTCTTCGGCGAGCTCCTGGTCGCGCAATGCCAGGACAACAAGGGCATGCTCGCCGTCTGCATCCGCGAGATCCAGCGCACGCTCGCCCAATCCTCGAAGCGGCTGATCGAGGACAAGATCCGGGCGCTCGGCCTGGGGCGGGGATTTCGCGTGCTGCACGACCGCATCGTCACGCCGGGCGACGGGCTGATCATCTTCAACGGCATGCAGGACCACACCGCCGAATCGATCAAGTCGCTGGAGGGATTTCAGATCGCCTGGATCGACGAGGCGCAGGTTTTGAGCGCGCGCAGCCTGCAGCTGCTGCGGCCGACGATCCGGGCCGCCGGTTCGGAAATCTGGGCGAGCTGGAATCCACGGCGGAAGTCGGATGCGATCGACGATTTCTTCCGCAACCGGCAGCCCGCGCAGGCGGTGGCGGTGCAGGCCAACTGGCGCGATAATCCGTGGTTTCCCCCGGAGCTGGAACAGGAGCGCCAGCTCGACCTCAAACTTTATCCCGATCGCTATCGCCACATCTGGGAAGGCGACTATGCCTCCTCCTTCGCCGGCGCCTATTTTGCGACGCTGCTTGGCGAGGCCCGCGCGCAGGGCCTGCATCGGCCACGTCAGCGCCGATCCGCTGCTGCCGCTGCGCGCCTTCATCGACA
Source organism: Bradyrhizobium sp. (assembly GCF_049512235.1). Taxonomy (GTDB): domain Bacteria; phylum Pseudomonadota; class Alphaproteobacteria; order Rhizobiales; family Xanthobacteraceae; genus Bradyrhizobium. The sequence continues at coordinate 1,901 of NZ_JBEKXH010000666.1, forward strand.
TCGGCGGCAGCGGCGCGCAGGCCGATGCCTTCACGATCTGGATCGTGCAATGGGCCGGCCAGGAAATCCGCATTCTCGACTATTACGAGGCCACCGGCCAGGTGCTGGCCTATCACGTCCACTGGCTGCGCGCGCACGGCTACCAGGGCGCCACGATTTATCTGCCGCATGACGGCGTCAACGAAAACAACATCACCGGCAAGCGCTACGAGGATCATCTGCGCGACGCCGGTTTCACGGTCGAGCCGCCGGTGAAAAACCAGGGCAAGGGCGCGGCCATGATGCGGATCGAGGCGGTGCGCCGGCTCGGGCCGAAGATGTGGTTCAACGAGGCGACCACGGCAGCCGGCCGCGACGCCATCGGCTTCTACCACGAGAAGAAGGACGACGCGCGCCATGTCGGGCTCGGACCGGAGCACGACTGGTCCAGCCATGCCGCCGATGCCCTCGGCCTGATGGCGATCTGTTACGAGGAGCCGGAACGGGTGCCAGGGTTCAATCGGGTGATCCAGTATCCGAATCAGGGCTATGCGTGAGCGGTCCGCTGCTGCCGGCAGTCGGGTCCGCCTCGATTTTCGTCCAGCCTTGAAATGCACGGAGAAATGCCGTACATGGTTGGTAGGAGGGCGTAGCCATGTCATCCACCCGCGGGAAGTCCGTATCGTCCAAGAAACTGGGATCGCAGCCGCGGGAACTTAAGACGCAGCGATTGGAGTTGCGGGTGGCCCCCTCGGCGAAGAAGGTCATTCGTCAAGCCATGTCCGTTACCGGGCTTGCCGCCGGCGATCTGGCTTACGAAGGCGCGCGCCGGCTTTTGGAAGAACATCAGCGCATGGTTCTGCTCGGCGCGGATCGCGACGCGTTTATGGCGGCGATCGAGCGCGGCCCCGAGCCGGCCGTCCGCCTCGTCGAGGCTCTCAAGCGCCACCGCCGTCTCCTTGGTGAGCTGATGTGATCACATCCATTGAACCGCTCGGAAAGCACGAACGGCGTGCGTTCTCTTGCGGTGTCGCGGCGCTGGATGATTGGTTTCGTGTTCGCGCGGGCCAAGACGAAAAGCGCAATGTGGCTCGCGTTTTCGTCGCGATCGACGACCGACTGGGCGTCGTCGGGTT
>NZ_JBEKXH010000667.1:0-3006 GCF_049512235.1 Bradyrhizobium sp.
GCCCCACGAACATAGCGGGGCGTGGCTGGGGTCGCGGCGCCCACTTTTACACGGAGGCGCCGGCCTCATGGGGGGAACGATGCTGTCGGGCAGCATTTCCCCGCGGGCGTGGGCCGTCGGTATTACCCCGATCGGCACCTGGCCCGATGGCTCGCAGGGTGACACGGTGTTCATCGGCGCGTCGGTGCCGCGCACCGGCACCTATGCCGTGCAGGGGGAGGATGAACTGAAGGGCTACCAGCTTGCAATCGAGCACATCAACGAAGGCAACGAACTGGTCAAGCAGATCTCGCCGAAGACCAAGAAGGGCGTACTCGGCAAGCAGCTGAAACTCGGTGTTGCCGACTCCGCGGCCAAGCCGAACGAGGCCGTGCAGGCGCAGCAGCGCTTCATTTCCGAAAACAAGGCGGTGATGATCACGGGTGGCACGTCGAGCGCGGTCGCGGTCGCGCTCAACAAGTTGGCACAGCGCGAAAAGGTGCTGTTCGTCTGCGGCATCTCCGGCTCCAACGATACCACCGGAAAAGACTGCGTGCGCTACGGCTTCCGCCAGAATTTCTTCGGCCAGACCGCGGCGGCCGCCATTACTCCGGTTCTTGCCAAGGAATTCGGCAAGAACAAGAAGGTGGCATATATGACGCCCGACTATACCTACGGCCACACCGTTACCAAATCCATGCAGGATAATACGGCAGCCGACGGCTGGACCACCGTTACCAACCAGGTTTCGCCACTCGGCGCGCCGGACTTCTCGTCCTATCTGCTCAACGTTGCCAACTCCGGCGCCGACATTCTCGTCAACGTCAACTGGGGACATGACGCGGTTCTGTCGATCCAGCAGGCCAAGCAGTTCGGCGTACTCGACAAGATGAAGCTTGTGGTGCCCTACCAGGTGCCGTTCCTGGCGCGGGAAACGGGCGGGTTGATGCAGGGTGTCTATGCTGCCACCGACTATTGGTGGACGCTGGAGGACAAGTTCCCGCTCGCCAAGATGTTCAACGCCGCCTTCGAGAAGAAGTACGACTACAAGCCGGAATGGGGTGCCGAAAATGCCTATATCAGTTTCGTGCACTGGGCCCGCATGGTCGAGGAAGCCGGCAGCTTCTATCCGCCGGATGTCATCAGGGTATACGAAAAGGAAGAAACCATTCCCTCGCTGGTCGGCGATGTCTATTACCGCAAGGAAGACCACCAGTGCGTCCGCCCGGTGCTCATCGTCAAGGGCAAGCAGCAGAAGGACATGAAGGGTAAAGAAGACTATTACGACATCGTGGAAATCGTACCCGGCAAGGGCCTGATGCAGAAACCGGAGGCCTTCGGTTGCCAGCTCGGCGACTATACCTGAGATCGACGGCACCACGGCGCCGCGGGCGGATGACAGCCGCCCGCGGCGCCTCGCTTATTGCTCATCCACGTCATTTCCGAAGGGCGCCGGTTCGCGTGACAGAAATTAATGGTCAATTGGGCTAATTTCGTATCGCAAGTGTTCAACGGACTGGCGCTCGGTGCTTTGCTGGCGCTGATCTCGTCTGGCCTGACAATCATATACGGCACCCTCGGCGTCCTGAACCTCGCGCATGGCGCGATGTTCATGCTCGGCGGTTACGCCGGCTACGTCGCATACGGCTATACCGGCTCATTCGTGGCGGCCGTCATCGCCGGGTCGCTGTTCGTGGCAATCGTCGGCATTCTGATGGAACGCATCATCATACGGCATTTCTACAATCGGCCGCACGAGGATCAGCTTCTCGTCACTTTCGGCCTCAGCATCGTTTTCGTAGAACTCGTCCGTTTGATTTTTGGCAGCCAGTCGCAAATGGTACCGCCGCCACCCGTGTTCGCAGGCATCACCTCGCTCGGTTTCATGTTTTATCCCACATACCGGCTGGCGGTAGTCGGGATCATCGCCGTGGCGCTAAGTGTGCTGTTCGTTATCCTCTATCGCACGCGGATCGGCATGATCGTACGCGCCGGCATCGAGGACTCGGTCATGGTCGATGCGCTCGGCATCAACGTCTACCGCGTGTTCATGATCGTGTTCGGTATCGGCGCGATGGCGGCCGGCTTTGCCGGAATCGTCAATGCTCCCGTGGTCTCGCTGACACCGGGCATCGGCGACGACATCCTGGTTCAGACCTTCGTCGTGGTGGTAATCGGCGGCGTCGGCTCGTTTCCGGGCGCCATTCTCGGCGGCCTGATCGCGGGCGAGATCATCAGCATCACTTCCATGGTCAACCCCGGCTACGCTTATGTGATGTTGTTTGCGGCGATGACTCTCGTCCTGGTCGTGCGGCCCTACGGGCTGCTCGGCATCAGGGGTCGCGAATGAAGTTGGCCGGCTGATGTCCAGGCAACGTCGCTACCTCATCGAGCTGTTCACGGCGGTCGGCTTGATCGTGGCGCCGTTCATCCTGCCGCATCTCGGATTCGCCCCCAACACAGTCAATCGCATTCTGGTCTGGGGGCTTTTCGGGATCGGCTTCGACATTCTGTTCGGCTATACCGGGCTGCTGTCGTTCGGCCAGTCCGCGTTCTATGGCACCGGCGGTTTCGTCGCCGCTTATCTCTTGACCCGCGCCGGATTTCCGAATGTGTTGCTGGCGCTGGTCGTCGGCATGATCGCTGCAGCCGCGGTCGGATATCTTGTCGGACTGATCGCCCTGCGGCGTACCGGCATTTATTTCGCGATGATCACCGTGGCGATCGCCGAGGTATTTTTCTTCGTCGAGTTCAATCCGCTGTCGGCTTTTACCGGCGGTGAGAATGGCCTGCCCGGGGTACCAATGCCAAGTTTCAACTTGGGATTTGCCACGCTTCGCTTCACCGACGGCTGGTCCTTGTATCAGTTCCTGGCGGTTTGCTATTTCGTGGGCATCGTGATCGCGCTGCGCATCGTACGCTCGCCGGTCGGCGCGATTTTGAGCGCGATCCGAGACAACCCGCTGCGCGCGCAGGCGGTCGGTCACAATATCCATGGTTACAAGCTGGCCGCCTTCGTGATTGCTG
>NZ_JBEKXH010000668.1:0-3001 GCF_049512235.1 Bradyrhizobium sp.
GATCGAAATGAAGCAGCCCGACCTATCGAAGCTGCTCAGGGGCGATTTCCGGTTGGTTTCAGTAGAGAAGCTGATGCGAATGCTGACGGCCTTTGATCAGGACGTGGAAATCACGTTGAGGCCTCATCGTAAACGGGGCGAGGCTGGGCGGATCGCATTTATTTCGGCGGCGAGTTGATACATAGGGGGCAGGTGGCCCCCTATGGCATTATCCCTGGACGGCTTGTTTCGCAGCCGACTGTCCACCGTGCTTGCAGATTTCGATATGATCAGCGTCGATGCCGATCGGCTCGACGCGCAGCAGGCCCGGATCGGCGCTGTCGTCTGCGACGATGACTCCCACCGAGGTGCTGCGCTTCTCGTAAAACACCTTGTGCTGAATCGATGATGGCCAGTTGCGATACCAGACATTGAGCTCGCGCAGATTGGCGTCATTCTTGACAAGGTCGAGCGTCGACGGCGACGGCCAGGCGATCAGCCGAAGCGTTTCGAGCAGCGTCGCATGCGCGGACCCGGTGTGCGGCGTCGCCAGGAAGACGATACCCTTCACGCACGCGATCAGGTCGGCCGCTTCGGCATCGCCATAGGCGCGGCGCGCATCGGCGGCGCGCAGCAGCTGCTTGACGATCAGCCCGCCCAGGCTGTGGCAGATGAAGACCAACGGGGCGTCCCTGAGCTTGCGCACGCCGAGCAGGCTTTCCAGGACGTTCCGCGCCCGGTCTTGGATCGGCATGGCCGTGCCCAGCCAGTTGCTCGGCGGCGCGTCATAGGCCAGCGTCCAGGCCGACAGCCCCGCAATGTCGCGCGCTAACCAGTCCGGCCAAAACGTCTCCGCGCCCCGCGCCCGGCGCCAGGTGTCATAGGGGTGGCCGCCGAGGCCGTGAACGAACACGACATTGAGCCGCGCCGCGCCCTCCCACCCCGCAACCTTTATCAGCTGCGTCATTGGGGCTCCAGGCAGTGCTGATCGCCTGCCGCGGCAACTGAACCGGCAACAAGTGGTGGTAAGCGTACCTAGAGTACTAAACGCCACGTCCGTCCGCAACTGTGGGACGTATCAGTGTGGGACGTATCAGTCGTCCCGCCGAAGGGCTGCAGGAGCAGCCAACTCATGTCGCCCGGAGTTGGCCCGAACCGGAGGTCGGGCGGAGCAGGCCTGCTCCGCTCGGGCATTCAGACGCCAACCTATTCCGCTATCGCCAGGGCGATGGAATTGTGGCGGCCGCAGATCACGCCGGGCTTGGTCCCTCGACCGATGTCGGCTTAGGGCTGATCGCTTCATTTAAGCCGCCTGCCGCGCTCTTCCGATCCACCCCAAGCAACCGACATTCTTGGCGTTCGTCGGCACGTTTCAAAAGGGCGAATTCCGGACACGACGAGGCGGCCCGATCGAGTCGTGATTGACCAGTTCGGACATTGGTCGCTCGGCGGTGTTAGTCTGTGTGGCTATCTCTGTTCGTTTTGAGACTATTCCGCTCCTTCCGGGGGAGACCACCAGCGCGCTACAGCCCGCACCACGCCGGAGAGAAAGTGGGCCTCTTGCTCCCGTTGATTCCGAAGGATTTTCTCGGGAGCGGGCTGGCAGGGGGTGATAAACGCCGTACGCAAAGCCAGTGACATGCATTGCAATAGCATGCTAGGAACAGAAAGAGAACGGTGGCTGTCTTTACCCTCCAGCCTTACCGTGGTTTGAATTGCGATTCGCGCCTGCGCTCCGGTCGGGAGGACTTTCGTGGCGAAGAGACCGGAATTTTTCGAGGATCAGAAGGCCAAGTCGAGGGTCAAATCTACGATCGTCGTCAAGTACTTCAAGGCTTGGGCCAGGATTATGGCTGGCCAGGTTCAGGGCGAGACGGACCCGCGCCTGTCTACATCGACCTCTTCTGTGGGCCGGGCAAGTACGAGGATGGATCGGTCTCCACGCCTCTCCTGGTGCTGGAGCACGTCATCGCGACGCCGGACCTGAGAGACAAGCTGATTTCTGTTTTCAACGATGAGGATGCTGCCCGGACGGCGGAGCTCGAGAAGAACATCCTCGCTCTTCCGGGCATCGACGCGCTGAAGCACAAGTTCCAGATCCGCACGGGCGAGGTGGATGAGGAACTGGTCGAGGAGTTCGCTAGCATAGACATGGTGCCGGCGTTCAGCTTCATCGACCCATTCGGCTACAAGGGCGTTACGCTCGAGCTCCTCGAAGCCCTGATGAAGGGATGGGGCTCGGACATGGTCCTGTTCTTTCCCTTCGACCGTATCAACGCCGCTCTGACTAATCCGATGGTGACGAAGCATGTAGACGCGCTATTTGGCAAGGAGCGAGCAGACCGTCTGCGGGAGCTGACGTCCGGTATGCATCGGGAGAACCGCGAGGCGCTCATCATTGAAGAATTCGCGGAGGCGCTCCGGGAGCGCGGCTATCCGTACATCATTCCCTACGTGTTCGAATACGAGCAGAGAGATCGGACGTCGCACTACCTCATCTTCGTGACCAAGCATCCGCTGGGATACGGGATCATGAAGAACATCATGTACAAGGCGAGCGAGGACAAGAACCAGGGCATCGCGCGGTTCGGTATGTGCGTTCGGAGAGCGACAAGACGCCGCTCCTGAGCCTCCTGAACCGGCCTCTCGATGATCTGTGTGACGAGCTCCTCGAGTTCTTCGCGGGCAGGAAACTCACCATGGAGGCGATCCACCGGGAACACCAGAAGGCGCTCGGCATAAATCCGTTCGTCGAAAAGAATTACAAAGACGCGCTGAACATCCTCGATGCCGCGAAGAAGATCACGACCAGCAAGCCAAACCGGCGCAAAGGGACTTTCGCCGACGACATCGTGGTGACGTTCCCGAAGAAGGAAAATAAGTAATGGCCACGAACTCGAAGATCGAATGGACTGAGGCGACTTGGAACCCGGTCGCGGGATGCACAATCCTCTCGCCTGGCTGTACGAACTGCTATGCCATGCGGCTCGCGGCGCGCCTAGCTGTGATGGGGCAGGAGAAG
>NZ_JBEKXH010000669.1:0-2979 GCF_049512235.1 Bradyrhizobium sp.
CAGTAGGTTACGGGTGCTGCTCGCTCTCCGCCTGGCCGGGAAGCGTCCTGGCCTTTTATGAGATTCCTATAAGGTAGCCGTTGCTCCCGCCTCGAAAACCTATGTGCTGAGTGGCACTTCAGGCCCACTGACAGGGGTAAGGCACCGGGGTTGCGGTTCGATCGCGGATTGATCCACCGCAACTCGACCTTGCCGCAGACGCGCGACGCTGGCGCAACGGGAACAAGCGCGAAAAGGAGCATCTCATGTGGGACGTCGTCATGCTGGCCCTCGCCTTCGGTCTTTTCGTGCTGGGAATAGGGTACGCCTATGCCTGCGAACGGCTCTGAGGGAGAACGATCATGATCTTCGATTATTCACTCGCCGCGCTCGTCTCCGTCGGCCTCCTGGTCTACCTGACCTACGCGCTGCTGCGGCCCGAGCGCTTCTGAGCGCTTGACGAGCGCCCGCCGCGGACTGCTGCGGCACGGCAACCGGCTTTAAAATAATCACGTGCAAACCAAGGGCATATGACCATGACCGTCATCGGCTGGATTCAAATCATTCTGTACTGCGCCATCGTCGTCGCGCTGGTCAAACCGCTCGGCTGGTACATGACGCGCGTCTTCAACGGCGAGCGCACATTCCTTTCGCCGGTCCTGCGCCCGGTCGAGGCCGCGCTGTACCGGATCGGCGGCGTCGATGAAAGGCGCGAACAGCACTGGCTGACCTACACGGTTGCGATGCTGCTGTTTCATGTCGGCGGCTTTGTCATTATTTATGCCGTGATGCGCCTGCAGGCGCTGTTGCCGTTCAATCCGGCGGAGCAATCCGCCGTCGCCGAAGACCTGTCGTTCAACACCGCGATCAGCTTCATCACCAATACCAACTGGCAGAACTATGGCGGCGAGAGCACGCTGTCGTACCTGGTGCAGATGCTGGGGCTGACGCACCAGAACTTCCTGTCGGCGGCAACCGGCATCGCGCTGGCGGTGGCCCTGATCCGCGGCTTCTCCCGCTCTTCGATGCGCACCATCGGCAATTTCTGGGTTGATGTGACGCGCTGCACCCTCTACGTGCTGCTGCCGATCTGCATCGTCTATACGCTGTTCCTGGTCTGGCAGGGCATCCCGCAGACGCTTGGCGCCTATGTCGATGCGACCACGCTGGAAGGCGCCAAGCAGACCATCGCGGTCGGTCCGGTCGCCTCGCAGATCGCGATCAAGATGCTCGGCACCAATGGCGGTGGCTTCTTCAATGCCAACGCGGCGCATCCGTTCGAGAACCCGACCGCGTTGTCGAACTTCGTGCAGATGATTTCGATCTTCGCGATCGGCGCCGCGCTGACCAACGTGTTCGGCCGCATGGTCGGCAACCAGCGCCAGGGCTGGGCGATCCTGGCCGTGATGGGCGTATTGTTCCTGTCAGGCGTCGTCGTCACCTACTGGGCGGAAGCGGGTGGCACCACCGCGCTCAACGCGCTCGGGCTGACCGGCGGCAACATGGAAGGCAAGGAAGTCCGTTTCGGCATCGTTGCCTCCTCGCTGTTTGCCGTCATCACCACCGACGCGTCGTGCGGTGCGGTCAACGCCATGCATGACAGTTTCACCGCGCTTGGCGGCATGATTCCGCTGATCAACATCCAGCTCGGCGAGATCATCGTCGGCGGCGTCGGCTCCGGGCTCTATGGCATGCTCATCTTTGTCATCATCTCGATCTTTGTCGCCGGCCTGATGGTCGGCCGCACCCCGGAATATGTCGGCAAGAAGATCGAGGCGCGCGAGGTCAAGATGGCGATGCTCGCCATCCTGGTGCTGCCGCTGATGTATCTGGGCTGGACCGCGGTGGCCCTGGTGCTGCCCTCGGCGGTGGCTTCGATGGCCAATGCGGGGCCGCACGGCTTTACCGAGGTGCTCTATGCCTATACCTCGTCGACCGGCAACAATGGTTCGGCTTTCGCCGGCCTCACCGGAAATACGTTCTTCTACAATCTGACGCTGGCGAGCGCGATGTTCGTCGGCCGCTTCTTCATGGTCATTCCGGCGCTGGCGCTTGCCGGCTCGCTGGCCGGCAAGAAGTCGATCCCGCCCTCTGCCGGCACGCTGCCGACCACCGGCGGCCTGTTCGTCGGCCTCGTGGTCGGCGTGATCCTGATCATCGGCGGTCTGACCTTCTTCCCGGCGCTGGCGCTCGGGCCGATCGTCGAGCATCTCGCGATGACCGCCAATACCCTGTTCTGATCGATCTCTTCTCGGGAGTTACGTCCATGGAAACCATGAAACTACAGAAGCGCGTGCCGGTATCGGCGATGCTCGATCCGAAAATCGTGACCCCCGCCATCGGCTCGGCTTTTGCAAAACTCGATCCGCGGCTGATGGCCAAGAACCCCGTGATGTTCGTGGTCGAGGTGGTGGCCGCGCTGACCACGGTGATTTTCCTGCGCGATCTCTTGACGGGGGGCGAGCATTTGGGCTTCACCTTCCAGATCATCGTGTGGCTGTGGTTCACCGTGCTGTTCGCCAATTTCGCCGAGGCGGTCGCGGAGGGGCGCGGCAAGGCGCAGGCCGAATCGCTCAAGAAGACCCGCACCGAGAGCCAGGCCAAGCTGCTGGGCGGCCCCGGCAAGACCTATCGGCTGGTGTCCGGCACCAGCCTCAAGGTCGGCGATATCGTGCTGGTGGAAGCCGGCGACAATATTCCGTCCGACGGCGAGGTCATCGAGGGCGTCGCTTCGGTCAACGAAGCCGCGATCACCGGCGAGTCGGCGCCCGTGATCCGCGAATCCGGCGGCGACCGCTCGGCGGTGACCGGCGGCACCCAGGTGCTGTCGGACTGGATCCGCGTCCGCATTACCGCCGCCCAGGGATCGACCTTCATCGACCGCATGATCAAGCTGGTGGAGGGTGCCGAGCGGCAGAAGACGCCGAACGAGATCGCGCTCAACATCCTGCTCGCCGGCCTGACCATCATCTTCGTGTTTGCGACCGTGACGATTCCGAG
>NZ_JBEKXH010000670.1:0-3835 GCF_049512235.1 Bradyrhizobium sp.
CCGAAGCAGCGCTTCCTGCCCATGGACCCCCCACCCCCGATCCCTCCCCACCGCTTCGCGGGGGGAGGGGAGAACCAGATCCGATTCAATAGTTTTGACGGCTGGCCTTAATGAGAGTGTGCGCCGTGCAGTCCGCTGGCAAGGCCCGTGCCGGGCGACAGGCGCAGCGCGTAGGCACCGTCGCCGAGCAGCGCCTGGACCATCAACGCGATGGCCCAGAAGGCCGGGTATTCCCAGCCGCCATTGGCGTTGTTGAAGAAGAACCCGGCCGCACCGTGCACCGTGAAGATCGCGCCGAGCAGGATCGGCACCAGCGCAATCGCCGCGATCCGGGTCCACAAACCCAGGATCAGCGCGATGCCGCCGATCACTTCGGCTGAAATCACGACATAGGCAAGCGCAGGCGGCAGCCCGACACTGCCGAAAAACTTCGCCGTTCCCGCCGGGGTGAAGACGAAAAATTTGAGGCTGGCGTGGGCGAGAAAGAGAATTCCGAGGCTGACGCGGAGCAAAAGCGCCGCATAGGGCGCGGTTCGGGAATCGATCATGGCTGTCTCCTGTTGAGTCAGCGCCTTATGATCCATTCCAAAGAGATGGATAATCTGCTAGTTTGGAATGACAGCTCACACCGTAGGAGTGAGATTACCGTGCTGGATCGGCTGACGGGTCTTGAAGTATTCGCAAAAGTCGCCGCCGCCGGCAGCCTGTCGTCCGCAGCGCGCGCCATGGGCCTGTCGCAGACCATGGTGACAAAACACATTGCCGCGCTGGAGGCGCGGCTCGGCGTCAAGCTTTTCCACCGCACCACGCGACGGCTTTCGCTGACCGAGTCCGGCCGCTTCTACCTCGAAGCCTCCGAGCGCATTCTTGCCGAAATGGAAGCCGCCGATGCCACCGTGGCGGCCGATCGGGTCGAGCCCAGGGGGCTACTTCGGCTCAATGTGCCCTTGGCGTTCGGCACCCGGCAGATCGCGCCTCTGCTGTCCGAGTTTGCGCAGCGCCATCCGCGCGTCGGCGTAGAGGGCTGGGATCTGGCGGTTCGCATCGGCAACCTGAGCAGTTCGAGCCTGATCGCACGGCGGATCGCGCCCTGCCGCCTCGTCGTCTGCGCGGCGCCGTCTTATCTCGATGCGCGGGGTTACCCGCTCACGGTGTCGAGCCTGAAGGATCATAATTGTCTAGGTTACACGCTGTCGCAACAGCGCGCCGATCGCTGGGCGTTTGGCGCGCGGGCGGAAGTCAGCGTTGGCATTTCCGGCAATCTGCGCGCCAACAATGGCGATGCGCTGCGCGCTGCCGCGATCGCGGGACAGGGTCTGGTCTACCAGCCGACCTTCATCGTCGCCGATGATCTGCGCGCCGGCACGCTGGTGGAGCTCCGCCTGGACCAGCCGACGGTCGAGCTCGGCGGCATCTATGCCGTCTACCTGCCGGACCGCGATCCGCCGGCCAAGGTGCGCGCCTTCATCGACTTCATCGCCAACCGCTTCCTGCCCGAACCGCCCTGGGATCGCGGCCTCGCCGCGCCGCACGGAAGCGACGTCGTCGCGGGTTGATTGACGGGGGTGGGTTCGTGCTGCCTTCGCCGCGCGCCTGGAGCAGCGATTCCGTCAAACCAATCGGTTCAGGCCACGAGCGTTATCCTCTCACTCCCTCGCCCGCTCTTCGCGGGGGAAAGGATCTTTTGCCGAATGTGAACTATCTCACAGCGGCCCAGTGCACCGGGGCTTAGAGTTCCAGCAACATTTACTGACAGCCGAGACATATACGGAAGCTGCCGGGTGCGGCATCACCCAAATACACAACGTGCCATTCACTCGTCGCCCTGCAAAGCGGGCATCAACAATCTTCGGCAAAGGATCACGTCCATGGCTGATGAAACGCCCCTCCGCGCAAAAATCTCACTGCCGGTCGATTTCCGGATCGACGAGGTCAAACAGATCGTTGGCGCTGCTCCGACGCCGACGCCCCCTCTCGGCGTCCTTGAGAATTTCACCGGTGAGTTCGCGGGGACCGGCTTCAACACGGTCTTCCGCCCCAACGGCGCGCCGCCGACGACCACGACGTTCGCCAACCCGATCCCGCCGCCGCCGATCCTGACGCCGCCGAACGAGAATGTCCTCGAACTCAATCTGACGACGGAGACCCTGTCCTTTTCGGCATCCCTTGGGAGTGTGCCCAATCGCGGCCTGGGAATGCCGTTGGCCGTCAATGGTAACGCCCAGGAAGACATTTTCCTCAATGGCGTGCCTTATGTGCAAGCCATCAGCGACGTCACCAACCCGGCGACGGGAAAAGGCGACGGCAAGGCTCAGGGCATTCACTTCGAACCCGGCATCTGGCTGAACGTTCCGGCGACCAAGCACGTCCCCGCTCTCGCCAATTCGCTCGTCCGCATGGCCTCCATCCCGCACGGGACGACCATCAACGCGCAGGGACCGGCGCCTACCACTGTCATCAATGGCCCACCGAACATCCCGTCGGTGAACATCACGCCCTTCGTCATTGGCAGCAACCCGCCGGAACTCATCACCTTCGCCAGCCAGACGGCGGCGAACAAAGACACGCCGCGAATTCCCCAGGACCTCACGAAATTCATCGCCTCCGGAGCGATCAATCAGGCGATATTGACTGACCCCAATACGGTGCTGCGCAACGCCATTGCGGGCCAGACGATCACCAAGACGATCGTCTTCACTGTCTCCACAACGCCGTCGCCGCCGGAATTCGGCGGAGGAACGGCCAACATCGCCTTCCTGGAGGGCAACGCCGCAGGAACGTCGGCCAACGCCAGTTCGGTCCGGATGAACGCGACGTTCTGGGTCGAGACCGTGGAGCATCTGATCCACATTCCGGTTTTCAAACCTGGCGAAGGACCTTTGAGAATCCCGGCCAAGCCCGGGACGCAAGGGCCGGTGTTCACCGGTACACCGCCGCGCGAGATCCCGGCGCCGATCACCATCAAGGTGACCTCGACGCAGATCCAATATTCTCAGGTGGTGTTCCTCAACTTCGCCGGACTCACTTGGCCGCATGTCTCGGTGGCGACGCTCACGCCGGCAGGTGATGTGCCGATCCCAGTAAGCGCCTGGCCATAGGGCGGCCGCACGGTCACTGTAGCGCTGACCGGCGGCGGCGCCGACATCATGAAGCATCCGCCGCCAGCCCTGCGAGACTGCCGAAAATGCCGCCTATGAAATAGGGATTTTCAAGCCGTCATTGCGGGCCACCGGCTCGGCGCAAGGCGCCGTCCGGCGAGCGAAGCAATCCACTTAAGCGTACGCCGCGCGATGGATTGCTTTGTCGCAAGGGCTCCTCGCAATGACGGTGGAAGATCCCGGGGATCGGATTTGGCGACGCGCGCGAGCGCGCGGCTCCCACGATGATGTAATACTTGACCTGACAGGTTTCACGGAATCGGTCGTCTAGCCAAACTGGGGCAGTTCGCAAAATCAAACTCGCTGATCGCAGATCAGGCAGCCACCGATGCCGGCCTTGACTTCCGATGAACTTTTTGGCGGTGGACCGGCGCTTGGGGCAGCGAAATGCGGGCAGGCCCGCCTTTCTCTAGCCTGCCAAGTTACGGATTTCCTGCATCGCGATGTCTGCCAAGTCATGCAATCGCTCGAGGTCGGATGCGTGCAGCGTACGGGGTCGGGTATCGATCAGGCACAATGTCCCGATACAGCTTCCGTTATCGAGGATCAATGGATAGCCGGCATAGAACCTGATTCTGGGCTCGTTCATCACCAGCGGATTGTCGGCGAACCGGTCGTCCAGGAAGGCGTCCTCTATGATCATCGGTGCACGGCTATGGACCACGTGAGCGCAGAAC
>NZ_JBEKXH010000671.1:0-2978 GCF_049512235.1 Bradyrhizobium sp.
AGACGACTTGCCAGAACAATGTGAGTGTTGAGAATAGCATATTGCCATGTCGATCAAATTCGGAAGGCACGAGCTGCTGCGATCCTTCGGCTGGGATAGGCAAGCAAGGCCGATCAAATTCCCGCCAGCGGCAGCACCCGTTGCAGTATCGCCGCCAGGCAGATCAGAACCACAAGCAGTTTGAGAAGGTTTGCCAGGCGGGCTTCATTGGCGAACCTGTCGATGGCCCAAAAGCAAATCGCACCGACGACGCAGATAATCAGAACGCCGATCAAGACCGAAAGCATCGCAAGCTCCTGTGCGGGTGCGGTAAAGCAGCTTTGTCCGACGAAACGGCCCCAGCTCGGGGGGACAGGCTGGGGCCGTCAGTTTCATCGGATGCGCGGGGGGCGCCGTGCATCCGGTAGTCCATCACTAAGTTACCCCGGCGATATTGGTTCCAGGCCCCAGCGGCTTTAACTGGCGCACGACTCCCCCTCACCCCGGCAGGTTCGACGTCCCCATCAGAAACGCATCGATGGCGCGTGCGCACATTCGTCCCTCGCGGATCGCCCACACCACCAATGATTGGCCGCGGCGCATGTCGCCGGCGGAGAACACGTTGGGGCGCGAGGTCTGGTAGTCAGAGGTATTGGCGCGGACGTTGCCGCGTGGGTCGAGGTCGACGCCGAGCGTCTTCAAGAGGCCCTCGTGCACGGGATGGACAAAGCCCATCGCCAGCAGCACGAGCTGCGCATCGAGTTCGAATTCGGTGCCGGGGATCGGCTTGAACTTGTCGTCGACCTCAACGCAATGCAGTTTTGCCACCTTGCCGTCGGCACCGGAAAATCTCTGGGTCAGCACGGCATATTCGCGCTTGGCGCCCTCGGCCTGGCTCGATGACGTCCGCATTTTCAATGGCCAGTTCGGCCAGGTCAGGCCCTTGTTCTCGCGCTCCGGGGGCGCCGGCATGATCTCGAGTTGCGTCACCGACCGCGCGCCTTGCCGGAATGAAGTGCCGATGCAGTCCGATCCGGTATCGCCGCCGCCGATCACCACCACATGCTTGCCGGCGGCCAGAATTTCGGCGGTGTCGCCGAGCGGCTCGCTGCTGACCCGGCGGTTCTGCTGCGGCAGGAAATCCATCGCGAAGTGGATGCCGTGGAGATCGCGGCCGGGAACCGGCAGGTCGCGCGGCGCTTCGGCGCCGCCGGTCAGCGCCAGCACGTCATAGTCGTTGAGCATTTCGCGCGGATCGATCGCGCCGGGGGAGTTGCCGCCGACAGGGCTGTCGCAATGGAAGGTGACGCCCTCGGCTTCCATCTGCACGACGCGGCGGTCGATGATCTGCTTCTCCATCTTGAAATCGGGAATGCCGTAGCGCAACAGCCCGCCGGCCTTGGCGTATCTCTCGAACACGTGGACGTCGTGGCCGACGCGCGCCAGCTGCTGCGCGCAGGCGAGGCCTGCGGGGCCCGAACCGATCACCGCGACCTTCTTGCCGGTCTTGTGCGCTGATATTTCCGGCTTGATCCAGCCGTTGTCCCAGGCGCGGTCGACGATCGCGCATTCGATGGTTTTGATGGTGACGGGATTGTCGTCGATGTTGAGCGTGCAGGAGGCCTCGCACGGCGCCGGGCAGATGCGGCCGGTGAATTCCGGAAAGTTGTTGGTCGAGTGCAGGTTGCGCGAGGCCTCTTCCCAGTTGTCCTGATAGACCAGATCGTTGAAATCCGGAATCTGGTTGTTGACCGGGCAGCCCGGCGTACCCGGCGCCACCGAGCCGGTGCCGTGGCAATAGGGAATGCCGCAATTCATGCAGCGCGCCGCCTGGTCGCGGGTTTCCTTCTCACTGAGCGGAATGACGAATTCGTTGAAACTCTTGATGCGTTCGGGGACATCGGCGTATTTGCGATCGTGCCGCTCGATTTCCAGAAAACCCGTTACCTTGCCCATTAAACTTGCCGCCCCTGAACTTCCGCTGTGTCTTTTCTCTCGCTTGCGAATTCACGCCCCAATCGCGATCTTCGGTTCGGCATCGGCGTTGGTCCGCAATTCCTTCAGCGCGCGGCGGTATTCCACCGGCATCACCTTGCGGAACTTCGGCAGGTAAGTCGTCCAGTTCGAGAGGATCTCGGCGGCGCGTTTGGAACCGGTCAGTTTGGCGTGGCGCGTAACGAGGATGTGCAGCCGCTCGACGTCGGCATCCAGGAGGTTGGCGAACACGTCGACCCGGCCATGGGCCTCGAGATCGCCGAACTGGTGATAGGCGTTCTCGTTGATCATCTCTTCCGAAAGCACCGGCTCGAGCTGAACCATCGCCAGGTTGCAGAGCTTCTCGAAGTCGCCGGCCTCGTCCAGCACGTAGGCCACGCCGCCCGACATGCCGGCGGCGAAATTGCGCCCGGTCTTGCCCAGCACCACCACGATGCCGCCGGTCATGTATTCGCAGCAGTGGTCGCCGGCGCCCTCGACGACGGCGACGGCGCCGGAATTGCGCACGGCGAAGCGCTCGCCGGCGATGCCGCGGAAATAGCATTCGCCCTCGATCGCGCCGTACATCACGGTGTTGCCGACGATGATGGATTCCTCCGGCACGATGCCGGAGATGCGCGGCGGCTTGACGATGATGCGGCCGCCCGACAGGCCCTTGCCGACATAGTCATTGCCTTCGCCTTCGAGCTCGAAGGTGATGCCGCGCGCAAGCCACGCGCCAAAGGCCTGGCCGGCGGTGCCCTTGAACGAGACCTGGATGGTGTCGTGCGGCAGCCCGGCATGGCCGTAGATTCTGGCGATCGTGCCCGACAGCATCGCGCCGGCGCTGCGGTCGGTGTTGTTGATGTCGAGATCGATCTTCACCGGCGCGCCGCGGTCGATCGCGGCTTGCGCCTTTTGGATCAAGGTACGGTCGAGCACGGCTTCCAGGTGATGGTCCTGGTCCTGGGCGTGATAGATCTTCTGGCCCGGCAGCTCTTCCTGACGCACGAACAGTCTCGAGA
>NZ_JBEKXH010000672.1:0-2972 GCF_049512235.1 Bradyrhizobium sp.
CTCCCCTGGAGGGGGAGGGTCGTCCGCAGTCGACGATGCTCCGCATCGTCTATGCGGGCGGGGTGGGGTGACGGTCTGTCCGCGGGGCGGTGTTTCGGTGGTCCCGCTTCCGGCCCATGGTCGGCGAAATCGATACATTTGCGCCCGCGGAGAGATCACTCCACCCCGCTCGCTGCGCGAGCGACCCTCCCCTGGAGGCCCCTCCAGGGGAGGGTAGAAAGTGCCGTGCATGGCTGAACTGCCCCGCGCAACATCGCCCAATTTTCTCCCAGCGTGGTGCACGCGCAGCGCGCTGGCTGTCTCCCCCGCGAAGAGCGGGAGAGGGAGCGAGAGGCCAGTGCTCGTGGCCCGAAATGATAGGTTTCACGGTATCCGTTCCCTGGCGATGCTGGTTCGGTCGGTTTTTTTAAGGTTGGTCATGCCGCGCCGGCGTGGCAGATTGCTCCCCAAGCACAACAAACGTCGGCTGGAACAGAGTCTTTCCGCACCGGCAAATTGTAAACGGGGAGAAGCTCGCCATGTCGCAGGTATCGCAGCCGCCGCAGATCAAATCGCGCCTCGGCGCCATTCTGCGCTCGACCAGCGGCAATTTCCTCGAGCAATTCGATTTCTTCCTGTTCGGCTTTTATGCCAGCTATATCGGCAACGCGTTTTTTCCGAACGTCGACGAAACCGCCAAGCTGCTCAACACCTTCGGCGTATTCTGGCTAGGCGCCATGATGCGCCCGGTTGGCGCCATCGTACTCGGCGCCTATATCGACCGCATCGGCCGGCGCCAGGGACTGATCGTCACATTGGCGATCATGGCGCTCGGTACGGTGACGATCGCGCTCTGTCCGAGCTACGCCACGATCGGCATTGCCGCGCCGGTCATCGTCGTGATCGGCCGCTTGCTGCAGGGTTTCTCCGCCGGCGTCGAACTCGGCGGCGTCTCGGTCTATCTCGCCGAGATCGCCACGCCCGGCAACCGCGGCTTCTATACTTCGTTCCAGTCCTCCAGCCAGCAGGTCGCGATTTTCGTCGCCGCGATCATCGGATTTGGGCTTAGCGAATTGATGCCGAAGGAAACCGTCGCGGCCTGGGGCTGGCGCATTCCGTTCTTCATCGGCTGCCTGATCATTCCCGTCATTTTCTTTTTGCGCCGGACGTTGGAGGAAACGCCGGAGTTTCTGGCCATGAAGAAACATCCGACCGCCGGCGAAGTGTTCGCCTCCGCGCTCGCCAACTGGCGCATCGTCCTGCTCGGCATGATGATCGCGGTGTTGACCACCACGACCTTCTACTTCGTCACGGTCTATACGCCGACCTTCGGCAAAAACGTTCTGAAGCTCTCCGGCCAGGACGCGCTTCTGGTCACGCTTCTGGTCGCCGTCACCAACTTCATCTGGAATCCGGTCGGCGGCGCGCTTTCGGACCGGATCGGCCGCAAGCCGGTGTTGCTGGCGATCGCGGGCCTCGCGTTGCTGACGGCCTATCCCGCGCTGCACTGGCTGGTAGCCGAGCCGACCTTCGGCAAGATGCTGACCGTCGAAATGATGTTCTCGTTCTATTTCGGCGTCTACAGCGGCACCATGCTGGGATGCCTGGTGGAGATCGTGCCGGCGCATGTCCGCACCACCTGCTTCTCGCTGGCTTTTGCCCTCGCCGCGGCGCTGTTCGGCACCTTCACGCCGTTTGCGTCGACATGGTTGATCGAAAACACCGGCGACAAGGCGTCGCCCGGATTCTGGCTGATGTTCGCCGCCGCGCTCGGCATCATCGCCGCGATGGCGGTCTATCGCGGCGGCAGGACCATCGAGACCCGCCAGGCGGTCACCGCCTGAGCCCATGAGGCAGCGGACCAGGCGATCGCCTGGTCCGGTTTGATTTCCATGCAAATAACGCTACCAAGAGGGCATGGTCGATTTAAACCGCAGGTTCGACGTGCTGGTGATCGGCGGCGGCAACGCGGCGCTGTGCGCCGCGATCGGCGCGCGGCGGGCCGGCGCATCGGTGCTGGTGCTGGAAGGCGCGCCGAAATTCTATCGCGGCGGCAACACCCGCCATACCCGCAACATGCGCTGCGCCCATGATGCGGCGACCGAGATCCTGACCGGGCCCTATACCGAAGAGGAATTCTGGGAAGACCTCAAGCGCGTCACCGGCGGCCAGACCGATGAGGAACTGGCGCGGCACATGATCGCGGAGTCCAAGGACATCCTGAACTGGATCGTCGAACAGGGCGTGCGCTGGCAGCCGTCACTCGGCGGTACGCTCAGTCTCGGACGGACCAATTCGTTCTTTCTCGGCGGCGGCCGGGCGATGCTGAACGCGCTCTATCTGACCGCCGAAAAGATCGGCGTTGAAATCCTCTACGACGCCGAAGTGGTCGACCTCAATATCAAGGACGGCATGTTTCTTTCGGCGGCCCTGAAGCAGGGCGACGGCCGCATCCGCGCCGCGACGCTGGTCGCCGCTTCCGGCGGCTTCGAGGCCAATATCGAATGGCTCAAAGAGTACTGGGGCGGGGCCGCCGACAATTTCCTGATCCGCGGGACACCCTATCACCGCGGCTCGATCCTGAAGCTGCTGTTGGCAAAAGGCGTGCAGGAGGTCGGCGATCCCACGCAATGTCACGCGGTTGCGATCGACGCCCGGGCGCCGAAATTCGACGGCGGCATCATCACACGGCACGACTCGGTGGTGTTCGGCATCGTCGTCAATAACGGCGCCCAGCGCTTCTACGACGAGGGCGAGGACATCTGGCCGAAGCGCTACGCGATCTGGGGCCGCCTGGTCGCCGCCCAGCCGGACCAGATCGCCTACATCATTTTCGACGCGACCTGCCGCAACAGTTTCATGCCGACGCTGTTCCCGCCGATCGAGGCCGGCTCGATCGCAGAACTGGCGGGCAAACTCACGCTGGATCCGGCCGCGCTGGAAAAAACCATTGGCGATTTCAATGCCGCGGTCAGGCCCGGCACCTTCGACCA
>NZ_JBEKXH010000673.1:0-2966 GCF_049512235.1 Bradyrhizobium sp.
GACCCTGAACGATGCGACCCGCCGTGCCTATGCGCAGGTCGGCCGTCCGGAAGAGGCGGGTCATGGCTAATTCCCTGCCGATGACCCTGCGCGTCTACCGCAGGCTGTCCGCCGCGGTCATGCCGCTGGCGCCGGCGTTGATCAAGCGGCGGCTGAAACAAGGCAAGGAGGATCCCGCGCGGATCGGCGAGCGCCGTGGCATGAGCCGGGATATCCGGCCGCATGGACCGCTGGTCTGGATTCACGGCGCCAGTGTCGGCGAAGTGCTGGCCGCGGCGGCCTTGATCGAGAAGTTGCGCGCCCTGAATATCCGCATCCTCCTGACCTCGGGCACGGTGACCTCGGCGGCGATCGTCGCCAAGCGGTTTCCCGCCGACATCATCCATCAATATGTGCCTTACGATTCGCCGCGCTATGTCGCGCGCTTCCTCGATCACTGGCGGCCGAGCCTGGCGCTGTTCATCGAGTCCGATTTATGGCCCAATCTCATTCTGTCGAGTGCCGCCCGGCGGTTGCCGATGGTTTTGATCAATGGCCGGATGTCGCAGCGCTCGTTTCCGCGCTGGCGCAGGATGACAGCTACGATCTCGGCGCTGCTCGGCCGGTTCGAGGTCTGTCTGGCGCAATCGCGGGTCGATGCCGAGCGTTTTGCCGCGCTCGGCAGCCGCAACGTCATCACCACGGGCAATTTGAAACTGGATGTTGCGGCGCCGCCCGCCGATCCCGCCAAGCTGGAGCGGTTGATGGCGGTGACGCAGGCGCGCCCCATCATTGCCGCAGCGTCGACCCATCCCGGCGAAGAGGAGATCTGGATCGATGCGCATCGCGCCCTCGCAGGCTTCTTTCCGTCGCTCCTGAGCGTGATCGTGCCGCGGCATCCCGCGCGCGGCGCGGCGATCGCCCGCGCCATCGCGGCGTCCGGCCTGAAGGTGGGCTTGCGTTCGCGCGACGAGTTGCCGACGGCGGCCACCGACATCTACGTCGCAGATACCATGGGTGAACTGGGATTGTTTTATCGGCTGGCGCCGATCGTCTTCATGGGGGGATCGCTGGTCGAACATGGCGGGCAGAATCCGATCGAGGCGATCAAGCTTGGCGCCTCGATCGTCCATGGTCCCCACGTCTTCAATTTCACCGATGTTTACGAGGCGCTCGATCGCGCCGGAGGCGCCAGAAGAGCGGACAACGCGGAAGCGCTGGTGAAGCACCTGGGCCGATTGCTGGCCGATCCGGCGGTCCGCGACGCATCGGTCGCGGCCGCGGAGCGCGTGGTCGGCGAGCTCGGCGGCGCGCTCGATCGCACGCTCGCCGCGCTCGAACCGTATCTATTGCAGTTGCGGCTCGAGATGGGGGCGGCCAATGCGTGAGCCGGGCTTCTGGCACCGGCCCTGGTCAGGACTATCGTTATTGCTGGCGCCGCTCGGCGCGTTGTATGGCCTGGTCGCAGGCATGCGATTGCAGCGCAAGGGTTTCGATGCCGGCATCCCCGTGCTTTGCGTCGGCAATTACCATGTCGGCGGCGCTGGCAAGACGCCTGCGGTGCTGGCGCTTGCAAGCCTGCTGCGCGGCCTCGGCGAGACCCCTGTCGTCCTCAGCCGGGGCTATGGCGGGCGCTTGCGCGGTCCGATCAAGGTCGATCCGGCGCGGCACGCGGCGATCGATGTCGGCGATGAGCCGCTGATGCTGGCCCGGACGGTGCCGGTAGTGGTGGCGCGGGATCGCATCGCCGGTGTCGCCCTGGCGCGGTCGCTGGCCGCCAGCGTGATCCTGATGGACGATGGGTTTCAGAACCCTGCGATCGCCAAGGATGCCGCCCTGATCGTGATCGACGGCGACCGCGGCCTTGGCAACGGCCGGGTGCTGCCCGCAGGTCCGCTGCGCGCGCCATTGGCGGCGCAGCTCGACCGCACCGACGCGCTGATCGTCGTCGGCGATGGAGCCAAGGCCGGCGCGGTTGCCGATGCCATCGCCGCGCGGGGCAAGCCGGTGCTTGCGGCACATCTTCAGGCGGATGATGCGTCGGTCGCGTCGCTGCGCGGCAAGCGCGTCCTGGCTTTCGCGGGCATCGGCGATCCCGCCAGGTTCTTCAGGACGCTGCGCGCCGGCGGCATCGAAGTGGTCCGGGAGCGGGCCTTCGCCGATCACCATCGGTTTTCGAAGACCGAGATCGAAGCCTTGATCGCCGAAGCCAAGGCCGGCGCGCTGACGCTGGTGACAACCGAAAAGGATCTGGCGCGGCTGCGCGTCGGCGGCGGCCGGCTGCCCTGCTGGGCGGAACATATCCTGCCGTTCGCGGTGACGCTCGAGTTCGCGAACACCGTGCAACTGCGCAAATTCATCTCGGAGCGGCTGTTCAAGGCGCGCGAAAAGAAGTTCAGGACAGCCAGGGCGTGAGTGAACGGAGCGGCTGGGTGCCAGCCCGTGGACAAATTCGATCTCAACCCTGCGTTTTCAGGGCACCGGGGAAATGCCGCTGCAGCACCGCGCTCGGGATGGCGTAGGCTTCCTGCAGGTCCACGCTCCAGTATTTCAACTCGTCGAGCGGGATCCGCGCATCGGTCACCGCGCAGCGCACATAGGTTCCTGGAGAGATGACGCGAAAATCGCCATCGAGATATTGCACCTGGGCTTCGCCGTGGCCCGAGGGGCCGAATTTATTCAGCACGATTGAACTCTCCAATTAACCTTCGGTCACTCCGACTGCAATCTATCACAAATAGGTCAAACTTACGAGGTCGATTGAAGGGCTCAGTAACTGGGCTGATGCCGTGGTTGGCGCCCGGGTGAGTTGCGTACCGTCAGGAGCGTATCATGATTGTCTGGAAGGCTAAGTACGTCCGCGAAGGGGAGATAGCCGACGAGATCATATTCAAAAGGCACGGTTGCCAATGGATTCTGCCTCAAGCTCTGGCTTCCCATCTCAGATATAATCCCAGGCATCTGCCTGTCGTACCTCCACCAGGGGG
>NZ_JBEKXH010000674.1:0-2965 GCF_049512235.1 Bradyrhizobium sp.
TATTCCATGTCCGGCGAGTAATCGAATAAATAGTGCACGATCCCCGGCCGCTGATGCACGACGTCGCCGGCCTGCACCAGGGTCGGCTTGTCCTCATACATGAAGCGCGCCCAGCCCTTGGTCATGATCACGATCTGGAAATCGCACTCATGGCGATGCCAGCCGGTGCCGTCTTGCGGCGGCATGTCAGGGTTGGCCTTGACCAGATGGCAGATCACCTGCCCGCCGGTCGCGTCCGCGATGCCGAGATCGCGATACAGGAAGAAGTCGCGCAGGCCACCCCCGGTGAATTCGGTATCGCCCGGCTTGACGTGGGAAAATTTGCTGAGGACGGCGTGCTGATTCATCTGGAGGCCTCCATTGTTCTTGGGATGTGTTTGTTCTTGGATGCGTTCTTATGGATGCAATCGCGACAACCGGCAGCGTCCAATTTTTTGGCAGCAGGGATCGCCGTGCTCGCAGCTCCCCCAGTGCCATGCGAAAATCACGCCAGCCGCGTTGCAACGCGGCAGTTCTAAGCTCCGCTGTCGGAAAGCCGTGGAAGCCGCTGGGTACAATCCGAAATTTGGCGTGAGCCGGTCGCGCCGCTGCAGCGGCGGCGCAGCGGCGGTACCGGTCCAGGCTCCGACGATGGCACCTGGTTAAGCAACCCATGCCCGATGCTTGAGCCCTGCAAACAGGCAGGCAAGCGCGAGTGCTGCCTAATATTCCACCTCGAGTTCTTCGATGTCGGCCGGCTCGGCCCTGGCGGCCTCGATCCACTCCTGCATTTCCGGCAGCGCCATGATCATGTCGGCATAGGTCTTGAGCCGCGGCTCCAGCTTCACATCATAGGTCATCAAGCGGGTCACGACCGGCGCGTACATGGCGTCCGCCATGGTGCGTTGTTCGCCGAACAGGAACGGCCCGCCGGACTTGGCCAGGCATTCGCGCCAGATGGCGCAGACCCGGTCGATGTCGGCTTGGGCGCGGGACCAGATCTTGAAGCCGGGGAAATGGCCTTTCAGATTGACCGGGAGCGACGCCCGCAAGGTCGTAAATCCCGAATGGATTTCCCCGCAGATCGAACGGCAATGCGCCCTCAGGATGCGGTCGGCCGGCAACAGGCCGGCGGCCGGCATGATCTCGTTGAGATATTCCGCGATCGCCAGCGTATCCCATACGGTGGCGCCCTCGTGCCGCAGGCACGGCACCAGGATCGAGGACGACAGCAGCAGGATTTCGGCCCGCGCCGAGGGATCGTCGGGCGCCGTAATGATCTCCTCGAACTCAAGTCCGGAGAACCTGGTCAGAAGCCAGCCGCGCAGCGACCACGACGAATAATTCTTGCTGCTGATGGTCAGTGTCGCTTTCGCCATGTGGCCTTCCCCTTAACGCCTCAACGTCGAACGGGCCAAGCGGATTATCTCGCCCGAACGTCCCGCTGCCAAGTGCCTAATGTTTATGCTTTATCGCATAGCATGCAGCAAGCGACATGCCAGTTTGCGAGGCCATTTGACTCTTTGCTGGCTTCGATATTGCATGCTGGCACAGGCAGGGGCGAATCTTGTTGATGTCCACGAGGTATCGGGCCAACTCCAACGCTACGGGAAATCCCTTTTGCTGCAACGATTAGGCTTCAGGCCGACGCCTGCTACCGGCCCAAATAAAAAAGGTCATTTCCCCGTGCTGCTGAAGTCCGGTTTGATGTATCAGGCCTATCAGAACCATATGGACCTCACGGCGCCGTGGCGGACTGGGGCAGCTTATGCGCTGAAGTATCTAAACCTCGTCCCGCAAGGGGTCTCCGACAAGCTGTTCGGACGGCTCGCCGCCGCGCTCGAGTTGATCTCGCGCACCTCGCTGACCTATTCGCGGCCGGCCTATGGCATCGACAAGGTGATGGTGGGAAATCATGAGCGGGAGGTAACCGAGGAGGTCGTCTACACGACGCCATTCGGTTCGCTGTTGCATTTCAAGAAGGAAAACTCGCCGGAGCAGCCGCGGCTGTTGCTGGTGGCGCCGATGTCCGGCCACTTCGCGACGCTACTGCGCGGTACCGTCAAAACCCTGTTGCAGGATCACGACGTCTACATCACCGACTGGCATAACCCGCGCGACATTCCGCTCGACCAGGGCAAGTTCGGCCTCGACGAATATACCGAGCACCTCATCACCTTTCTCGACCAGCTGGGCCCGCGCTCGCACATGGTGGCGATCTGCCAGCCATCGGTGTCGGCACTGGCCGCGGCCGCGATCATGTGCGAGGACAATCACCCCGCGCGCCCGGCGACGCTGACTTTGATGGCCGGTCCGATCGACACCCGCATCCTTCCCACCAAGGTCAACGTGTTCGCCAAGAGCAAGCCGCTGAAATGGTTCGAGGAGAACCTGATCAATTACGTGCCGATCCAGTGCAAGGGCGCGTTCCGGCAGGTCTATCCGGGCTTCGTGCAGCTCACCGCCTTCGTGTCGATGAACCTCGAGCGTCACATCAAGCAGCATATCGATCTCGCCGATCACCTCGCCAAGGGCGATAAGGAAAAGGCTGAAACCATCAAGACCTTCTACGACGAATATTTTGCCGTGATGGACCTGTCGGCGGAGTTTTACATCGAAACCATCCGCGATGTGTTCCAGGAGCATCTGCTGCCGCAGGGCAAGCTGACCTATCGCGGCCGGCCGGTGCACCCGGCCTCGATCAAGCGGATGGGCCTGATGACGGTCGAAGGCGAAAAGGACGACATCTGCTCGATCGGCCAGACGCTGGCCGCGCAGGATCTCTGCACCGGCGTCCGCACCTACCGCAAGGTGCACCACATGCAGGCCGGCGTCGGGCATTACGGCGTGTTCAGCGGCCGGCGCTGGAACAACGAAATCTATCCGCTGCTGCGCGATTTCGTCCACGTCAATGCGTGAGCCGAGGCCGTCACGTAGTCGTCATTCCGGTCGCGCCAAGGTGTCGGCGCTTTGCGCCGCCCGATAA
>NZ_JBEKXH010000675.1:0-5089 GCF_049512235.1 Bradyrhizobium sp.
CGCCTATGCGCCTGGCCGGCCGCAGCCGAGTTTCGACAAGCAGCCCTTGCGCGATTATCTTGACGCCGAACGCCGCGCCGGCCGCTGGAACGGCGAGGCGCCGCCGCCGCCGTTGCCGGCACGTGTCGTGGAGGCCACCAGCAAGCGCTATCTCGAAGCCTATCGCCGCATAACCGGGGCCGAGTTGGAGATCGCGTAAGCACAGACTGATCGGAACCGGTGCGGAGGTGGCACGGTATTACCATGGTCGAGCGGAAGATGTGATACTCTTGCAACGATTCCGGATTCCGAGGGCAGCATGACAAGACGCACCGGCAGCGCTGATCTGCCCCTGCATGGCGGACGCGTTCCGCCGTGGCTTGCGAACCGAATGTCGGCGCTGGGCGCCATCATCACGCAGGCGATCGTGCATCATTACGGCCGCGACGAATTCCTGCAGCGGCTGTCGCACCCGTTCTGGTTCCAGTCGTTCGGCGCCGTCATGGGGATGGACTGGCATTCATCGGGCATTACGACCAGCGTCATTGGTGCCCTCAAGCGCGGTCTGGGACCGCTCTCGAACGAACTCGGCATCCACGTCTGCGGTGGCCGCGGCCGGCATTCGCGGAAGACCCCCGACGAGCTGCTTCTGCTCGGCGAGCGCGTCGGCTTCGACGCCGCCAAGCTGACGCGCGCGAGCCGTCTCGTCGCGAAGGTCGACAGCGCCGCCGTTCAGGACGGCTTCGATTTGTACCTTCACGGGTTCTTCGTCAGCGACGATGGCAAGTGGACGGTCGTGCAACAAGGTATGAACGGCGACAAGAAGCAGGCGCGCCGATACCACTGGCATTCTGAAAACCTCAGGAGTTTCGTCGACGAACCGCACAGCGCGATCGACGGGCCGGCGCACGGCGAAATCATCAACTTGACGGACAAGCGGGCTGAGCTTTCCCGTGCGCGGCAACTCGACCTGCTGCAGGATCTGGGCCCGGATCGCATCGTGTTCGAACTGGCGGCCCTGACAGGTGAGGGGCCGGCGCAGGCGCTGCTGCCGCACCTGGTCATGCCGGCGCATCACGACGTGCGATCGAGCGACGTCTTCCAGCGGCGGCTCCACGGCACGCTCGCCGCGGCGGCCGAGCGCGGTCCGATCGACTTTCCCGATCTGCTGCTGACGCCTGGCGTCGGCGCGCGCACGGTTCGTTCGCTGGCGATGGTGGCCGAGGTCGTGCACGGCGCGCCTTACCGTTTCGCAGATCCGGCCCGGTTCTCGCTGGCGCACGGCGGCAAGGACAGGCACCCCTACCCGGTCCCCATCAAGGTCTACGACGAGACCATCGGCGTCATGAAGTCGGCCATCCGAAACGCAAAGCTCGGACGCGACGATGAGATGCACGCTCTCAAGCGTCTCGACGACCAGGCGCGCCGGCTCGAACGAACGGCCGAGGGACCCTCGTTGCAATCCTTCATCGCTACCGAGCGCGAGATCTCTCCGCGGCTGGACGGCCGGTCCGTATTCGGATGGGAGAGGGATCTGACGTCGGCGAAAGCGGCAGGCGCCGACGGCAACGGAGAGCCGGAAGCCGCAATAACTTGAAGCCGGCGCTTGCCGCGGCGTCCAGACCTAGATCCCCGCCATCATCACATATTTGATCTCGACATATTCTTCCATGCCGTGACGCGAGCCCTCGCGGCCGAGGCCGCTTTCCTTGACGCCGCCGAACGGCGCCACCTCGGTCGTGATCAAGCCGGTGTTGACCCCGACCATGCCGGATTCAAGGGCCTCGGCGACCCGCCAGACCCGGCCGAGATCGCGCGAATAGAAATAGGATGCGAGGCCAAACGGCGAATTGTTGCACATCGCGATGACGTCGGCCTCGTCCTTGAAGCGGAACACCGGCGCCAACGGCCCGAAGGTTTCTTCCCGCGACACCAGCGCATCGGGCGCGACATTGGAGAGCACCGTCGGCTCGAAGAAGCTGCCGCCGAGCGCATGGCGCTTGCCCCCGGTGACGATCTTGGCGCCATGCGCGAGCGCGTCGGCGATGTGCTTTTCGACCTTGTCGACCGCCTCCATGTTGATCAGCGGCCCTTGCGTCACGCCTGGCTCGGTGCCGTCGCCGATCTTCATCGCCGCGACCCTCTGCGAAAGTTTCTCGACGAATTGATCGTAGATCTTGTCCTGGGCATAGAGGCGGTTGGCGCAGACGCAGGTCTGACCCATGTTGCGATATTTCGAGACCATGGCGCCATCGACCGCGGCGTCGATGTCGGCGTCATCGAACACCACGAACGGCGCGTTGCCGCCGAGCTCCAGGCCGAGCTTCTTCACCCCGACCGAAGCCTGCCGGTACAGGATCTTGCCGACCTCGGTCGATCCGGTGAAGCCGACAAATCGCACCGCGGGATGTTCGCACAATACTTTGCCGATCGCAGACGAGTTGCCGGTGAGGATATTGAACACGCCCTTGGGGACACCGGCCTTCTCCGCCAGCGCCACCAGCGCCAGCGCGGTGAGCGGGGTCTCGTTGGCGGGCTTGAGCACCACGGTGCAGCCGGCGGCCAGCGCCGGCGAGACTTTGCGGGTGATCATCGAACAGGGAAAATTCCACGGCGTGATCGCGCCGCAGACGCCGATCGGCTGGCGGATCGCCAACAGCCGCGCATCCGGCCGCTGCGTCGGAATGGTTTCGCCATAGACCCGCCGCGCCTCCTCGGCGAAGAATTCGACATAGGCGCCGCCGATGTCGACTTCGCCAAGCGCCTCGGTGAGCGGCTTGCCCTGTTCGGAGGTCAGGATCAGGGCCAGGTCTTCGCGGTTGGCGATGATCAGGTCGAACCATTGGCGCAAGATATTGGAGCGCTGCTTGGCGGTGAGCTTGGCCCAGGCCGGAAACGCGCGCTCGGCGGCTTCCACGGCCTCGGTTGCTTCCGCCGTGCTCATGACCGGCACCTTGGCGAGTTCCACGCCGTTGACCGGCAGCGACGGATCCTTCAGACGGTCGCGCAGCGATGGCGCGGAGGCTTGCGGCGTGCGTGCAGCGGCGGTCGGGGTCATGACGTTACTCCCTCAAGGTTTTGCTTCCGAATGCGTGTCGGCCTTGGGCGCCATATAGGCTCGGCCGGCCACAAGCTGAAATAGGACCGCGATGCGCCAAAGGCCAGACATCGCCGGACGACATTTCAAGGCAAGCCCATGAAGTCGCCCGGGGTTCCGGCTAGATTGGCCGGAGGGGCCTTCAGGCCGCTCCACTGATATAGGTTTCGCGACGGCCGATCATGCGCTCCGCCATGGTCTTGGCGTCCGCCTTGGTGGACGTGGCACAGGTCCGGTATTCGAGATCGGGCTGATTGGCGGGCTCGCGCCGGCCGAACCATGTTCTGGAACCGACCTGCAACAGCGCCAAAGCCTGGGCCACGTTATCGACCGCGCTGAAGGCGTGCAGCGCGCCGGTTGCGGCATTGCGCACTTCGTAGAGGCCCGGGCTGATCGGCGCTTCGATATTTTCGCCGCGTCCGGCCCGGGGATACCGCTTCCATTCGCTCCAGGTCGAGATCATCGTCACCCCCTCGCGGCCTCAGAGCGCCGCAATCAATTGCATCAAATTGGTGGTCGGACAGGTTACATTAGCAACGCAATTACAAAGGCTTACCACAGAAAAACGCTTCCTGCATCGGGCGCCAGCATAGCGTGGGCCTGGCAAGAGATCACGCGGTTATGCAAGCCAATGCATCACAATTATGGCGGCCGGAATAGCCGCCCCGAAATCATCCCATTGCCGGCCGCCAATCACGAGATTGCGACCGATGCATATCCAACGGTAGCCGATGCTTGCGGGAAGGCGTGGCCGGGAGGAAGATCGGCCACTTCAAAAAACAAAACGGGAGGTGACACCTATGCAAAATCAAGCTGCGATCGATCAGGTCCTGCGCCAGAAAACCGACGCCAGGGAGATTCCAGGCGTGGTGGCGATGGCCGCCAACGGCAAAGAAGTGATCTATCAGGGCGCGTTCGGCAAACGCGACCTGTCCAAGGACGACGCCATGACGCCGGACAGCGTGTTCTGGATCGCCTCCATGACCAAGGCGGTCACCACAGCCGCCGCGATGCAGCTGGTCGAGCAGGGCAAGCTCTCGCTTGAGGCCCCGATCGGCAAGGTGCTGCCGGATATCGCCGCACCGCAAGTGCTCGAAGGCTTCGATGCCGCCGGCGAGCCGAAGCTGCGGCCGGCGAGGAAGGAGATCACGCTGCGCCATCTCATGACCCACACCGCCGGCTTCTGCTACGATATGTGGAACGGCGACATGGGGAAATATATGGAGAAGACCGGCACGCCCGGCATCATCACCTGCCAGAACGCCGCCTTGAAGACCCCGATCATGTCCGACCCGGGCACGCGCTGGGAATATGGCACCAACATCGATTTCGTTGGCAAGGCGGTGGAGGTTGCGAGCGGCAAGCGGCTCGACGCCTATCTGCGTGACCAGATGTTGACGCCGCTCGGCATGAATGACACGGGATTCAAGATCGGCGAATCGCAACGCAAGCGGCTGGTTGCCATGCACGCGCGCGGTCCCGATGGAACGCTGGCGCCGATCCCGTTCGAACTCGAGCAGGAGCCGGAATTCCATATGGGCGGCGGCGGTCTCTACGGCACCGCGGGCGATTACATCAGGTTCACCCAGATGATTCTCAACAAGGGCCGCGGCAACGGCAACCAGGTGCTGAAGCCCGAAACGGTCGCGATGATGAGCCAGAACCACATCGGCGAACTCGCCATGACCAAGATGATCTCGGTCGCGCTGCCCTATAGCAACGATGTCGATCTTTATCCTGATATCGTGAAGAAATGGGGCCTGAGCTTCATGATCAACAGCGCCAAGACGCCCGAGGGCCGCAGCGCCGGCAGCCTCGCCTGGGCGGGCCTGGCCAACACCTATTTCTGGATCGACCCCTCCCGTGATGTCGCCGGCGTGATCCTGATGCAGGTCTTGCCGTTCGCGGACGGCAACTGCCTGGAAGCCTTTGCGGGCTTCGAGCGCGGCATCTATGCCGGGCTCGATGCGGCGGGCCAGAAGGCGGCGTAGGGCATGATCCGGAAAAGCGGCA
>NZ_JBEKXH010000676.1:0-2950 GCF_049512235.1 Bradyrhizobium sp.
GTCAGATTGTCGCCGCACTGCTTCAGCACCTGCACCATGGTTTGTGCCGCGGAGAAGCCGTAGACCAGATTGGCGTCGGAGATGTCGGAGCCCGGCATGTACTTGTCGGCGAAAGTCATGAATTTCTTCATGCCGGCATCGTCCTTCCACTGCGGATCGGACGCATCCTTGAGGTAGCCGGCCGACAACACGCCTTCGGAAGCATCGAGGCCGGCGGGTTTCATGACAGCGCCGATCGAGATCGAGACGTCGGTCATCAGATGCATCGGCTTCCATTGCAGCTCCGCCAGCTTCTTGATGGTTTGGGCGGCGAATTTCGGCGTCGAGATATTGATCAAGACGTCGGCGCCGGTGCCCTTCAGCTTGACGATGTGGGAATCGATCGAGGGCTCGCTGGTCTCGTAGGTTTCCTCGGCAATGATGATCTTGGAGGCGTTGTCGCCGAACACGTCCTTGACGCCGGCGACGTAATCCTTGCCGAAATCGTCATTCTGGTAGAACACCGCGACCTTGGCGTCGGGTTTTGTCTTCAGGATGTATTTCGCGAAGATCCGGGCCTCGACCCGGTAGCTCGGCTGGAAGCCCATGGTCCAGGGAAAATCCTTTGGATCGTTCCACTTGCTGGCGCCGGTGGCGACGAACAGCTGCGGGACTTTCTTCATGTTCTGATACTTCTGCACCGCGGTCTGGGTCGGGGTGCCCAGCGCGTTGAACACCAGAAACACTTCATCGCTCTCGATCAGCTTGCGCACCTGCTCCACCGTCTTCGGCGGGCTGTAACCGTCGTCGTAGCTGATGAAGTCGATCTTGCGGCCGTTGATGCCGCCCTGGTCGTTGATCATCTTGAAATAGGCGTCCTCGGTCTTGCCGATGACGCCATAGGCGGAAGCCGGGCCGCTATAGGCCTCGACGTTGCCGATCTTGATCTCGGTGTCGGTGACGCCGGTGTCGTATTTCTTCTGCGCCAGCGCGCCTTGCGTCGCCGCCAGGCTGAAAGCCGCCGCAGCGGCGAGCGAGGCAAGGCGGGAGGGTCTGTTATTTTTGATCATGCGACGGTCCTTCGTTGAAGATGGTGGGCGGGGGTAAGGTGGTCTCTCAACGTCATTGCCAGGAGCCCTTGCAACGAAGCAATCCAGATTTAGACTCGCTTTCGTGGATTGCTTCGCTGCGCTCGCAATGACGGTGGGTGCATTTGCGGTCAGGCTGTCCGCATAAGATTGGTTGTGTCAACAGCTCCCGGCGAACCAAACTGCTGCCGCAGGGTCGGCTTATGGATCTTGCCCGTTGCGTTGCGCGGCAGGGCTTGCACGAACTCGATCCGCGCCGGGCATTTGAACCGCGCCAGGTTGGCGGCGCAGTGCGCGTGAATCTCGGCTTCCGTGATGGGATGTCCCGGCCTCACGGCGATGATGGCCATGCCGCATTCGCCCCACTGCGCATTGGGAATACCGATCACCGCGGCTTCGGCGATCGCGGGCAGCTGGTGCAGCACGTTTTCGACCTCGGCCGGATAGACGTTCTCGCCGCCGGAAATATACATGTCCTTCCAGCGGTCGACGATATAGTAAAAAATGCCATGGGTGATGATGGCGCCCTTGGGCCGGCCGGTGGTGCCCGAGGTGTACATGATGGTCGAGATGTCATCGAGTGTCACGATCTCGGAAGGCTCGAGCGGGTGTGAGGCCGCGATCGCGGCCTCGTAGGAACCATCGGGCCCCAGCGACAGAGTGGCGCCGACCTTGCACAGCCCGGCGACCGCGAGCGCGGTTTGGGCGAGCTCGGTGTCGTGGATCATCAGCGAGGGCGAGGCATCGCCGACGATGTAGTGCAGCTCCGGCACGGTCAGGCGGGTGTTCAGCGGCAGCAGCACGGCGCCGAGCCGTCCGCAGGCGAACTGCACCTCCAGCGTATCGGTCGTGTTCAGCGCCAGCACCGCGACCCGGTCGCCGCGCTTGATCGCCAGCCGGTCACGCAGATGCGTGGCCAGCCGCGCGATGCGCGCGTCGAATTGCGCGTAGGTGAACCGCCGCCCGCTTCCGAGATCGATCACCGCCACCTTGTCCGGTGTTCTTCGGCCGAAATGGGCGATCCAGTCATAGTGTCGAACCGGCAATAGTCCCTCCGCGAAGCCTCGCGGCTTTTGCCGCCGAAGCCATTGTTGATCTCGTTAGGCGCAACATGCCCAATTCAGGCTGAATTGGCCAGCGGGTGTTTTGGGCACTTCAGCGTCCGGATCGAGCCGATGCGCCAATTTGGGACGTGTGTTGCGCGAAGTGGCTGGATTGGGGCAGATGGCGTTCACGTGTACCCGTTTGCTTTTGGCTGCTAACCTCGGATCATGACTTGCTCCGTTCTTCTGGACCTCGACGGCACCTTGATCGATTCGCATCCCGGCATTCTGGGGCAGCTATCTTCACGTCATGCTGCTGCAAATTTCGACAGCCGGCCGGTCGGCACAATGCGGTCGGGATTACGCCATATCGCCGTCGCCTTGGTGTTGAGGACTGTACCCAGAAAGGCTCATCCCATCCGCCCAAATTCTGAGGGCATTGGCGAGAGCTTTTGTGTGGCACAGACCGTGGGTCTAAAGATGGCTTCCATTTCAGTTCGCGGGCGGATTGCAGCTTTGGCTGCCATCCTCCTGCTGTTTTCGTTGGCGATCGCCGGCACGGCATGGCATGCCCTGACCGAGACATCGGAAACACTTCTGGAGAGTGTCCGCGCCGGCAACTATCTGGGATATATTATCGTCTCGTTTCGCGAGCTTTCAGGCGCCGACCGCCGGATCATCAATTTCATCCAGACCGGCAGGGAAGACGACGAGCAACGCTTCGCGAAGCGAAAGGCGGACACCGAAGTGGCGTTCGCAAAGGCGTTGGATCTCGTCCAGGATCCCGTCCGCCGTCAAGCGATGCTGAACATCAAACAGGGAATTCAAGACTTCTTTGAC
>NZ_JBEKXH010000677.1:0-2932 GCF_049512235.1 Bradyrhizobium sp.
GTCGAGCGGATGGCCGCCCTTTTGGACGAGCTTGCCGCTTGGGTGGACGATATCGACTATGTAATCCAGTCCAACGAAGGCGGTCCTCAAAGGCATCTCCTCGGTTTGGTCGGTGGCGCGGTTAGAACGTAGCGGTGCGGCCAAGCTCGCGCTTATCTGCCACGCTGCCGTTCGTGGCCTGCATCGAGAGCGAGCTCTCGCGTACAACGAGAAGATAGCCGACTGGGTCCGCTCACGTCGCGTTAGAATGTGTTTGAATTGGTTAGCGCGACCGCTGTTCGGACGACTGAGGACACGGAGTCTGCTCCGCGCAGGCTCAATGAAAAGCGTTTACGACAGCGATAGCGGTTTTTTTGCAACTTTGATTGCAACGACGGGTTCTGACGCAGCCATGGCGGCGCAGACTGCAGCTTTACGAGCAAGGCGCAGTGCGAAGCAACTGCCTTCGACCAAGGCGCCGAATGCTACCCGAACAAGGGGAGGTCTATCTAGTAAGCTGGAGCGGCCACTGCTTTGCGAGCGTCACCGGCGACCCATCCTCTTGTCCAAAGTCGTATAACTCCGAGGAGCCAGCCGCGGCGCGTTAGGGTAGCCTAACGACGTCAATAGCTCGACGAATTGCCGCAGCAGCTATTTCTGGGTTGGTGCATACCCGTCGGTAAGCGTTTGCATGAAAGCGACCAACGTGTCCTCCTCCTGATCGGTCAGACCCAGGTGCCCAGTCTTGCTCGTATTCATGTTCTCGGTGGTCTCCGGCGCCGGCCAGCAACTCGTGCCCTCGCGGGGATCGTGCGCCGCGCAGCGCGGCAGTACGTCGCGCGTGTTGTAGAAATGGACGATCTCCCTCAGGCTCTTGAAGTAACCGTTGTGACCGTACGCCTTGACGAAGTCCGGCGAAGGCCGCTTGTCGACGTTACGCAGCGTCGGCACCCGGAATCTACCGCGATTCTGCGCTGCCAATGGCTTCCAGCGCGCATCGACGGCCGACGGCTGACTGAGCGGATGGCCGTTAAGCAGGAAGGCCCCTACCCCTCCATCGACGAATCCGGACCCATCCTTGTTTGCGATGTAGCCGCGATCGTCCGGCAGGTTTTCGGAATAGTAAGGAAGGCTCGGATTGGCCGGCGTCCCGATATTGCTCGCGGTAAAGTCCGTAAACAAGGGATCTTCGCCGGGGCCGCCGTCGCGATGACATTCGTTGCATCGTCCCTTGCCGCGGAATATCTCGTTGCCCTGCTGCTCCTCCGGCGTGAACCGCGCCTTGCCAGCGAGCACGGCATCATATTTCGAGGAAAATGCCGTGACTTCGTGCGAGGCTTCGTAACCAGCGATTGATTGCGCCATTTGATCGAAGGTTGCAGCGGCTCGACCGCGGTCCACGGCACTCAGATGCACGGGCGCCGGATCGTCGGACGGCGGCGGACCCGGCGTATTGCAGACCTGCTCAACGTTAGCGGGCCACGCGATCGCGAAAGCCTGTGCACCCCACGCGGACTCGAACAGGCCCCGATAGGGTCTGAGCGAGGCGCGATACACCGAGCATGCGGTATCGGGAAGTCCCATCTCTGTCGGATTGACGGGTGGGCCCTCGGCCTGCTCGGCCGCGGGATTGCCAAGACGTCGCCCGGTCGCGCGCATGTCCCAGAAGTTGCCGCCCACGAGATCACCTTGGCCCTCATTGTAGTGCAACACCGGCGCCAGCGGCGCATAGGTGTGGGTCTGCGGCTTGCGTTCGCTGAAACGGGTCCGGACGGATCCGGGGTATGAGCCGGTGGTGCGATTGAGTTCAGAGACTGGTCCGGTAAACCCGGTTTCAGGCGTGTGGCAGAATGCGCAGGCCTCGTTGCGATTGACCGAAAGCTCCTTGTCGAACAGCATCAGCTTACCGAGCAACTCGATCTGCTGGACCTGATTGTCAGGGACAGTGGTCAGGCGCTTCAAAGTATCTGCTTCGATCCGATCTATATCTGCCTCCAAACGGGCAATCTCGGCGAGAGTCGCCGGCGAAAACGGTTCTGAGCTATCCCGCGCGAAGAGGATGGGGATCGCCGTAGACATGCAGGCAACAACGGCCACGCAAACCCCAACTCTTCGGATCATTACATGCGCGATCGCGCGATAGACCCATTTGCGAGTTCTCGCAATCGACATCGGGCCGATCGGACCGCAGAATGCGAACAAAGCGGAAATCGGCATCAATGACTCCCGCACGGAACCGTGATGGCTTTGCGCTGGTTGACGAGGCGTTTGAGTTCTGCTGCGGACGTCACGAAGCTTCTCCTTTTATGTGCCACGGTCTTTCGTCGCGCTGCGCACTTCGAGGCCAATTCCGCGGGCCCGCAGGCGTGCCAACTTGAGCTCTGGGTCGGCAAGCCGGCTGCTCAATTCGACGGCCGCCCAGGTAGCGCATCGACCTGGACCGTCGCCGTCATACCGGCGACCAGACGAACTCCATCAGGTACCCGATCGATCTCGATGTGCACCGGCACACGTTGAGCAAGGCGTACCCAAGTGAAGATCGGGTTCACCGTGGCAAGCCCCTGCTGGTTTGGTTGCGCGTTTGAGACGTTAATGCCGCGCGCGACGCTGCCGACCTTGCCGCGAACGATCTGGCGGTAGCTCATCAATTTGATCTCGGCAGGATCGCCCTCCTGCATGGAGGCAAGTTGCGTTTCCTCAAAATATGCATCGACCCAGAAGGAATCGGCGTCGACGATCGATATCTGGTTCTGTCCGACGGTGGCATAGTCACCCAGCTGCGCGAGGAGATTGGTCACCCAGCCGTTCACCGGGGCAAGCCCCTGTTGGTTGGGTGGGGCGTTTGTTCGGTAAATCCCGCGGGCCAGGGTGCGGACGTTGCGCGTACCGTAGTGGGGTAGCTCATCAATTTGATCTCGGCAGGATCGCCCTCCTGCATGGAGGCAAGTTGCGT
>NZ_JBEKXH010000678.1:0-2932 GCF_049512235.1 Bradyrhizobium sp.
ACATCCTGCCCTGCCATGTCCTGGCCACGCCCGACGCTGCCGCGTCCACCGCATCTCATCCCGCGTGTCTGACGATCGCGATACGCCCCTCATCTGGAACGAGACGGGTGGGGCTATAACTGATTCGAACAAAATAGCAACGTAAATATTTTTATCTTTGTGGCTTGACAGCCCAAATCACACCAGATCTAGGGCCCGTCTTAGCCCGTCGGGCAAGTTTCATCCGCCATGGTCGGCCGAAGGCCGGTGCGAAACTCGCGGTGACGGTTTTTGTGTTGGGAATGTGGGCGCCAACAGCGCGACAGCGGCCCCGGAACCGAAACCAGCCAAATCAGTTGAAGTTCCCGAATTATCAACCGCAAAGCAAGTTCGGAGATGATCATGGCTGCTCGCGCGTACTGGAAAGGGTCCTTGAAGCTTTCGCTCGTGACCTGCCCGGTGCTGCTCTACCCGGCCTCGACCTCGGTCGAGAAGACCCGCTTCCACATGATCAACAAGGAAACCGGCCACCGGCTGAAGCAGCAGATGGTCGATGCCAAGACCGGCGACGTCGTCGAGGGCGACCAGAAGGGCCGCGGTTACGAACTGAAAAAGGGTGAATACGTCGAGATCGAACCGGAGGAACTGGACGCCGTCGCAATCGAAAGCAACCACACCATCGACATCGACGCTTTTGTGCCCAGGGCCGAGATCGACCGCCGCTATCTCAATCATCCCTATTACATCGCGCCCGACGGCAAATCGGGCATTGATGCCTACGCGGTGATCCGCGACGCCATGAAGGACCAGGACCGCGTCGCCTTGGCCCGCATCGTCCTCACCAGCCGCGAGCATGTCATCGCCATCGAGCCGCTGGGCAAGGGCCTGCTCGGCACCACGCTGCGCTACCCCTACGAGCTGCGCGACGAGGACGAGTATTTCGACGGCATCAAGAGCCCGAAGATCACCAAGGACATGGTCGAACTCGCCAGCCATATCCTCAACACCAAGGCCGCGCATTTCGATCCCGCCAAATTCAAGGACGAATATGAGGACGCGCTGAAAGCGCTGGTCAAGCGCAAGGCAAGCGGCAAGCCTGTCAAGGCCGCGGAGCGGGAAGAGCGGCCGGATAATGTGATCAGCCTGATGGATGCGCTGAAGCAGAGTTTGAAGGGCAAGGCTGTGGCGAAACGGCAGGCCGCTGCGCCGGCGCGGCGGACAGCGCTTCGCGCGACGAAGAAGGTGCGGGGGACGAACGCGCGCGGGCGAAAGGCAGGGTGATAACCCCAGCAAGGATACTAAGGAGCAGGAGGTAAAAGCGTTCTGGCAACTCGAAAGCCCGCAGTGAAGTCGCGGCCGTCGGGACGGATCCTGCCGCGGCTGGCGGAGCGGAGACCGGCTGGATCGCTGAACCAAGAACCGCCGCGCAGGACGCGATAAGACTCGCCAACCTGATCCTCGCACCATTCCAGGACATTGCCGTGGACCTGATACAGCCCCCATGGATTTGGCTCGAAGCTGTCGACGGCCACCGTGCGCGCTCGATACTCGCCCCTCTTGCCGTTGCTGAGCGGGTAGCTGCCATCGTAATTGGCTTGATCGGTCGAGATTTGATCGCCCCACCAGAATTCGGTCGTGGTGCCGGCCCTGCAGCAAAGCTCCCATTCGGCCTCGCTTGGCAGTCGATAGGACTTCGAGGTCACCTTCGACAACCATAAGCAATAGGCCTTGGCATCGTCCCACGACACATCGATGGCCGGTTGCCTGCCTCGACCCCAGGAGTGATCATCGGGCTTGCGTCGGGCCATATGGGCATGCGCCTGCCATTCCGGATGGGCCTGGGCCGCATCCCACTCTTCGAATGTCAGGGCGAACCTGCCGATGGCGAACGGTGGCTCGGCGGGAACGACGACCATCTCCGGGCCGGTGTCGATGTCCTTGAACCATTCAACCTTGCCGGCACCCGGCTTGAACCAGCCGCCCGTGGCGACATGCACGATCCCGGTATCGACCTTGATGCGGCCCTCGGCTTTGTCGCCTTGCTCGGCCGCGGCCCGCTTCCGCTGGACGCGCTCCTGCTCAACCCTCTTCCGCGCCTCTGCCTCCCGCGCGCGTTGCGCGCGCTCCGCCTGCTGGCGTTGCGTTGCCTCGATCTCGGCAATCCGTACCCGGGCCTGGTCGGCGAAATAACGGGGCGCATCTTCCGCGATGGCGCGCAGCGCGACCAGATTGGCGCCGGCACCCTGCTTGTCCCACTGCCGTTCCCAGAACGCATAGTCGTGGGCCGGCCCCGCGATGATCGGCGCGGAAGCCGTGACCGCGTCACGCAGGATCACCTCGCGGGCCGGTCCCGGCTCCAGCGGGAATCGCGCCAAGGGCAAGGCGCCCATGGTGCGCCAAGTCGATTCGTAGTTGCGCAAAGACTTGAAGTCCGGCTGCGGCGCCCTGCCCACCAGCCGCTCCAGATCGTCGAGCAGGAAATCGAAGGCGTGATCGCGCGGCGACCCGGCTGCTGCCGTCAGGTCGATATTCTGCTCGAGCGTCGAGAACAGCGGCAGTTCGCACGGCTCGATGATGAGCGGGATCAGCTTGCCCAATGACTTGGCGCGATTCGCCTCCGAGCGCACGCCGGGCGACTTTACGGAAAGCCCGCACCACAGCACGATCACCGCCTTGGCGGCCGACAATTCGCGTTCGATCTGCGCCTCGAAATCCTGCCCTCGAACCAGTTCGAGATCGAACCAGACGGAATATCCATAGCGGAGCAAGATCTGCTCCAGGTGCCGCGCAGCGGCGCGGCGCTCGCGCTTGTAGGAAATGAATATGTCGGCCATGGCGGCGGCAATTGGATCAAGACGTGTAGAGACCTCCCAATACTACCGAGGGGCCAGACGCTGCGAAAGGCGCTTTCGATCCGTGGTGACCATGGATTGCTTCGCGGAGCTCCCAATGA
>NZ_JBEKXH010000679.1:0-2924 GCF_049512235.1 Bradyrhizobium sp.
TGCCGTTTTTACACTATATCACGAAAAACGCAGGGCAGCGCGACAGAGATAGGAATTGCGACCTGCTTGCCGGCACGGCGATTGATCTAGCGAGTTCGTCATCGACTATTTCCACCGTTATTCTAGCGAGCATGGGTCCCGAATACTTCAGCGGCCAATCATTCAGGGGCGCTCCGACTGGAAGTTTCGGCATCTACCAAAATGATAAATTCGTTCCAGATCAAGAAGCTGCCTTTATCGATGGCTACTCTGATTTGGTTTCGCGTCTGCTACGCACCGGCAAGAAGGTAGTTTACTTTATTGACGTCCCAGAGATCGGTTTTGATCCCGCACAATGCGGACCTCGGGCTATTTCGCTGGTTGAAAAGAGCGGCTGCATCCTTTCTCGAAATGATGTTGACGTCCGGCAACGCCGTTATCGCGCGCTTATTGCAGAAATTGCGCGCCGCAATCCGGCCCTTAAGATATTTGATAGCTTGCCGGCTTTCTGTGATCATCAGTCCTGCCGCTGGATTTCGGGCGGCAGTTCGCTTTACTTTGACGTACATCATTTGACCGCCGCGGGAAGCCTGATCGCCCTCAAAGCGCTTTTATCTTCCAATCTCAATTGATCGCGCTGACGCCGTGCCCGAGCGGTCGACTGGTCGCGGCCGGCGAAGGTACGACAGCCTGTCTGCTCCGCCGCACGATGCGGCGGCGGATCTATGAGCGGCATGCGATTTTAGGACGATTAAACAGCTTCAGATCTATCATAGCAAACATCCTCGCCTCCTTGGTTGGTCTCTTCAAGTTCGGTAGCCCGGGCCGTGGTAACAAGCAACGATCCATCGGCGTTCCGGCTAGGTCTCGGCGCGGAGGTCATCGCCAATGCCCCAAACGCCCCTATCATTGAGCTCGATGGATTTTCTTCGCTCACCAACCTCGTCCAGTTGGCGACGCTGTTGAGCGAGGCTCAGGCCGGCCAGCCGCAATCCCTGTTTCAGTCGACGATAGGCGGCCAGGATACGGTGATCAACCTCGGAAATCCCGATAGCATAGCACTGACAAATCTCTCGATCGGCGAGCTTCATGCAAGTAGCTTCATGGTCCACTGATCGATATTCTTGAACTGCTGTTCAGATCTACCGCGTTGGCGACGGGGGCCTCTGCGCCAATCTATGCGCCGACGGGCAAGCTCGTCCTGATCCTGCATCAGTGTCTGCCCTCGCCTGCCCGTTCAAGCGCGCCAACCGGATTTCGAAGAAGCTGCGCGTTGTTGCCTCAACAAACGATCCTTCAACTCCGCTGGTAGTCGTCCTCGATGCGGATGATGTCGTCTTCGCCGAGATAGCTGCCGGTCTGGACCTCGATCAACTCCAGCAGGATCTTGCCGGGATTTTCCAGCCGGTGCACGGCGCCGATCGGGATATAGATCGATTCGTTTTCATGTACGGTCTTGACCTGCTCGTTGACGGTCACCCGCGCCGCGCCGCGCACCACGATCCAGTGCTCGGAGCGATGGTGATGCTTCTGCAGCGAGAGCCGGCCGCCCGGCTTCACCACGATGCGCTTGACCTGGTGGCGCTCGCCATTGTCGACCGACTGGTACGAGCCCCAGGGGCGATGCACCTTGATATGATCTTCTGTGACCTGTGGCGCCACGTTCTTCAGTTTCGCAACCAGCCGCTTCAGGCCGTTGGCATCCTTCTGACGTGACACCAGCACGGCGTCCTGCGTCGCCACAACCACCAGGTCGTCGACGCCTTCCAGCGCTACCAGCGCCCTGTCGGTCGAAACATTGCAGTTGCGGGAATCCTCGAACACGGCCTTGCCCTGCGCGGCATTGCCTTCGCTATCCTTGTCCGACAGTTCCCACACCGCATGCCATGATCCGACATCGGACCAGCCGCAGGCGACCGGCACCACGGCGGCACGGGCGGTCTTTTCCATCACGGCATAGTCGATGGAGATCGGCCTAGCCGCGGCAAATGCGTCCGCGTCGAGTTTGACGAAGCCGAGATCGCGTCCGGCCTTGAGCACGGATGAGGTCACCGCCTGTGCGCTTTCGGCATCGAACGCGCGGTATTCGTCGAGCAGAACGGCAGCGCGAAACATGAAGTTGCCGCTGTTCCAGAAATAACCGGCCTTGACATATTCGGCCGCGGTTGCCGGATCCGGCTTCTCGACGAATTTCGACACGCTGCGGACCTCGCCGGAAATGACGTCACCAGGGCTGATATAGCCATACTCGGTAGCCGCACGCTCAGGCTCAACACCGAAGGTCACGATACGTCCGCCTTCGGCCGCGGCCAGTCCCTGGCGGCAGGCGGCGATAAAGGCGGGAGTGTTACGGACCACGTGATCGGCGGCGAGCGCCAGCACCACCGCATCCGTGTCGCGGGTTTGGGCAAAGGCTGCGCCGGCCGCGATCGCCGGGCCGGAATCCCGCCGCATCGGTTCCAGCAGCACATCGGCTTCAAGCCCGATCTCGACCAGTTGCTCGAGCACCATGAAGCGATAGACCGTGTTGGTGATGACGATCGGACGGGCAAACAGCGTCGCATCCGAGACCCGCAGCATGGTATCCTGAAACGTCGAGCGCCGCCCGAACAAGGTCAGGAACTGCTTAGGGTGGACCTCGCGCGAGGCTGGCCACAGCCGGGTCCCGGCGCCGCCGCACATGATCAGTGGGATGATAGATTTGCCCATTGTGTCCTGCTTTCAGAATGGCCTGCTGTCAGAGTGTCCTGCTGCTGTCAGAGATCGTGATAGTCACGATACCATTTCGCAAATTGCGCAACTCCCTCTGCTATCGTGGTTGCAGGCCGGAATCCAATGTCCCGCGCCAGATCTTCGATGTCGGCATAGGTTGCCGGCACGTCGCCTGGCTGCATCGGCAGCATTTCCCTGATGGCCGGGCGACCGAACTCGCTCTCAAGCAGGGA
>NZ_JBEKXH010000680.1:0-2901 GCF_049512235.1 Bradyrhizobium sp.
ATCCCTCCTGCATCATGGTCAACCGCAACCAGGGCGCGGGCACCCGCATCCTGATCGACCGGCTGCTCGGCGGGGCGCGTCCCGATGGCTACTGGAACCAGCCGAAATCCCACAATGCGGTCACTGCCGCGATCGCCCAGCATCGCGCCGATTGGGGCATGACGATCGCGCCGGTCGCCGATGCCGCTGGCTTAAGCTTCATTCCGCTCACGGAAGAGCATTATGATTTTGCCGTGGTGACCGCGCGAAAACA
This sequence comes from Bradyrhizobium sp., assembly GCF_049512235.1. Lineage (GTDB taxonomy): Bacteria > Pseudomonadota > Alphaproteobacteria > Rhizobiales > Xanthobacteraceae > Bradyrhizobium. Next base: position 254 of record NZ_JBEKXH010000680.1, read on the forward strand.
TCGTCCGGCAGTACAGGCCTTTCTTCAGGCGCTGGCCTCGGAGAAGAGCCGCGCGGCGCTTGAGGCGGCGGGGTTTGTGCCGAATTAGTCGTCACGCGCTCCGTGTGCTCCGACAGGGAATTCATCGGCCGTGAACCAACCCGCGTACCCAGCCGAGTTACAGTCGGTGCCCGCTTTGCTCCCAAAACGCTGGCTCGACTTGGGCTCTCAGTGAGCGTAGCGTCGGCGAGTCGCCGAAATCTGCAGCCGGCAGATTTTGCGAGGAACCTATTGGCTAACGGGAGATTGGTCCTCCCCAGAGCCGGTTTCATTTGCACTCAGCCACGTGCCATCGCCAGGTTCAACGATTTTTTGCGGTTGAGAAGCCGTGCCGCACACCTCGGCCCGGATTTGATTCGGTCTGGAGGTCACTCGGACGAACGAATGCTTGCTGCCCGTGCGTTCTCACGGGCTCGAACGACGTCTCTTAAAGCCCATGTCCGACATCACCGCATTATACCCGAGTGTCGATGCCACCGGTGTACTTCCGGACGGTACTTTTGCGGCCGTCGTTAGTAGCGCGGACGCGCAACGCAGACCAGACTTGGCGGCGCCCCCGGATCAGGCCTACCGCTGGATCGTCGCGGCGGTCTGCCTCTACGCGGCGGCCGCGCTGGCCATGTTGCCGGTTGCTGACCTGCGAGGGCCGGACTTGCCGGGTCTCATCCCGTTTTTCATCGCCGGGGTGCTGGCGACCGAACTGTCCACGAGCTTCCTGCTGTTCGTGATGACGCGCGGCACCCGCACCTGGTCGCTGCTGACCCTGGCGTCCGCCTATCTGTTCGGCAGCCTGATGTCGGTCTTTGTTCTCTTGACATTTCCGGGCGCCGTGCTGACCGACTACATCATCCTCGGCACCGACCAGTCGTCCCGCTGGATCTATAATTTCTGGTATACTGGCTTTGGCATCCTGGTGCTGATCGCCGTCGTCCTTGAAATCGGGGCGAGCCGGATCCGCGCGCGGCATGTTAATCGCGCGATCGGCTTCGCCGTGGTCGGTGTCCTGATCGCGATCACGGCCGCCGTCAGTGTGGCCATCTTCGCCGTCGACAGGTTTCCGGCGCTGGTACTTGGATCATCGTGGACGAAGTTAGACACATTTCTGCTCTCGGCCCAGCTTGCTGTGCTGATCGCCGGGATTGGACTGATCCTGGGTATGCTTCGCAGCAGAAACCTCATCTTCCTGTTGATGAGTCTTGTGCTGACCGCGATGGCGTTCTCGCAAATCCTGTCGATCGCGGGACCCGGGCGCTATACGCTCGGCTGGACCGTCGGGCGGTTGAGCTGGTTCATCTCGGCATGCGTCCTCTTTCTCTTTTTCATGCTGCAGTTTGCCAGGCAGCAGCAGTTCCTGGTGAGCTCCAAGGGAGCGCTCGAAGAGCGCGTCGCGTCGCGGACCGTCGAGTTGACCGGGGCGGTTAAGCAACGCGATCTCCTGTTGCGAGAGCTTCACCACCGCGTCAAGAACAAGATGCAGATGGTCGATGCGCTGTTGGCGTCGCAGGCAAGATATACCGGAGGCGCCGACGCCAGGCAGGGGCTGCAGGATGTGCGAAGCCGGGTCTACGTGCTGGCCCTGGCCCACCAGCAAATGATGCAATCCGGTTTCGGAACCTTCGACATCGCGCCGTTTCTGCGCCAATTGACCGACAACGTTCTGGCCAATCGTGCGGAAAGAAGCGTCGAACTGACCGTGGAGGCATCCCCACTGATGGTCACGATCGATTTTGCCGCCCCGTTGGGATTACTTGCGACCGAACTCATTATCGACAGTCTCGATCATTCGCTTCCGAGAGGCGGACGAATCGCCTTGGCGTTGCGGCGGAATATCACTGAAGCCGTCGTTCTCACCGTGTCGGACAACAGGCTTGCCGCCGGTACGGAGATAGAGGCGGATTCGAACAGGGCCGCCCATAGAATGAGAACCATCAGGGGCCTGGCGGCGCAACTCGATGGCGCTGCCACCGAGCGCTACAGCGACGGCATGCATATCGAGATTGTCATTCCAACTCAAGAGGCGTCGAAATGAACAGATTGAGCGATTGCATTCTGGTTGTGGAAGACGAGTTCCTGATTGCGGACCTGTTCGCCCATGAGATCGAGGCGATGGGACGAAAGGTGTGCGGGATCGCCGATACCGCTCAAAAGGCGATTGCACTTGCCCGTGAGCATCGTCCCGCTGTTGTGCTGATGGATGTCCGATTGAAAGGGATCGAGGATGGTGTCGATGCGTCAATCGCCATCCACAGCGCCGTTGGTTCCAAGATTGTTTTCGTAACCGGGTCGCGCGAGCCCGCAAATCTAAGGCGGATCGAACTGGATCATGCCGCGGCAGTACTGTTCAAGCCGCTTCGCGGCTACCAACTCCAGGCTGCGATCGAGGCCGCCATGCCTGCGTCGGGGACCGCGGCGGTGTGAGAAAATCGTGCCGCACGCGGTGCGCCGCTGGCACGAGCGCGGCGTCCAGGGCCCCGGCTTCCGCATGCTGATCGACCGGCTGCTTGGTGAGGCACGGTAACCGGCGGGAGCCTGAAGGCGCGCGCAAAGTTGGATCAGGTGGGGGGAAGCGCCTCGTGCAAGGCGGTCAAATACTCCGCCAAGGTCGTGTG
>NZ_JBEKXH010000681.1:0-2895 GCF_049512235.1 Bradyrhizobium sp.
ATAGGTTGCAGAATGCAGGCGGAACTCGAAGCTCGCACGAACGAAATTGAGGAGATCGCCTAGGTCAGTGTTTCCGAAGCTCTGATCACATCGACGCTTACGACGCTGCGCTCCCTCTCCCGCTCTTCGCGGGGGAGGGTTGGGGAGGGGGTAGCTCCGGGCGAAAATCCATCGATCGGGTATCGCGGCCACACACGTAACTGACACCGCCGATGCCGCGGCCCCCACCCCCACCCTCCCCCGCGAAGAGCGGGAGAGGGAGCGAGAGGCCAATGCCTCTAGCCCTCCCGCAGCCGACTGTCTATGATGTGCCTATGTCGCGCCTTTTATGTCTATCCATTGCTGTCGTCCTGTCGCTGCTGTCGGTGGTCGCGACGGCTGCGCCCATTCATAAGCGGCCTGCGCCGCGCTGGCATGGCTACGGCTTCCTGCCGGGCTACCATCAGCCGCTGAACAACAGCCTGCCGCTTTATGCCCAGAAAGATGCGATGCGGCGTTTGGCGAGCCGCGAACGGCGCCCCTGGTATATTGACCCGGTTCCCAGCTATTACGGCTATGATGGCGACCGGTACTATTTCGGCCGGCCCGGCTTTTACGGCGGGCGCTACAATGGCGGCGGCTTCGGACCGTGCTGGACGCGGACACCGATCGGGCCGATCTGGAATTGCGGCTGATCCGCATGTCGCTCAAGGACCACGCGTTTGCGCTGGCCCGGAGCTTTGGAATGCCCACGACATTGCTCGGCCTTCTGCTGTTGGCCGCTGCACCGGCATGCGCCTGGGAACATTGGGGCGGTGATCGCGGCGGACAGCGATTCTCGCCGCTTGCGCAGATCACGCCGGCCAATGTCGGCAATCTTGTGCGCGCCTTTGAATTCCACACCGGCGATCTCGAAACTCGCACCCCGGCGCTGATGGCGCGCACGAAGTTCGAAGCAACCCCGCTGTTGGTCGAGGACAGCCTGATCTTCTGTACGCCCTTCAACGAAGTGATCGCGCTGGATCCCGCCACCGGCGCCCAGAAGTGGCGCTACGATCCCAAGGTCTCGCCGGGCCAGCGGCCGGGCAACCGCTACGCCTGCCGGGGCGTCACCTATTGGGTCGACGAACAGGCGGCCGAAGGCGCGGCCTGCCGCTCGCGGATTTTCATGGGTACCAACGACACCCGCCTGATCGCGCTCGACGCCAGGACCGGTACTCCCTGCGCCGATTTTGGTGCCAATGGCGAGGTGAAAATCGAGATCGGCAAGCCGTTGCTGTGGCCAGGCGAATTCCAGATCACTTCCCCGCCGGTAGTAAGCCATGGCGTGGTCGTGGTCGGCTCTTCGATATCGGACAATATGCGCGTCGATGCGCCGCTTGGCATCGTGCGCGCCTTCGACGCGCGAACCGGCACCGCGCGCTGGAGCTTCGACCCCCTGGTTCACGATGGCATCAGCGCTGGCCACGCCAATGTCTGGGCGCCAATGTCCTCGGATGAATCGCGCGGGCTGGTATTCCTGCCGACGACGTCGCCGAGTCCTGACTTCTGGGGCGGCAAGCGCCCCGGCAATGACGAACATGCCAATTCGGTGGTCGCGCTGAGAGGCGAGACCGGCGAACTCGTGTGGTCGTTCCAGACCGTGCATCACGACGTCTGGGATTATGACCTGCCGGCGCAGCCGACGCTGGCGCGCATCGATACCGGCGAGGCTCTGCGCGACGTCGTGATCCAGCCGACCAAGCAGGGCTTTGTGTTCGTGCTCGACCGCGACACCGGCAAGCCGGTTTGGCCGGTCGAGGAGCGCGCCGTGCCGCAGGGTGGTGTGGAGGGCGAGATGCTCTCGCCGACCCAGCCGTTCCCGACCCATGTGCCCGACCTGATGCCGCAACGTTTCGCGGCCGAGGACGAATTCAAGTTCCTGCCGATCATCGGCAGCCCGTCTTGCGACGCGCAGCTTTCGGGCTTGCGCAATGACGGGCTCTACACGCCGCCCTCGACGCAAGGCACGGTCATCTTCCCGATGACCGGCGGCGGCGTGAACTGGGGCGGCGCGGCGTTCGATCCGGTGAACCAGATCCTTTACGCCAACACCAGCTACGTCGTGCATCTCGTCAAGCTGATCCCGCGCGCCGAAGCGGAAGCTCTCAAGCCTCCCCCGGGCGTCGATTTCGGACTGCAAACCGGCGCGCCCTTTGCGATGACGCGCAAGCTGGCGATGTCGAAGCTTGGGCTGCTCTGCAACAAGCCGCCGTGGGGCGCCTTGGTTGCCCTCGACCTCAAGGCCGGAAAAATCCTGTGGCGTTCGACCGTCGGCACCACGGAAGACCGCGCGCCGCTCGGACTAGCCTTCGCGTGGGGTACGCCACTCGTCAACGGCGTCGCGGTCACCGCCGGGGGCCTGGTGTTCACCGGCGCGATGGACGCGTATCTGCGTGCCTTCGACGCCAAATCGGGCGAGGAGTTGTGGCAGGGCAGGCTACCGGTGCCCGGCGTCGCCAATCCCATGACTTATCTCTGGAAGGGCGAGCAATATGTCGCGATCGCCGCCGGCGGCCATTCCGAATCCGGCACCACGATCGGCGACAGCGTGGTGGCGTTCCGCCTGGCGCGGACAGGAGAGGCGCCCTCGCTGTGGTCGCGCACCATCGACCGTCCCGGTGGACGTTTCCGGAGCAAGGCGATCGTGTCTGTCCTTGCGCTTGCGTTGATCGCGGCCGCGGCATGGCGCTGGCGGCGGCGCGCCACACCGCGCAGGACCGCCGGCTAGTAGCATCTAGTAGATCGATTCCAAGAAACCTGTCATTTCAGGCCGCGGGCATTGGCCTCTCACTCCCTCTCCCGCTCTTCGCGGGGGAGGGTGGGGTGGGGGCGCGGCATCGGCGGTGTTGGTTACGTGTGTGGCCGCGATATCAG
>NZ_JBEKXH010000682.1:0-2891 GCF_049512235.1 Bradyrhizobium sp.
TGGCTCGAGCGCTGTGCCACGAACGCCGAGATCGCACAACGCTGGTTCAAGACCGGTCGGGAGCCCACACGTGAGTTCGGGATGGGCGTGAGCTTCGTCGTTTCATCTCCACCTTGGGATGAGTCCCCATGATGGGGCAGGCGGCGGGGTGGGGGGATAACATCAAGGCATGGGTGAGGCTGCCCATGTGGCAGCCTCACCAATAGTTTTGAAGGCTGGCTTATTTCGCCAGCTCTCTCGATCGCCTTGTCGCCGCGGCGACGGCGCGCATCATGATCTGCTGCAGGCCGTCAGGTCCCATCAACACGCCCAGCGCCGCCGCCGTGGTGCCGCCGGGTGAGGTGACGTTCTGGCGCAGCGTCGCGGCGGGGGATTGCGAACGATGCAGCAATTCGCCGGAGCCCGCGACGGTTTCGCGCGCGAGTTTTTCGGCAAGTCCGGCCGGCAGGCCGGCCGCGACACCGGCCCGTGCCAGTTCCTCGGCGAGCAGAAAAACATAGGCCGGTCCTGACCCGGAGACCGCGGTCACCGCGTCCATCAATTGCTCGTCGTCGATCCACTCGACCGATCCGGTGGCGCGCAGCAGCGCGTCGGCGACCTCGCGCTGCGAACCGCTGACATTGGTCGCCGCGACCGCAACCGTGATGCCGCGGCCGATCGCAGCCGGCGTATTGGGCATGGCACGAACCACGGCGCCGCCGCAGACCTGTTCGATCGCAGCAATAGGGGTGCCCGCCATGATCGAGACCACCAGCGTCGATGGGCCGGCAAACGCCTTCAGGCCGGCGCCGGCTTCTCGAAACATCTGCGGCTTCAGCGCCACCACAAGCGTGGCCACGTTGCCGGTCTCGCCGGGCGATGGATTGAGGCGAACGCCCTTTGTCACCAGCGCGCGGATATCGTCGCTGGGATCGGGCTCGATCACGCTGACGCCGCGCGGCTCCAATCCCCGTGCCAGCCAGCCCGACAACATCGCGCCGCCCATTTTCCCCGCGCCGGCGAGCATGATCGGGCGCTGGATCTGCGCAAGCGGTTGGGTGTTGTTCATGGCGTATCCCGATGGTCATTGCCGGCAACATAGCTTGTCATGGCCGGGCTTGTCCAAGACAAGCCCGGGCATGATAAGTCAAGGATGCGGTGCTATGAGGAGCTTGTCGGGGAAGTGGCCTTCTCTTGCCTCGGGTATCCGGATATTGAAACACGACTCGCGATCCAAGAAAAAGCCGGTACCCACTTTGAAGTCCTGAGAATATATTGCGGTCATTGGGATGGCAGCGAGCGTTTGGCACTGGACGCCAGGCGAAGACTTTGCAGTTGATGATGCGTAATTCATTTTTTTCACATTTCGGGGAGAATCTCTTATGGCAAACAGATGGTTGGATCTTGCTCCCAAACCAGGCGCGCTTGCGGCCGGCAAGCAATGGCATGTATTTCTCAGCTACCGGTCGGTGAATCGGGCCTGGGTGTTGGCGCTTTACGACGTCCTGAACGTGCTCGGCTACAAGGTCTTCCTCGATCAGTACGTGCTGACAGCGGCGGCGCCGCTCGCGATTGCACTCGGGGAAGCATTGGATGCGAGCGCGGGCGCGGTCATGATCTGGTCCGGTTCCTATGAGGATTCGGAGTGGTGCAAGCAGGAATTCGCCAAGCTGGAGACCACGCAGAACCAGAAGAAGGGCTTCCGCTATGTGATCGCGCGGATTGACGAATCCGAGATTTCGGGACTCGCCGCCACGAAGCTTTGGATCGATTTTTCCAATCAGCGCGAGGGTCCCGGCGGTACCGGACTGCTTTCGCTGCTCTATGGTTTGAACGATCAGCCACTGCCGCCGGCGGCGGTCAAGTTGGCGGCCGAGGTGGATGCGCAGATGAGGGATGGGCTCTTGAGCGTCAAGGCGGCGCGCGATGCGGCGGACGCGGATGCCCTGGTCGCGCTGGCACAAACCGACGACACCGCGTGGGCGGGATCCCCGATGCTGCTATGCGCCGTCGCCGAGGGGCTGATCGCGATGAAGAAGATTCCGGAGGCGACAACCGTGCTGGACCGCGTAGAGGCCGCATTCCCGAAGGCGTTGCGCCCCAAGCAGCTGCGCGGCCTCGCAATGGCGCGCAGCCAGCAGACCATGAAGGCCCAGCTGCTCCTGGGCAAGCTTTATGCGGCGGGAGAGATCGATCCGGAGACGCTCGGCATTCTCGCCCGCACTTGGATGGATCGATATAACCAGTCGGGCAATTGCCTTTATCTCTTGAAGTCGCGCGATCTCTACCGCCAGGCCTTCGAGGCGTTTCCGACCGACTATTACACCGGGATAAACGCGGCATCGAAAAGCCTGCTCGCGGGCGAGAAGGAGACGGCTGCCCAACTCGCCGCGCGGGTGCAGAACATCGTTGGGGACAAGCCTATTACCAACGACTATTGGAAGACAGCAACCGCCGCGGAGTTGCAGCTGCTGCAGGCGAAGTACCCCGAGGCCGCCGCGCTCTATCGGGCAGCGGTGGTGATGGCGCCCGGCGACAACGCGAGCCACGAATCCTCGCACGCGCAGGCGAAGCTGCTGTTGCAGGCGCTCGGTGCCTCCGATGAACAACGGGCGCTGATCGACGCGGCGTTTCGAACCCGATTACCTTGACGAATCCACTTATCGACGCGGAATTTTTGTTTAGAGAACCGGGAGCAGTTCAGACAATGCCCAAGACGAGCATTCAATCCAGTTAAATGCACGTCACCTTAATTCTTAATTCCGTAACCCGCCATCGCGCCGCGTGTGACGTCGGATTATACCAACGGGCCTTGGCGATAACCCTTCCGCTGTCATGGACGGGCTCCGGTCAAGCCCGGGCATGACGGTGGAGAGAAAGGTCGCGGCTTCTGCAGACGTTTCGCGGCGCAA
>NZ_JBEKXH010000683.1:0-2890 GCF_049512235.1 Bradyrhizobium sp.
AAATGGCGGGGTTATGGTTTCAACTCCACTTCCAGGAACACGATTTCGGTCGCACTTTCGTTGAGCACGTCATGTTCCACTCCGGCCTTGCGGAAATAGGATTTGCCGGGCCCGAGCTGCGCCTTGGAGCGTTCCCCGTTGGGGGCCACGATGGTCATTTCGCCCGCGGTGACGGGAACGATGACGTAATCCATCCCGTGAATGTGATGTCCGGTGGCGCTGCCGGGCGCCAGCCGCCACTCGGTGACGCGCACCTCCGGCGTGTCGACCTGAACGTCTGATTTGGCGCTCAACATTGTCAGTTTCTCCCGCCGGGTCAGGGCACGAATACCAGGAACAGAAATACAGCAAACACCACCAGATGGACCAGCCCGAACAGGATATTGGTGCGGCCGGTGCCGAAGGTGAGCATGCTCAGGACGAAGGTCAACACCAGAAGCACGATCTCCTGGGCATTGAGCCCAAGCACCAGCTGCTTGTCCAGCGCGAAGGCGGCCACCGCGACCGCCGGGATCGTCAGCCCGATGGTCGCCAGCGATGAGCCGAGCGCCAGATTGATGCTCTTCTGCAGATCGTTCTTGCGCGCGGCGCCGACGGCGGCGACGCTTTCCGGCAGCAGGATCAGCAGCGCCACCAGAATGCCGGCAAAGGCCGGAGGCGCGCCGATCAAAGCCGCGCCGGCGTCGACCACCAGCGAAAACTTCTTCGCCAGCAGCACCACCGCCAGCAGCGAAACCAGCAACAGGATGGCGCTGAGCAGAAGCGTCCGGTTCGACGCATGCGCTCCCTCATCCGTCGCGCCGGTCGTGCCGCTGACGAAATAATCTCGGTGCCGGATGGTCTGGGTATAGAGAAACACGCCATAGAGCAGGAGGGTTACGACGCTGACGAAGCCGAGCTGGCCGGCCGAATAGATCGGCCCCGCCGTAGTCAGCGTATAATTGGGCATGATCAGCGTGATGGTCGCCAGCACGGCCAGGACGCTGAGATAAAGGCTTGATCCTGCCACCTGAACATCCTGCTCGCGGTAGCGCAGGCCACCGGCCAGGATACAGATGCCGATCAGACCGTTGCAGACGATCATCACCACCGCGAACACGGTGTCGCGCGCCAACGTGGGCACGGCCTTTTCGCCGAGCATGATGGTCGCGATCAGTGCGACCTCGATCACGGTCACCGCCAGCGTCAATAGCAGCGTGCCGTAGGGCTCGCCGATCTTCCCGGCAATCACCTCGGCATGGTGGACCGCCGCGAACACGGTGCCAAACAGGATGACCAGCAGCACCGCGGCAAATACCAGGCCTTCCCCGGACGGCGTAAACGTCAAGCCGAGCGCGGTGACGGCGGCGAAAAACAAGGTCGCGAGCGAAGGGAAAATCCACGCCGATCGCGGCATCGGGCCATGCGCACCCATATGACTAAATCCTTGAAGCCTTGGATTGGACTATGCGTCAAACAACGGCAGCCGTCAGCCGTTTGCCGCATTGATGAATTGCCGCGCCGCTTCAATCGCGCCGAAATCGTCGAGATTTTCGTGACCACCTCCGGGAAACCGGATGAACTGCTTCGGTTCATGGGCGAGCGCGAACAGACGCTCCCCGAAAGCGATCGAAATCGCCGGATCGTCAGTGCCGTGCATGATGAGAAGCGGAACATTGATACGCGCAATGCGCCGATCGGAATGGAACTGATCCCGCATCAACAAACTCACCGGCACAATCCGCAGAAGTGAAGCTGCGATGTCCACCGTTGAGGTATAGGGCGCTTCGAGGATCAATTTGCTGACCGGCTGCTCAGCCGCCAAGGCTGTCGCAACACCGGTCCCAAGCGAAAAGCCCCACACGACTATCCGGTCCGCGCTATATCGCGCCGAGGTAAAGGCATAGGCCGCCGCGGCATCCTGCAACAATCCGCGCTCGCTGGGCTGACCACTGGAGCCGGCATAGCCCCGATAGGACAGCGCGACCAGGCCCGTGCCATCAGAGATGATGCCGCGGAAACGGGCGACGCGCCCGGCCAGGAAATCGCCATTGCCAGGAAAAAAGAGGACGACCGGGTGGCCCGGTCTTGCCGGAACGTGCCAGACGATGATTCTTTCGCCATCGACCGTAGTCGGGACGTGCTCTTCAGCTTCCGGAAGGCCCGCAACATCGGGGGCCGCGCGCGCGACCGGCGGGATCGGAAACAACATCGACCGCTGCAGGAAAAACAGCGCGGCGAGGCCGCCGACGTAACCGACCGAAACGACAACCAAGAGCCATTTCAGGACGGTCATGATCCCTGCAGGCGGTCTCACAGCGCCTTGACGATGTTCTCGGTCATTTTCTTGGCGTCGCCGAGCAGCATCATGGTGTTATCGCGGTAGAACAGGGGATTATCGATGCCGGCATAGCCCGACGCCAGCGAGCGCTTGATGAACATCACGGTGCCGGCCTTCCAGACCTGCAGCACCGGCATGCCGTAGATCGGCGAGGTCTTGTCGTCCTCGGCGGCCGGGTTGGTGACGTCGTTGGCGCCGATCACAAAGGCGACGTCGGCCTGCGCGAATTCCGAATTGATGTCCTCGAGTTCGAACACCTCGTCATAGGGCACATTGGCTTCGGCGAGCAGCACGTTCATGTGGCCGGGCATGCGGCCCGCGACGGGATGAATAGCGTATTTCACCTCGACACCCTCCTTCTTCAGGGTGTCGGCCATTTCGCGTAGCGCATGCTGGGCCTGCGCCACCGCCATGCCGTAGCCGGGCACGATGATGACCTTCTGCGCGTTCTTCATGATGAAGGCCGCGTCGTCGGCCGAGCCGAGCTTGGCCGGCTTCTGCTCGCCCGAACCACCGCCGGCGACGGCACTCTCGCCGCCGAAGCCGCCGAGAATGACCGAGATGAAGGAG
>NZ_JBEKXH010000684.1:0-2887 GCF_049512235.1 Bradyrhizobium sp.
GGCGATCTTGTCGCTGTTTGCCTTGCCATCGTCGGACAAACGCTTCAGCTCGGCGCGAACGCTGTCGATGCTCTGGACGAGCTGCTGCTCGCGGTCCTGCGTGGCCTTTTCCGCGTCCGCGAGCTTCTGGGTAAGCTCCGCGCGCAGGGCGGCCATGTCAGGGGTCACATCGTTCGACTGGGATGAGACCGAATAGGAAAAAAGGGCAAGGATGCAGACAACGAGAACAGGCAAGGCATACTTGGTCACGGCGAGGTCCTCCCGTTAAGCGAGCATATTTTTTCCCCTGGCAGCCAAAGTCGGCAGCGACGCCGATTTTTGCGACAACTGCATCAACATTGCGGCGCTCCGGCCTGTAAGGCTATCCTGTCATCAAGCAACCTTGACGTCAAATCGCAAAATCCGGAAGGGCCGGATCGAGGTCGCAGGTTGCGACCGGATGTCGATTCGCAGATCCGGCTACGGCTCGCAACCCTGAAGTGTGTCGTCACGACCTGACGGAGGCGCGCAGCAGCCCCGCGCCGATGGCGTCTCCGATCCGGGTCATGAGCGCGAGCGGCTGCGCCAGCACCGAAATCGCCGCGCCGCGCAAAAGGCTCTCACGGCGACCGAGCCTCGCGCCGATCTGCCGCAGCGCCGCTGCGGCAGCAGGCAATGGCCGGAAGAAAACGGTGATCGACGCAATGCGTCCATCGCCGTCGAAGCGCAGATGGTCGACAAATTCAATCTCCAGTCCGTCGACCCTCGCCCGGCCGACCAGGAAACCATCCTCATCGCCCATGAATTCGTCGGTGTAGCGGAAGTTCTCGAACACTTCGAGGATGATGCCGGCCAGCGCGGCGATCTGATCGCGGCCCCTGAACGTCAGCCTGTCGGTCAGCGGCGAGTGGAATTCGGCATCGGCGGCGAAGGCGTCGGCGACGGCGCCAATGTCGCGTCCCTCCATGGCGGCGCGCATGGACGATCCGGCGGATAGGCTTGCGATAGGGGTCATCGGCTCGTCCCTTATATGTTACGGTGATATATTGTCATAACCGGTTTGGTTTGGCAAACCGTTTCGATGACCGACAAAGGAGTTCGGCTGAGGCCGCCCGACTACGTCGTGCTCGGAATGGTTCGTCTGGGCGCGCAATCGGGCTACGACATCAAGAAGTCGGTCCGCGATTCGATCCGGTTCTTCTGGACCATCTCCGAGGCGCAAATCTATCCAAGTCTGGCTCGGCTGGAGCGGGCGGCGCTGGTGCGGGGCCGCTCCGCGCCGCAGGGCCGGCGCCGGCGCCGGAACTTCGACATCACCCCGCAAGGCGAGGCCGCTCTTCGCTTGTGGCTGACCGCCGGGGAGGCGATGCCCTTCGAGCTGCGTGACATTGGGCTCGTCAAGCTATTCTTTGCCGACGCGCTCGATCGTGCGGACGCGCTCGGGCTGCTGCAGGCCATCATTGAGCGGAGCCGCGAGCGCGTTGCCGCTTTGAACCGGATAGAGCCCGAGGCCAGGCGCTCCAGGGCCTCGGGTATCCGTCACCCGGCGCTGACGTTGAGCTTGGGCATCGCCTTCCATAAGGCGATCATCGACGTCTGTGCCAAGTTCGCGGAGGAGTTCGGCAGCACGAAAAACCGCTGAGCCGCCCGACTGCGGGAACTGAATCGCCGGTCCGGCTTTAGCAAGACACATGGAGTAAGCTTAAGAGAATCCGTCGCGTGCTCGAAGATATATTCATCAGGCGTGATCCCATTGGCGTTCCCGGATCCGCCATCATCGCCATACCCGCACATGATGAGGCGAGCCACATCGAACGCTGCCTGGCCGCGCTGGCGGTGCAGCGCGACGGGGCTGGAGCACCGGTAGCGCGGGGCGCCTTCGAGATCATGGTGTACGCCAACAACTGCACCGACGGGACGGCCGCGATCGTCCGTGCCTTCGCCGCCAAGGTGCCTCACCCGCTCCATGTCGTCGAAGAGCAACTGCCGAAGACCCGACAAAATGCCGGCTGGGCCCGCAAACGGGCGATGGACCTCGCTGCCGCCAAACTCGCCGGCAAGGGCACCTGCGGCAACGGCACGCCCAAAGGTTTCATCCTGACCACGGACGCCGACAGCACCGTCGCGCTGACCTGGTTTGCCGCCAACATCAGGGAATTCGCGCAAGGCGCGGACTGCGTCGCCGGCTATATCGACGCCAACCCGCTCGAGCTGGTCAGCCTGGGACGCGACTTTCTGGCACGGGGACGTATCGAGGACGCCTATCTCAGGCTGATCGCGGAGATCGATGCCCGCTGCGATCCGCGGCCTCACGACCCCTGGCCCAATCATCGCGTCGCCTCCGGGGCAAGCCTGGCGGTAACGGCCGCAGCCTACGCCGCAATTGGCGGGTTGCCGCCGCGGGCGGTGGGAGAAGATGTGGCCTTGACCAGGGCGTTGACCCGGGCGGGCTTCAAGGTTCGTCACTCAATGGAGGTCTCTGTTTCAACCTCGTGCCGTTTCGATGGTCGCGCGCAGGGCGGGGCGGCCGACACGATGCGGCACAGGCACGCTGTTCCGGATGCTCCCTGCGATGCAGAAATCGAACCGGCGCTGGATGCAGCGCGGCGCGCCATATGCCGTCGGATGATCCGCCGCATCTCGGAGACGCCGGCCGGGGGGCCGGAGGCGCTGTTCGCAAGACTTCAGATTTCGCCGGCTGCCGCGGCCTCGATCAGAAACAACGGCGCCGGCGCCTTCGAGGAGATCTGGGACATGGTGTGCGAGCAAAGCCCGGTCTTGGCGCGCCGCGTTCAGTTGCGTCCGTCGCAGTTGCCACGGCAGATCGTCATGGCGGAGATGATATTGCGCCAGCTCAGGCCAACCGTCAAAACGATTGAATCGGATCTGGTTCTCCCCTCCCCCCGCG
>NZ_JBEKXH010000685.1:0-3742 GCF_049512235.1 Bradyrhizobium sp.
ACGGCGAGAACGCCATTCAGGGCGACTATTGGCGGAATCCGTGTGGCGGCGGCAAGCATCTGCTCACAAATATGCAATTCAATCAGTTTTCTTATACGCATACGGACTTCGGCTTTTGGGAATAACGGTGACAGTGTACTCAATTCACCTACGTTAATTGAGTACACTGTCACCGTAAGCCGCGTAAGCCGGACCGGGACCGGTCTTAGTCAAATTATTCAAACCAAGGGAGAATACGATGAAACGCATTGATTTACCGGCGCTGCTTTTGGGATCGCTGCTGACCTCGCTATACGCGATTCCACCAACCGTCGCGGCCACGATGACCGAGGTCAGCGTATTTTACCAGCCACCAACGAGTTCAGCAGGGCGCCAACCACGAACGGGATCCGGCGGGCAGTTGGTCACCGTTCCAAACTCCGGCTTCCCTTTGGGGGGGCCTCTTTCGGGACCCTCCACGAGTGCGCCGACAAACGCCGAACCAACAATCTCTGTCGGAACGACAACTTACAATCTGGCTTTCATCAGCATTAGCGGCGGCGCCGCTGGGGGCATTACCGTCTTTCCTGGCGCCAACATTTTCTCGGTCGCCGTGCCGCTACAAGACCCGCCCCAGAATATCCTTGTCGAAAATGTCTATTTCCCTGTCAGTGGGTCGGGACCACCCTGTCCGCCGAATACGGTGTGCGGTTCGGGCGCGAACATCGACGAATTTAGCGAAACTCTGGGTACCCTGGTCGACGACACATTCGTAAATGTATTTACGCCGCCGGCGTCGCCGAATCCGAACGTCATGGTCACGAAGACCGCCAATGCCTCTGGTTCCGTGAACACCACGAACCAGAGCGTGCGTATCAGCGCCATCACCCCGGCGACGCAGTTCGAAAACACGCCCACCGGAGGCAATTTCGATCGCTCCTGCGCGAACGCCTGCGCGGGGATGACAAGTTTGCCTGATGCGATGGAGCGGTTGTATGTGCTACCAAAACCGGACAACTTGAATAGCTACCGACACGGCTGTCAAAATGACCTGCAAAGAGCAACAGGATTGAAACCATGCACACGATCGAAATCAGCGACGATGTCTACGAAGCGGCGCTGCGGACTGCTGCCCTCGACAGCATCGACGTGAATACCCTCATCGAAGGGCTTGTCCGTCGTCACGTCGAGTATATCGACCTGTTCCGGGAGTCGTCGCCCGATTTGCCGCCCTTCAGCCTGGAACGCTACGAGATGGACCGTACCCCGGGGGAGGCGGAGGAAGACTACCAAGACCGCCTCAGAATGTTTACTTCCCTGTGATGGTTCCGTTCCTGCCCGGAGATTTCGTCTGGACCAATTTTCCCTTTGAGGCCGATCCGAACAATCCGGGGCCGGGTCGTCAAGCCGCTCTCATAATGGCGACATTCACCCCCCGGGAGGCCGCCCGCACCACTGCCAGGCCGGTACCCAAGCGCGGGATCGTGGTGGCCGTCTATACCTCTTCGCAGGTCGGAAAATTCGGGGCAAATCCGCCAACCGGCGTAATTCGGTGCCCGTCGACCGTGCTCAGCGGAGCGGCAACCGTACCGCCTTCTTAATCGACGTGCGAAGACGTGCATTCATGCCGCTCTCGCCCGAATATTTTCCAGAATTAGACAAGCCCGGCTTCGGAATTGTCGGTCATGCCGACAAAGCGTTGTTTACGGAAGCGCGCCGGCAATTCATCCTGGTGAATGAGCGCCACAAAGAGCTGATCGTAAACCTCGGCCCCCATCGGCCGTAGACGTTCCTCCTGCTTGCTGACTTCTCCCGGGGGCCCGCCAAGGGTACTCGTTGCGCACTCTCTTTTTTGCACGATGCCGACGAGGATCTTGATCGCGATCCGGGTATGGCTGCGCGCCAGCGAGCGGATTTCGGTGGGAGCCCTTGGCATATGAGTTCAGCCTCCAAGCAGAAACCCGCTCAAAGCTCGACCTTCCGTGAAGGCAACCGGTTGCGCTCGAATTCACCGCCGGGGGCCGCGATTTTCAGGTCGTCGACAAACTGCTGGTATTCGCGTGCCCTGGCGTCGGCGTCGGGCAGCCTCAGCAGGTAGGACGGATGCACCGTCACCAGCGCCTTGATGCCCGCGGCGAGATCGAACAGGCGGCCGCGATTTTTATTGACCGGCATGACCCGGCCCAACACGCTGTGCGCGGCGGTGGCGCCCATCGCCACCACCAGCTCGGGTCGGATCGCCGCCAGTTCGCGCTCATACCACGGCCGGCAGGCCCTGATCTCCGCCGTCGTCGGCTTCTGGTGCAGACGGATTTTTCCGCGGGGGACAAATTTGAAATGTTTGACGGCGCCGGTGATGTAGACTTGGCTGCGGTCGATGCCGGCCTGTTGCAGCGCGCGATCGAGCAGTTGTCCAGTCGGTCCGACGAAAGGTCTGCCGGCCAGGTCCTCCTTGTCGCCGGGCTGCTCGCCGACCAGCATCACCTGCGCGGTTTCCGGACCCTCGCCGAACACGGTCTGGGTGGCGTCCTTCCAGAGCGGGCAGGCGCGGCAATCGCGGGCTTGCGCGCGCAGGGTTTCGAGGCTGCTGCCGGAGGAGGGGGAGGCGGTCGTCATGGGCGTTTTCCGTTTGTCATCCAAGAAGCAAGGAGCTGCGAGATGCAAGGGCCGTGTGTCCAATCCGGAAATGAACCACATCTCGTCCGGATATTTCGCGATCTCATCCAATTATCGACCATGGCTGCTGTCGCAGAACATAGGGGGCAAGGCGTTTTGAGGGGCTTCCCACTTCCGCTTCCCGTAAGTTATAGAGGGAACGGGAAGCGGAAATGGCAACCGAACCGCATCCGAACGCGGAGCGCTCCTGTGCCAAGTATCGCGTAGCAGCGAACGGCTCTCAAGGACGGTACGCGCCGCTTACGCGTTGGCCTGCGGATCCTTGACCGCCGCTATAGCTACCCACACGGCTGTCAAATGACCTGCAAAGTTCCCAAAACCGCTATATTGGTGGGATGCAACAGGATTGACACCTTGCACACGATCGAAATCAGCGACGATCCTCGGCGCTCACCGGAATGGACCCACCTATGCTCATTTTTGTTGACCCACAAAGTGCGCACCTACGCGTAGACTTGGAGCTGCGTGTAGCGAGTAGGATTTAGGGGGGGCCTGCGACAGGGGGACACGGGAGGGGGGCTGGCGCCGGCCAAGCCTCACCGTCGATCTCTTGGTGGCAAACGAGGGCCGGTAAGGCGGGCCCTGTCAAGGCCGAAGCCGCCGGAGGCGGGGGCCAAAGGCCCGCCTTTACAGGGCTCGCCTTACCGGCCAAACTTAGCCATCAAGGTCGACGCTAAAGCGCAGTAAACCGCGCTCTCGTCTTCTTTCAGAAAACGGTGCGCGGTACGATATAACAACTATTTGTCCGCGCTACGCACTTTGCCCACTAAGCACGAAAGTAGTTCGTCTTAGCTGCTCGGTGTGTTGGCGCGCGCCAACGGAAGTTATTCCCTCTCATATTCAACGTCAGAAAATTGTGCATGGCGCGCGCTCTCAAGTCAAGACGAATTGAAGCGCAGACAATGCGCAGACGCATTGAACCGCGTTGATTGAGTAGGGTGGGAAGCCGTCCTGGTGGGTCAATTCCGGTGAGCATAGGTGGGTCAAATCCCGTGAGCGCCAAGGCGCCGTCGCCACCTTGCCCGCCCTCGTTCGCAAGCACTCTGTACCACGCCTCCTGCAGCGCCTCATGCGAGGTGGTACGTAG
>NZ_JBEKXH010000686.1:0-2848 GCF_049512235.1 Bradyrhizobium sp.
ATCCTGATCGATGCCAAGACCGTGCTGGCGGCGGTCGGCAACCCCGGCATCGCGCTTCTCGACGTGCGCGACGTCGACGAGTGGATCGGCGACAGCTCCTCGCCCTATGGCAAGGATTTCTGCCCCCGCAAGGGACGCATCCCCGGCGCCGTCTGGCTCGAATGGTACCGCATGATGAAACCGACCGCCGAGGGGCCGCGATTCAAGTCCAAGGACGAAATCCTCGCCGAATGCGCCACCGTCGGCATTTCGCAGAATACCCCTGTTTACCTCTATTGCTTCAAGGGCGCGCGGGCATCGAACACGTTCCTCGCCCTGAAGAATGCCGGCGTCAAGGATGTGCGGATGTATTTCGGCTCCTGGAACGAGTGGTCGCGCGATCCGTCGCTGCCGATCGACGAGGGCCTCCCGATCGAAAGCAAGCCAATGGTCAAGGCGGCATAGAACCTGCATCTGTTTCACCGCCCGGCTGACTGATGCGGCCGGGCGGTGCATCTGCGGGCGCTATCTCGGCGCCATGCAAAGGAATGGGGCATGTCCAGCTTCGACGATCCCTTCGACGCGGACCGCGGGCTTTCGCGATCGGGCTGCGCCTGCGGCCGGCACGGTTCCGCAGACGAGCACGATTCGGCCGCATCGAGGCTGCGCTGCGAGCCGGCCCCCGATGAGGAAAAGCGCTACCAAAGCGTGGTGGCCTCGGCGGCGATGCGCGCGATGTTTCCGCGCGATGCGGCGCGGCGGGCCTTCCTGAAATCGGTCGGGGCTTCGACCGCGCTGGCCGCGATATCGCAATTTTTTCCGCTTCAGACGGCGACCGAGGCCTTTGCCGAAGCAGGCCGGCCCGAGAAAAAGGATTTGAAGGTCGGGTTCATTCCGATCACCTGCGCGACGCCGATCATCATGGCGGCGCCGCTCGGCTTCTACGCCAGGCAGGGCCTCAACGTCGAAGTGGTGAAGACCGCCGGCTGGGCGGTGGTCCGCGACAAGACCATCAACAAGGAATATGACGCCGCGCACATGCTGGCGCCGATGCCGCTCGCGATCTCGCTCGGGCTGGGCTCCAATCCCATTGCTTTCACCGTGCCCGCGATCGAGAACATCAATGGCCAGGGCATCACGCTGGCCATCAAGCACAAGGACAGGCGCGACCCCAGGGACTGGAAGGGCATGAAATTTGCCATTCCGTTCGACTACTCGATGCACAATTACCTGTTGCGCTACTACCTCGCCGAACACGGCGTCGATCCGGACACCGACGTGCAGCTGCGCTCGGTGCCACCGCCGGAAATGGTCGCCAATCTCCGCGCCGACAACATCGACGGCTTCCTCGCGCCGGACAACATCTGCCAGCGCGCGATCTATGACGGCGCGGGCTTCATGCACATCCTGTCCAAGGAAATCTGGGACGGACATCCCTGCTGCAGTTTTGCCGCCAGCCGCGAGTTCATTACCGCTTCGCCTAACAGTTTTGCCGCCCTGACGCGGGCGATCGTCGATGCGACGGCCTATGCCTCGAAGGCGGAAAATCGCAAAGAGATCGCCGAGGCGATCGCGCCGGCGAACTATATCAACGCCCCGGTCACCGTGCTGGAGCAGGTTCTCACCGGCACTTACGCGGACGGCCTGGGCGGCGTCAAAACCGATCCCAAGCGCGTCGACTTCGATCCATTCCCCTGGCAATCCTTCGCGGTCTGGATGCTGACCCAGATGAAGCGCTGGGGCCAGATCAAGGGCGATGTGGATTACAAACAGGTGGCCGAGCAGGTCTACCTCGCCACCGACACCCGCAAGGTCATGGCGGAGATGGGGCTCGCGCCGCCCGCTGTGTCGTACAAGTCGTTTTCCGTGATGGGCAAGACCTTCGATCCGGCCAGCCCCGAGGACTATCTCAACAGCTTCAAGATCAGGAAGGCATCGTGACCGCCTCGCTTCGTTTCCGCGCGGCGATCCTGTCGATCGCGCTGTTCCTGGCTTTTATCGGCATCTGGCACCTGGCGACCCGTGGCACCGGCAATGTCGGCACCATGAGCCCGGAATATGCCAAACTGATGGGGCTGACGGCGACCCAGGGCAAATCGGCGATGCCGGGTCCGTTCGAGGTCGGCGCCAAATTGTGGGAACACCTTAAGCATCCGTTCTACGACAAGGGGCCGAACGACAAGGGCCTCGGCATCCAGCTCGGCTATTCGATCGCCCGCGTCGGCCTCGGCTATCTGCTCGCCGTGATCGTCGCGATTCCGGTCGGCTTTTTGATTGGGATGTCGCCCTTGATCAACCGCGCGCTGGACCCGTTCATCCAGATCCTGAAGCCGATCTCGCCGCTGGCCTGGATGCCGCTGGCGCTCTACACCATCAAGGATTCCGGGCTGTCGGCGATTTTTGTCATCTTCATCTGCTCGGTATGGCCGATGCTTTTGAATACCGCGTTCGGGGTGGCGTCCGTGCGCAAGGAGTGGATCAATGTCGCCCGCACGCTCGAAGTAGGCCTGCTCCGGCGCGCCTTCACCGTGATCCTGCCGGCGGCGGCGCCGACCATCCTCACCGGCATGCGCATCTCCATCGGCATCGCCTGGCTGGTCATCGTCGCCGCCGAGATGCTGGTCGGTGGCACCGGCATCGGCTACTTCGTCTGGAACGAGTGGAATAACCTCTCGATCACCAACGTCATCATCGCCATCCTGCTGATCGGCCTCGTCGGCATGCTGCTCGACCAGATCCTGGCCCGCGCCACCGCCATGGTCACGTTTCCGGAGTGATGGCGACCATGAAACGTCTTGCAGGTCTCGGCGCTTCTTCACCTCTCCCCGCTTGCGGGGAGAGGTCGGATCGCGCGCGCCAGCGCGTGATC
>NZ_JBEKXH010000687.1:0-2829 GCF_049512235.1 Bradyrhizobium sp.
TCGATGAGGACCGTGCCGGCGAGGCGAGACGCTAGCGCCATGTCCGACGTAGAGTTGAAGAACGCCTGGTATAACCCCTGGGCGCCACCGATCTTTCCGGCGCCGCCGCCCGCGCCGCTGCCACAGCTTGGCTACCCGTGGTGGCTTTCGTCCCCGATCTTTCCGACCATCAACGACAAGGCCGCGCAAGCTCCGACGCCGCCGGCGACGCAATCACCGCCGCTGTCGCCAGGCAATCCATGGGGCAGCGCGCCGCCGATCTTCCCGCCGGCAAACGATGTGACCCAGGCAGCGCCGCCGCAACAGGCAAGTCCGCTCGGTTGGCAGTCGCCTGTTCCGTTCGCGCCAGCGCAGCAACCGGCGACGCCCGCTCCAGGGATCTCGAACGGTCCAAACCAGAATAGCGGTCCGCCTCCAGGGGATCGGCCATTCGATCCCAGCACAAACAGTCCGCAGCCGGGACGCATGTTCAACGACATCGTGCGCTCGACGGCGACGGGCGTTCCGATTGTCGGCGGGCTGCTCAACAAGATCGATGCCGCGACCAACGCCGCGCTCGCCCCTGTGCTCAATCCTTTGTTTGAGCCGAAAGACCAACTGTCCGAGCCGACCTTTGGCGAGCGTTACGCCCGTGCGTTGCGCGACCAGCAAGGCGCCGACCAGCGCTTTTCGACCGAGCATCCGGTTGTCGACACCGCGGCCAAACTGACCGCGGCATCGCCTCCATGGCGCCCGCGATGGCGGCGGCACCCTGGACCTTCAGCGTCGGCGCCACGCTTCCCGGCATGGTGGGACGCTCCACCACTGCCGGTGCCACGCTCGGGGGCGCCGATGCCGCCGCGCGCGGCCAAGACATCGCGCGCGGAGCCTTATATGGCGGCATTTTCGGAGCGGCTCTGCCGGCGACTGGCCGCGCGGTCGGGGCACTCGTTTCGCCGGCCAGAACGACCGCGGCCGCCAATGCCATCGCCGATTCGGCGCACACATCGGCGGGGGGTGGCGTGGCGGCAGACGCGAAGTTTGCACAGAAGACCTACAACCCCATGTTCCACCCCAAAGGCAAGTTCGCGAGCATGAGCGTTGACAACGTGGCTGCGGACCTCAAGTCTGGTACGATCAATCCGGCGGATGTCGAGATCAACTATATCGTGCGGAACGGCCAGACGATCATCTTGAATACGCGGTCGGCCCAATCGCTCGAAGCGGCGGGTATCCCGCGTTCACTCTGGAACGGGGTCAATCGGACCGGTAATCAGTTGTTTGAAGACCTGCTCAATGGGCAGATCGGTCGTAACCGTGGTGCCCCATTCGATACTGTCCGCCGTTCAGGTGCTCAATGATGCAAAAGATCAAGGTTCTACAGCTGCCATTACCATCGTCGGCAATCATTCGTGGCCCGAATTTGCGCACTGACGGCGGGGATTTGCGGCTGTCGATGGATTTTGATGACGACGGCCAGAGGCTATCGACCAGTCTTCGGTTCGTGAAGGATCGTGCGTTCCGACAGCGCGGAGAAGTGTACTGCACCGCTTGGCATGTCGCCGACACCTTTGACACGGTGTGCGAAGTGCAACCGTCCGACTGGGTGAAGGAGCTGCGACTCGCATCAGTGCTGACGGCGCGGGATCAATGGGTCATGCGCCACTTCATTATCTACGTCGATAATTTCGGCTGCCTTGAGGTCGTCGCGGAGTCTGTCATGATCGAAGATGGCGCCAGGAATTCCGGCGGCACATGATCGGTCAACCACACCCCGTTGTCTGCGCGATAGAACTGGAAGCCCTTGCTATGCATGGCAAGGGCATTGACCTGGAAGATGTAAGGCTTGCCATGTCGCCGGCCGACCTGCCGCGCTGTCGTTTCGTCGAGGGACAGATGCACGTGCTGGCGTGCCCCCGGCTTCAACCCATCCGACAGGATCAATCCGACGAACCGCGTTGCGGTGCCGTGGAACAGCACCGGCGGTGGCTCTCGTGGCAACAAGCCAAGCTCTACCGATAGTGAGTGTCCCTGCGCGGCGCGAATGCATAGCCCGTCGCTTGAAATCGAAAACCGTTTCTTATCGCTGGCCGCGGCCACACGCAGCAGGTCTTCGCGGTCGAACTGCACCCCGGAAGCATTGCCCTTTTCGATCAGTTCGCTCATGCTGGCCCAACCTTGCGGATCCAGTACGAGGCCGATGGCATCAGGCTGGTGGCGCAGAACGAAGCTCAGGAATTTGCTTAGCCGAACGGGATCGATCGCCATCTCCACCTTCTTGCTCTGGTCTGATAGATTGATTCCGAACAGCAGGTCAGACGCAAGTTACCGGTTCAGTGAGCGTGGTTCAACCGGCCAGTATGGCGCACCAACCATGCAGCTCGTATCCTGATTCGCCACCATGATCGCCGAGATGGCGGGTTGCGCTTTCCGTCTGCGCGTCGCAGAACATTTGACACCGTGCAAGCTAACATCCTTCGAGACGCAGGCCTTCGCCCTCCGGGCAAGGCTTTCTCCTCAGGATGAGGACCGAGAGCATGGAAATGATAGGTTTCATGGAATCGCTCCTCTAAGATGCGTAGAGCGACGCGATACCTACCCGTTTCGACCAGCAGATGATGGGTTTCGCAAAGGGCTCAACCCATCCTACGCGCTTGAAATGGTGGGTACGCCATCGGTGCCGCGCCTTCGCGCGTCCCGCCGGCTTTGCCCACGCTGAGATTTTCCACGCCGCGGGCCCTCCCGGATCTCGCGGCGCCTGACATCGGGCCGCGCCTTTGCGCCGAGCGGTTGGCGGGTCCCCGCCGCGTCGCTGGATTCATTAGTCGACCACCATTCCTGTTCAGGGAG
>NZ_JBEKXH010000688.1:0-2815 GCF_049512235.1 Bradyrhizobium sp.
CAGGCGACCTCAATGTACATCCTGCCCTGCCATGTCATAGCCAGCCCGACGCTGCCGCGTCCACCGCATCTCATCCCGCGTGTCTGACGATCGCGATACGCCCCTCATCTGGAACGAGACGGCCGTGACTATAACTGATTCGAACAAAAAGGAAACAATAATATTTTTATATCAGGGGATTGACAGCCCCGAAACACCAGATCTAGCTCGTCGGCGACCGATTTTTTAGATAGGCCGAGGAACCGAGGCAGCTTATGACCTGATCCCGACTACCTGCCGAACGGCAGCGCCGACCATGGACGGACGGCGTGCAAAATCGGAAAGCGGCTCATTTGACGTCTGTCCTTCGGAGGGTGAGCGAGAGCTTGGAAACATGGAAATGTCCAGATGATAATCCTTGGGCTGACCGGCTCGATCGGGATGGGCAAATCGACGACCGCCAGGCTGTTCATGGAAGCCGGCGTTCCCGTCTACGATGCTGACGCGGCCGTTCACAGCCTGTACGAAGGCGAGGCGGCGCCTGCGATCGAAGCGGCCTTTCCGGGGACCACCGTGGGCGGCAGGGTCGATCGGGCGTTGCTGTCGGCGCAAGTGGTGCACGATCCCAAGGCGATGCGGCGCCTGGAGGGCATCGTTCATCCCATGCTGGGCGCGTCGCGGCAAAAATTCCTGGATGACGCCGAGCGCGCCGGCGCGCCGGTCGCGGTGGTCGATGTGCCATTACTGTACGAAACCCGTGGCGAGAAGCACGTCGATGCGGTGGTGGTCGTCACGACGACATCAGAAATTCAGCGCCAGCGAATCCTGGCGCGCGACAACATGACGGGCGAAAAGCTCGACGCCATCCTGGCGCGACAACTGCCCGATGCCGACAAGCGCAAGCGGGCGGATTTTTTGGTGGATACTTCGCATGGGCTGGACCCCGTGCGGGTCCGCATCCGGGACATTCTCGCCGAGGCTGCTAGACTCCCGCAGCGGCGAACCTGATTCGCACCTCCCGGTCCAAGAAATCCATGCGCGAAATCGTTCTCGATACGGAGACCACGGGTCTTGATCCCTTGCGGGGCGACCGGCTGGTCGAGATCGGCTGCGTCGAGATTTTCAATCGCATGCCGACCGGCCAGACCTTTCATCGCCACCTCAATCCCGAGCGCGACATGCCGGCCGAAGCCTTCGCGGTGCACGGGCTTTCCAGCGAGTTCCTCGCCGACAAGCCGCGCTTCGCCGATGTGGTCGACGCCTTTCTGGAGTTCATCGCCGACGCGCCGCTGGTGATCCACAACGCATCGTTCGATATCGGCTTCATCAATGCCGAGCTCGACCGGGCCAAACGGCCCATCATTGTCCGCGACCGGCTGGTCGACACCCTTCTCCTGGCGCGGCGCAAGCATCCGGGCGTGTCGAACCGCCTCGATGATCTATGCTCGCGCTATGCGATCGACAATTCCCGCCGCACCAAGCACGGCGCCTTGCTCGACGCCGAACTTCTGGCCGAGGTCTATATCGACCTGATCGGGGCGCGGCAGTCGCAGCTGGTCCTGGCGACGGAAATCCGCGACCTGCGCGCCGGCGGAAACGGCGAAATATTGCGGCGGCAGCGCCCGGTCCCGCTGGCGCCGCGGGTCAGCGAGGCTGACCGCGCGGCCCACCGGGCCTTTGTCGCCACGCTGGGCGACAAGCCGATCTGGAACGAGTTTCTGGTCGCCTGACCAGAAACTAACCGGTTAAGGCAATTTTCGGTCCCGCAATGACGTTAAGCAGGGCGCCCACAAGGGGGGCTACCCTAATTTTTATAAGTCAATTTATATAATAAAAACAATAGTTTAGGTTTTGATACCCCGGAGGATGTAGGACGCTATGTAGGACGGTTTGAACCCTTGACCCAGAGCCACCGCCACGGGACCATGGCTGGGGTAGATCTTGTAGCACCGGCCGTCCACCCGATGCAGCAACCCCGGTGATGAATCCGTCACCGCCTACCTCACTTGACCGCGCAATATCGCGCTACCCTCGCCGGAACCCCGCACATTTTCGACGGCCATCGAGCCATCGCCGCCCTCGAGGTTGCAGGCGAAGAATCGTACACTAAAGCCATACGCAGGAGCAGCGGCGTAAGGGGGCGAGCGTGTTCAAATTCTATAGCCAGCATCACATGAATGGTTGGCTGGCGGCCCAGTCGCCCGACCGCGCTTTTGTCTTTGCAGCCCGAGCGGCCCTGCGCGTCGTTCCAACATTCGACCGAGCCCCGGGCAGTAGGGCGCTGCAAATGTTTCGTTGCGTCGACTCGGCCTGGGCTGTCGCCGCCTATCCAGGCCATCGGGATAAGCTGGTCGCGGCGGCGTCGAGCACGTTTGACTCCGTTAAACCCCACCCTCAATGGCTTACAGCGTCCGAATCCGCTGCGATCTCCGCCGTCAATGCAGCAGCTTCTCACGGGAGACAGAGGATGTCTTCCGCCCTTGAGGCCGTGAATTCAGCCTTTCTTGCGGCGGTGCAGAACGACGGAGATGAGGAGATGTTAGCCGCTCTGGCGAGCGACGCGGAACAGCTCGTTCAAAGGCTTGATCCGGTCGGGCTGGCAAACAGTAAGCTGTGGCCGATGCCAGTACCTGTCACCCCTGACTGGGTCAATGACAGGTGGGAAGCGCTGAAGGAACGACTGTTAAAGGCAGATGAGAATTGGGACGTTTGGACCGATTGGTATAACCATCGAATGTTCGGCAATAACACTGACACAACCCTTGAAGTTGCGCGTGCAGCAGATGTCCAGGAGTTTGTCTGGAACGAGGGACCGAAATCAGCCAACGCCTTCATC
>NZ_JBEKXH010000689.1:0-2814 GCF_049512235.1 Bradyrhizobium sp.
GGCGCGGGATGGAACTCGTAGGATGGGTGGAGCGAAGCGATACCCATCTCTTCTGTTCGCCGATGGGGTTCGCGAGATGGGTTTCGCGAAGAGCTCAACCCATCCTACACCAACGAGGCTGCTCGTGCATTTCGGAAGCGGTTTTCTTAAGCCCCGGTACCGAAAGCGGGCGGACATGCACGCCGTTTGCCTTGGTGCCCTGCAGCAGCGTCACGTGGCGCAGATGCCTGGCCTGCCGCGGCCGGCGGGTCGAGCAGGTTGCGCAGCATCCGGTCGTTGGTCTTGATCTGCTCGCGTTCCCGGCAGCCGGCAACCAGTCCGGGGCGCTCGTACGGAGAGAGCATCGGCTCCGTCAAAAGTGAGTTCAGCTTCATGTGCGCGCCCCTGGCACTTTCGCAACAGCCTTGCCTTCGAGGGCTTCCTGAACGAGCTTGCCAAGGAATTGCGCAAACGGAATAGTTTTCTGCCCGGCGCTGGCTTCTTCCAACGCGGCCATATACGCATCGCGCCGTTCCAGCGGAACGATGGTCCAGGGGTGACCGCCCGCGGCGAGCATGACGTTCATCAGGAACCGCCCCAGGCGTCCGTTGCCGTCCAGGTACGGGTGTATATAAACGAACACAAAATGGCCGAGGACGGCACGCACGGCAGGATGTCCCTCGCGCTCCAGCAACTCAAAGAGAACTCGCATCGCGTCGGCTACAGCGTGAGAGGGTAACGGAACGTGCATCGAGTTCCGGATGTAGACCGGGCTGTTCCGATAGCCCGCAAGACTGCCCGGCTGCATAAGAGCCGCTGTGACACTCGGGGCAAATAACTCGCTATACCACCCACCGTGGTCGTCGTCGGCGACGGTACCCGGATTTTTATTTTCAAGAACTGCGCGCACACTGTTTTTTACGGCTTGAAAAGCCTGCCAGTAACCGCGTGTGGCAAGAGCATCGACGTGTTTGCGATCTTCCTTATGGACGGCAGGATTCCAGTTGCCACGACGTACCCGCTCGATCAGATCGACGCTGACGCGGTATCCTTCACTCGCAAGCTTGATGCCGGGCGATCTGATATTCGCGAGGCGACATGCCAAATTTCCTTCGGAAGCAATGATTGAAATGTGAAATATCGCCGAAGCCGCAGGAGAAGGCGATCTCCGCAATTGATTGATCCGACAGGCGCGTCAAGCCCGTGGCGCAAAGTTGCAGCCTTGCATCCCGGACGTGCGCACCAAAGCTCGACCCCGTCATCTCGAACAATCGGTGCAGATACCGCGGCGAAATACCAAAGCGGCGGCACGCGGCCTCTACCGAGAGAGCGGGGTTTTGCAGATTTGCGTCGATGAAACGCATAATGGAATTGAGTAGCGCGGCGCGGGCCGATTCCCGGAGATCGGTTTGTGATTTCGCTGTCGCGTCGACCAGCGAAAGAGCGACCATCTCGGTAATCATGTTGGCAACAGACCTGCCCGCTGACGCCGGAATGGCGTGGGGCTGCTTCAGGACGGATTGCAGGAAATCGACGGCAAGCATGCCGAGCGGTGTGTCCCTCGACACACGCTTTGTCGTCAGCTGCGCGGAGTCGCCGATCAGCGGATCGAGCATCTTTTTCGGTATTCTAAAGGAGTACGTACTTGGGTTACCGCGGTAATCGAGGTCGTACGGTTCGGTCGAGTCGACGATATAAAATTCGTTTGGCCCAATGAGGACCGGACGGCCGCGCTGTTCTGCCAGCACCTCGCCCCCGATTTGCATGTTTACGAAATAGTATTCGAGAGGCCTCTTTCTGATTTCGGCGGGGCCGCGAACGATGCGATGCGCCTCATGCCGCAGGCTGGTTACGTTGACTTCGGAAACAAGATCGGCTGAAACGCTGCCCGTGAATCCCGACCCGGCGCGTTCCCTCTCTCGCCTTGGGTCGAGCGTAATGAATGCTTCGCATAGCACTTCACGCCAAAATCCGAATTGTTCCTTGGTCCGCAGAGTCTCGGTTGACCAGAAAGGCATGACACTCCCTCCCGATGTGATGGACACAATAGCGCCGATGGAGCGACCCGATGCTGAGTTAATCTTGTGCGACCATAACATAAAGCAAAAATTGTGCCAGCTCATTCAGACGCCGGCCACAGGTGTGCGCTGCAGCCCAATCTTTTTGTCTTCGCAGCCCAAGATTTATCGTTCGTCGCGATGGCAGCCTTGCTCGATCCGCAACGCAAGGAGACTTGGCAATGGCCATCGATTTTACGCTAAGTGCAGATCAGATCGCCCTCAGGGAGGGAGCAAGGGAGTTTGCCAAACAAGTTTTGAAAGACGTGCGGCCAACCATCCGGAAGTACGCGAAGCCGGATGAGCGCTTCTACGCTATCAAGCCTTTTGTCAAAAAGGCCGCGGATGCCGGCTTCGTCAAGGGGCTTCTTCCAAAGGCGTATGGCGGGACCGATATCCCGACCCTTGACTTCGCGCTGGCCGCAGAAGAACTGACCGCGGTCGATATCAATGTTCCCACCACCGTTCTTGCCAATGGCCTGGGCCTGAAGCCAGTTGCGATGTTCGGGTCGGAGGAGCAAAAGCGGCGGTTCTTTCCGGACTTCGTCGAGGACGGCACGCGGCTCGCTGCCTTTGCCTATACCGAAGTGACGGGGGGTGCCAATTATGACACCCGGGATCCTCGATATGGCGTGCGGACCTTTGCGATCCGCGAGGGTGACGAATGGGTCATCAACGGAGAAAAGCACTACACCACGAACGGATCCGGATGGGACGGCAAGAACTGCCATCTTTACGCGGTGGTGTGTCGTACAGACCCGAACAAGAGCCCCCAGGA
>NZ_JBEKXH010000690.1:0-2814 GCF_049512235.1 Bradyrhizobium sp.
CTGAAAAGATCAAGACCCTGATCCGGTCGATCGATTAGGCCGCCCTTGACCATTTTTCAACGAGTCGTTCCGGCGAACGCCGGGACCCATAACCATCGCTGCCGGTTGGAGCAAAATGCATTGGCCAATGTGCCAAAATGCTGGGCTGAGGCGTATGGGTCCCGACGTTCGCAGGGACGACGGAAGGTCTGCCGATGACTATCGCCGACAAACTGGTGTTGCAACGGCAGCATCACCTGAAATGGCGGTCGCTCGACGGGCTTGAACTGATGCTGATGATCATCTGCGGCGTCTTGTGTTTCGGCTTCTCGCTGTCGGTGACCTGCGACATCGTCACGCGCACCATCGGCCATCCCTGGCTGTGGCTGCAGGAAGTCACCTCGACGCTGTTCATCTATGCGATTTTCATCGGCGCCGCGGTCGCCACCCGTCGCAACGATCATCTGTACCTGACGGCGATCTCCGAAGCCCTGCACGGGACACCGCGGCTGGTGGTCGAGATCATCATCCGCGTCGTGGTACTGGGCGTGGCCTGCGGCCTGATCTGGTTCGGCTACATCAATTTTCTCCGGGGTTTTGGCAGTTTCCGGCTGCCGTCGGGTACGCCGATCGCCTCGCTCTATGCGGCGATCCCGCTGTCCGGCGCGCTGATCGCGCTGTTTACGATCGAGCAACTGGTCAACGGCATCCGCAACGGGTTTGATCATCCCGAACCGCCGGACCAGGAGCTGGCTGGTCCGCCTGCCGACGTCTCCGTGCGAACGAGAGCGCGGCCGTGAGCGCCCCGGTCATCCTGGGGTTGATGTCGTTCTGCTTCCTGTTTTTCGGCTATCTCGGCGTGCCCGTGCCGTTTTCGCTGATCGGGGGCGTGTTCATCGGGGCGATGCTGACCGACGTTTCGCTGGCGGCGATCATTCAGAAGATCTTCGACGGGGTCGACTCCGAGGCGCTATTGGCGATCCCGTTTTTTCTCTTGGTCGGCGAACTCATGAGTTCGGCCAACGTCGTGGTGCGAATCGCGAACCTGTCGTTGTCGCTGGTCGGACATATCCGGGGCGGGCTGTCGCAGGTCGTCGTGGTCTTCAGCATGTTTTTCTCGGAGATGTCCGGCTCGACCACCGCCGACGTCGCGGTCATGAGCCGCGCACTCGGCGGCCCGATGAAGCGCGAGGGCTACTCGCCCGCTTTTATCGCGGCGATCATCGCTTCGGCATCCACCATCGCGGCGCTGGTGCCGCCGAGCATCACCGCCGTGGTCTACGGCGCGGTCGGCAACGTCTCGATCGCCGGCCTGTTCATGGCCGGCGTGGTGCCGGGATTGATGATCGGTTTTGGGCTGATGATCTATTGCTACTTTTTCGGTCCCTCCGGCATGCGCAAGCCGCGGGCGCCGTTGCGCCAGATCGTGTTCGCGACTGCCGACGCCGCGCTGCCGCTGATGATCCCCGTGATCCTGCTTGGCGGCATTCTCACCGGCTGGTTCACCCCGACCGAAGCCGGCGTCGTCGCGGTGGTCTATATCATCGCGGTGGTGATTCCCGCACTCAACCGCGGCCATTTGCGGAAGATACCCTATGATTTCTGCCTGGCCGGGCTGATCTTTTCGCTGCCGCTGATCACCATCGGCGCGGCCAATGCCTTCGGCTGGATGCTGGCCTATCTGCGCGGCGCCATCGTGATCGCCGACTGGATCACCTCGATTGCCGGCAACAATCCGCAATACATGATGTTGCTGCTGGTGCTTTTGTTCACCGTGGTCGGCGATTTCATCGAGCCGGTGCCGACCATCATCATCTTCATGCCGCTGGTCAATGCACTGACCCAGGCCGGCGACATCAACGGCGTCCATATGGGCGTGGTGCTGATCGCCACATTGGCGTTCGGGCTGATCACGCCGCCCTATGGGCTGGTGCTGCTGATGGCATCGAAATTCGTCGGCGTCAGCTTTGGCAAGGCGCTGCGCGCCGCGCTGCCGATCTATGTGGTGTTCCTGGTGACGATCGTGTTCACGATCTATTTCCCGAGCGTGGTGCTGTGGCTGCCCAAGCACGTGATCCCGGAATCCGTCGGCTGCTTCAAGTCGCCGGCCGGCACCGGGTATATCTGTCCGGATTGAAGCGCGGGTGTCCTATCTTTGCGTGTACCGCTTCGCCGCGGCGCGGAATTCGCCGGTGTGCATGCAGGCGATGATGGCGTCGCGTTCGGCGTCGAGTTGTTGTTCGATCGGCGTCGCCGGGGCGCGGTAGATCAGGGCCTTGGTCGAAGCCAGCGCCGCCGGTGCGTTTTTCGAAAGGCGCAGCGCCAGCTCGCGGGTCGCGGCTTTCAGTTCGATCGCTGGAACGACCCTGGCGACGAGACCCCACTGATGGGCTTGTTCTGCCGAAAAGCAGTCCTCGGCGAGAAATATCTGCAGGGCGCGGCGCATGCCGACGCTGGCGACAACTCCGACGGTGCCGCCGCCGTCGGGCGACAGGCCGAGTTTGGCATAACCCGGCGCAAAGCGGGCGTCCGCCGCGGCGATGCAGAGGTCCGCCATGAAGGTGAGCGACAGGCCGGACCCGATCGCCGAGCCATGCACGCTGGTCAGCACGATTTTCGGCATCCGCCGCATTGTTCTGACGAAAGTGTGGTAATGCCGCAGCAGCTCTCCGCCCCGCGGTGCGATGGTGCCGGCAGCCGCGGCGGCGCCCATGGTTCGCAGATCGCCGCCGGCGCAGAACGCGCGGCCTTTGCCTTCGATCACAAGGACCCGGATGTCGTCTGATGCCTCGACTTCCGCGCTGAGCTGCTCGAGCTTTTTGGCGATCGCAAGGT
>NZ_JBEKXH010000691.1:0-2805 GCF_049512235.1 Bradyrhizobium sp.
GCGATGACATTGCCGGTGCCGGCGATGGCGACGGCGTCCTGATTGCCGGACGCGATGACGCTGTCGCCGGAAGTCTCGCTGATGGCATTGGCATTGCCGGATATCGCGGCCGTGCTGTTGGCGCCAAGCGCCAGCGTCCCCTGATTCATCGCGATCGAATCATTGATGCCGGTGACGTCGATCGAGGTGCCGCTGCCGGTGACAGACAGGCTGGAGAGATTGCCGACCAGGTTGACCGCGGCGTTGCCGCCGACGCTGACGCTGTCGGAAGAACCGGTCAGCGTGCCGCTGCTGCCGTTCGCAAACGTCACAGTGGCATTGCTGACAGTGGCGTTCACGCCGGTGCCGGCGATATCGACCGAATCCTGGGTGCCGCTCATCGTCAGCGTAGCATTGGACCGCAGCGTCACCGCATCGCTGTTGCCGGTAAGCGTAGTGCCGGCGCCGGCTTCGACCGTGATGGTGCCGGCGCTGACCGCGGTGGTGTTGCCGCTGCCGGTGACATCGATGGCGCTGCCGGCACCGGTCACGCCAAGGCCGGTATTGGATTTTTGCGTGATGAGATCGCCGGTGCCGGTCACAGCAGCGGAAGCGCCATTCTCCAGCGTGATCGTGCTCCCGTTGAGCCCGACAATCGCGCCGCTGCCGTTGACATCGAGCGCGATGCCCGAGCCTTGCGAACTCAGGGAATCCGAGGCGCCGTCGAGCACGACGGTAGAACTCGATCCCACCGTGACGGCATCGGAGGAACCTGTGATGGTGACCTTGGCAAAAGCGCCTGACGACACCGTGCCGTTCGAGCCTGTAAGCGCGATGGTGGCGTAATCGCCGGCGCCGATATTAGCGCCATTGCCGTCAACGGTCAGATTGGCTTCGAGGCCAGCGGTAAGGCTATCGCCGCTGCCGGTCGCCGTGGCGGTGGCGTTGTCGCCGAGCGTGGCGCTGTCGTTATTGCCTGAGATCGTGACGCTATCGCTCTTGCCGCCGGTGATCGAGCCGCCGGAGCCGTTCAGATTGACGCTCGCGCTGTTGCCGACCGCGAGCATCTCGCTGGCACCGGTCGCGGCGATCGAGGAACCATCGCCGGCGCGGGCACTGTTCTGGTCGCCCTTGATGAGGATGACCGCGCCGCTGCCGGCTGCGACCCCATTGCCCGAGCCGGTGACCGTGACCTGTGCCTTGCTGCCGGCGGTGATGCTGTCACCTGTGCCGTTCACGGTGACGGTGGCGTTGTCGCCGAGCGTGCCGGTGTCGTTATTGCCGGTGATGGAGAGCGAGGAATCGTCTCCCTCTGTTGCCGCATCGGTGCCGCCCGCGATCGTAACCGTCTCGGCGTTGCCCGCCTGGATCGTGGTCGCATTGCCCTGCAGATTGATCGAACCGTTGGCGGCGGCGGTAACCGAGCCGCCCGAGCCGTTCAGCGTGACCTGAACGCCGTTGCCCACCGCCACCGTCGCGCTGGCGCCGGTCACGGTGACGATCGAGCTGTCGCCGGCGGTGATCTGGTCGTTGTCGCCGGTGACGGCTATCGTCGAGCCGTAGCTCGCCGATGTCAGGTCTTTGGAACCGAATACCTGGATGTTGGCGGCACTGGCAGCGGTCGTGGTACTGCCGTCGCCGTTGATGGTGATGGTCGCACCGTCCAGCGCCGTGGTGTTGTCGCCGTTGCCGGTGATAGTGATGTCAGCGCCGTTGCCAGCGGTGCTCGTATCTTGATTGCCGTTGATTACCCAAACATCCGAGTCGCCCCCGTTGGTGGCATCGCCGTTACCGTTGACGGTCACCGTCGCGCCGTCACCGACCGTCGTCGTATCGCCCGTGCCATTGAGCGTCAGCGTCGCCGAACCGCCGGCGCTGATCTGATCGCCATCGCCGGTCAGCGTGGCCTGCGCCGACGCCGCCAGCGCGATGCTGCTATCGGTCAGCCCGACCTCGTCGCCGGTGCCGGACAAGGACAGCGTGACGCCATCGTCGCCGGCGACCGCGTCATCGATGCCGCTCAGGACGAGGCTGCTGCCGGCGGTGAGGTAGACCATCCCGTCGCGCATCGACAGCCTCTCGCCGGTGCCGTTGAACTTGACCGCCGCGCCGATGCCGCTGACGCTGACCGAATCATCATTGCCGACCACGGTAACATTGGAGCGCGAGCCGGCCGTGATGGTGTCATTGCTGCCGGTGATGGCATAGGTGGCGCCGGCGACGACATGGACGGTGCCATTGGAGAGCGTGATCGATTGATTGAGATAATAGTCGTAGACCGTCTCGGTGCCGTCGTCGTTGAAGTAGATTTCCTCGACCAAGAGGCCGTTATTGTCATGGACGGTCTCGTGGAACTTGAAGTCGGCGGTCGGGGCGCCGCTGATGGCACCGAGCAGGTCCTGACTGACAAAACCGAACGCCGATCCGGCCCAGCCGCCCACGCCATACCAGCTCGGCGCCACCACCTTGGTGCCCGGCTCGAGGGTGGCGGTCCAGCCCGGCTCCTCCACGACCTGGTTGATGCCGAGTTCTTCCGCGCGCAATAGCGTCAGCTGCCAGCCGGTCGCGAAGCTGCTGTCGGGGTTGAGCGCCATCAGCAGATTTATTTCCTCGGTATTTTGCGTGTAGGTCTCGTAATCCCGCGCGATCTGCATGTCGGCGGCGACCGCGCTCATATTGGAGTCCTGCTGCACGGCAGCGGCAAGCGCAGCGGTCAGGATCGGATCGCCGTTTGTCAGCCGCATGTTTTGCAACAGCCCCATGATGGCTTGGTTGGAGAAGGTGGCCCAGCCGGTTGAACTGTCATAGTAGTCCGATGCCGCGGTC
>NZ_JBEKXH010000692.1:0-2791 GCF_049512235.1 Bradyrhizobium sp.
GTGAGCCCGTGCTCGTTCATGCCGTCCAGCCGCCCGGTCAACTGATGGCTGCCGCCGATGCTGGCGTAGCTGCCGCGCGCCTGCACGAGGGCGAAGCGCGCCTCATACCCTCGCGGCCGGAAGTCATAGTTGCGGCCATACACGCTACCGCTGATGACCGCCGAGCAACCGCCGGTCGGCATCCGCAAGCTGTCGTTTCCGAAATACGTGACCGCTTGCTCCATCGGGATGTTCAGCCCATCGGCGATCCCGCCGATCTCCTCCCATAGCGCGGGGGCGTAAGCCTTGAACGCGCCCTCCTCGGTTCGAATGTTGAACCACCACGGCAGCCGCACCTTCCTACGGAGAAACGCCTTACCCTTGCGTGTGAGCGCAAAAGCATCAGCCTGAGCGCGGCCGACTTCGTAAGGCGTGCCGCGACATTGCACAAAACTGACGCGAAGCGTCTTGGCAGCGGACGCCATTTTGGTGCCTTAGACGGGTCTATTCGAACGGGTGCATGCTGCCACTATATGGCAGCGCCGATCCGTCGCAAGCCGAGCTGCGGTGCAATCACACTTGCTCCACAGCCAGGTCTGCAATGGGTCAGTCGCCACACGCTCGGGCCGGCGGCAGGCCCCGCCATGTCGGCTCTACCCCAATGGCGACCGAGTTTGGCGTCGCAGATCTCGTAACCCCACCGACTAATTCATGCCATCGCATCGAGCGTTCGAACTCTATGAGGGCAGCCGGGAGAAAGCGGGAAAGTCGAAGTATGAAACGAGCTGCGTAGCGTGCCGCGTCTCTCGCATCGATCGATTCCGTTTCATCGAAGATCGCCGTGCGGACTATCCGGTGAGGATTCTATATGACGTGCTCGGGGTTTCGCCGGCGGGCTATTATCGCGACCCCAACCTAGCGCCCCGCAGCCGCAGGTGTTCGCGCCCGCTGCTAATTTGTAATATATAGATTACATTTCCGCTTGCGTACTTGTAATCTATAGATTACAGGTACTGCATGATCGATGTTCGCGAAACACCTGATTTCACCAACTGGCTCGCTGCCCTGAGCGATCAGCGCGCCCGCTTGCAGATCGTTCGCCGGATCAGCCGGGTTGCCGCTGGAAACTTCGGCGATGCTAAGTCGGTCGGTGGCGCGGTTAGCGAGCTTCGCATCGACCACGGGCCGGGATACCGGGTTTACTACACCCGGCGCGGCAAGTCCGTCGTCATCCTACTCTGCGGCGGCGACAAGCGGACCCAGAGTAAGGACATTCGGAAGGCCAAGGAAATCGCAGAGACATTGGAGGACTAAGGATGAAAGTCAGCAAACTAAAGAAGTTCGACGCCGCCGAGCACCTTCGCACACCGGAGGCACGCGCGGAGTATCTGAACATCGTTCTTGCCGATGGTGATCCCGCCGAAGTCCGTGACGCCCTCAACCTCGTCGCTCGCGCGCAGGGTATGAGCGAGATCGCAAAGGCCGCTGGCGTGACCAGAGAAGGGCTTTACAAGACACTCGGCGAGAATGGCAACCCGGAGTTCGCAACCGTCCTGCGGGTCATCGGGGCCATGGGAATCCGGCTTGTCGCAGAACCGGCCCGAGCCAAGCCGAAGAAGAAAGCCGTGACCTGATGACAAAGACACCGAGCGAGGAAGTCACGCCGCCCGCCCGTGTTGAGAGCGGCGAGCAAGAAACCTTTACCAGCACCGAGGTTGACGCATTCCCTGCGGCAAATGAGAGGTAATGCGATATACCTCGCGCAGATTCTCTGCGTCCGACGAACTCACGGCTGTCCTCTTTGCCATGCTGATGGCGGCCGAGGCGGCCGGCCTTGAGCATTTCAGCGGGGCAAACCTGGTTGACCGCTGGGGTGGCGCGATCGAAGTCGCATCGTTCGAGCGCCGGCGCGCCAAGAAGCTCAGCGACACGCTCTATGCGTTCTGGGAATTCCAGACCGAAGCCGGCGGCCGGCTCGAATTGATGCTGCCGCCGCGATTCGGACGCCGATCAAGATAATCGCGTAGCGCGGGCCCTGATCAAACACGGACATCTGGCGACTGTCGCAACCATCAATCCGACCAACCGCTGTCCGCAGGTCATCGTCATGCCAGTGGAAGTGGGAGGTTTCAGCGGGAGTACGTTTCGCTGTTCGGATTGGCGCGGGAACGACGCGGCATTTCCGAAAGCTGAAGCAAGAGATGGATGAGGCTGGAGTCGAGCCGGTGTTTGGAAGTTAACAAAATTGGCGTGGCGGCCGGATCGCTGTCCGACATCGAGCCATATTGGCCGGCCGGGGAGAGCCTGACGCCAACGCGCCGCAGCCCCAAACCGCGCTGACGGCTTCGGTGATCTCCAGCAGAATGCGCGCGGTTCGCGATGCTACCGCAGGTCGCCATCAGCGGCGTCGGCACTTCGCCTGGGTCCGTGCGCATCCGGGTCAGCGGCGCCATCACGACGCGATGGGCCAGCGCATGGGGTCCAAGCTGAAACGGCGAGAACGAAGCAGTCATGGCGCGAATTCCTGACCGGGTTCGAGGGGTGCTTGTCCGCAGATCGACCCGAAAGGGCTCGCGCGAAAGGCCGCGCCGTGGCATCTCATCTATTCCAAGGGAGAATGCTGATGGATCGGCTTGACGCGATGCGCTTGTTCGTTCGGGTGGTGGAGACGGGCAGTTTCTCCGCCGTTGCGCGCGAGGCGAATATCGGTCAGCCGGCCGTCAGCAAGCAAATCGCCGCGCTCGAGGAACATCTGCGCGCGCAGCTCCTGCATCGAACTTCGCGCAACCTCAGCCTGACCGAGGCTGGCCAG
>NZ_JBEKXH010000693.1:0-2765 GCF_049512235.1 Bradyrhizobium sp.
GCAGCCTCGTTGGTGTAGGATGGGTTGAGCTCTTCGCGAAACCCATCTCGCGAACCCCATCGGCGAACAGAAGAGATGGGTATCGCTTCGCTCCACCCATCCTACGAGTTCCATCCCGCGCCCTGCAACGGAGCAAGGACTGGACCTGCTCGATCCTGCGGCCGGTGCCGATCGCAGGGCTATTCCGCCGGCAGCGCTGTGAAAGTGACCCCGCCCTTGGCATCTCAGCCGCGCTGCGACGCGAGGCAGGGCTGGACCTGCCCTTCCCCGGCGGCGCACCGCGCGTGGCCCAGGCGATCGATGCCGACCTGTTGGCGCGCGCCATCGCCTGGGCCGGCGAGGCGGCCCTCGCCCGCAACGCGATCTCTGACATCGCCTAACGGCGACGTATTCGTCCGGCAGAATATCTGGCCCGCCATCGCCGCGTCGCTGGGCCTACGGCCGGGCGCTCACCTGCCGCTCTCGCTCGATCGCGAGATCCGCCCGCGCGAGGCGAAATGGCAAACGATCCGTGAGAGGCACGGGCCGCGCTCGGGCAGCCTGCGCGACTTCGTCGGCCTGTGCTTCGAATATGCCGACACCACCATGGGCCATGGCCGCAACGAGCCTGGACCGCCGGCGATTGTTTCCACCATCAAGCTGATGCAGGCCGGCTTCACCGAGGTGATGGATACCGAGGCGACGTTCGCCAAGTGCTTCGCCGAGTTCCAGGCCAACCGGCTGCTGCCATCCGCGTGAAAAGCCTTTCGGAGTTCATGTATCGAGGCTTATTGAATGCACTGTCACCGTAATGTTGGACGGCTCCTTGGATCAGACTTCACACTGATTGTGGATCGCGAAGCTGAGCGGCCACCGGTGGAGAGTGCGCGCTCACGCTGTCCGTCTCAGGGACCGTCGGGATCCGCCGGCCCCTCGACGTCTTTCGGGCGCCATGACCGCAGTCGCTCGACGAACTTCGGCAGTCCGTGTCGCTCGGCCAGTGCGGTCAGATATTCTTCCCACGAAGGCGTGCTGTGCGTGAGGTTGGCGGCGGCCTCCCGCGTCACCGCCTCCATCAGCGCTGGGTTGGCATCGAACAAGTCTGCCAGAAAGTCGTCCGGCGATTGGACCTTGACGCCAAGTGCGGCGAGCGCCGCGAAATCGAAGTCCTTCAGGTTGCTCGTTACCAGCACGCAGGGCGCGATCGCCGCTGAGGCGGAAGCGACGTGCCTGTCCTTTGAGTTCGTAACTCCGATCACGCACTGTGCGTCGAAGCCGGCAACGAGTGCATCCGCAAACCACGTCCTGATCAGGGGAATGGTGCGGGTCGCGATACGCTCGCGCGTCCGCGGCTCCATCGCGCCGAGCCATTCCTGTTCGATGCGTTCGCTCCATCGTGCATCGAACACGTCGTTTTGCGCCAATTGCAGCAGCAGATTGCGCAAGTGGTTTGAGTACAGGACGTTGGCGTCAAGAAGCGCTTTTACCGGCTTGGTCATAGTTCTCTTCGAGATCTTCCGTGTCGACCGACAAGGCCGCCGCAAAGGACCTCCGCCTGTCCTCGAACTGCTTAAGCTTCGCGACATCGGCCGCGCGTATCCGTCGGTGGGTGCCGACCTGTCGGAATGGAAGCCTCCCCGTATCCATGCGCTGATAGACGATGGGCCTGGAAACGCCGAGCAGTTCGGCGGCCCGCTCGGGCGAGACCTCGTCCTCGGGCTTGAAAACGAACGCCGTGCCGGCCTCTGCTACGGCAGCCAGCAGGCTCTGCATCGCGCGCAGCAACGAGGCCGGCATTTCGGCCATCACCCTCTCGCCGTCGGCCTTCGTTAGGTACAGGCCGCCGTGCTCGAGCACGGAGGCGCGTTCCAGGAAGCTCGCACCCTTCCTGGCCTGCTCGCGATCGAGTTCTTCGACCTTCAGCTTCATCACAGCGTCGGTCATGGGTAGCTCCATCTGAAATAATTGTATTATCTGTAATATGTGTAATCGCCCTTTGCAAGCTGTTATTCCGACCAGCGAAGGACGACAGGGCGCCTTATCATCCAAGTGACGGCCCAGAGCTTCGGCGATGTTGATCGCCTCGCCGA
Source organism: Bradyrhizobium sp. (assembly GCF_049512235.1). Classification (GTDB taxonomy): domain Bacteria; phylum Pseudomonadota; class Alphaproteobacteria; order Rhizobiales; family Xanthobacteraceae; genus Bradyrhizobium. The sequence goes on from NZ_JBEKXH010000693.1 coordinate 2,070, forward strand.
CTTTGATGGCGAGGGTGCTGGGCGAGTATGGCGGCGGGCGCGGAGCCATGACCGGCAGCGCCGTGAACGCGATCCTCGTCCGGGCATCTCAGCCGCCTGCGAAGCATCGCGAGATCCGCCCGCGCGAGGCGGAATGGCAAGCGATCCGTGAGAGGCACGGGCTACGCTCGGCAGCCCGCCCGACTTCGTCGGCCTGCCCTTCGAATATGCCGACACCACCATTGGCCATGGCCGCATCGAGCCCGGACCGCCGGCGATTGTTTCCACCATCAAGCTGATGCAGGCCGGCTTCACCGAGGTGATGGACACCGAGGCGATGTTCGCCAAGTGCTTCGCCGAGGTCCAGGCCAACCGGCTGCTGCCTGTGTGAAAGGACTTTCGGAGTTTATGTATTCAGCGCTTGTTGAATTAGTGCACTGTCAACGTAACGCTATCGCACCCTCGTCCATTTTTGATCGATAACCGCGGCAATTTCAGAATCGAGCAGTTGTACGCTGTACGGTCGAACTTCTCTCGAATATTCAACCTCTTTCAATATTCTTTGGAAGCGTGACCAAGTCACTTCGTCCGACGCTCTTTGAGGGTCGCCGATGTAGTATCGGAAGCAGTTTGGTTCAGTTCGTTTGAGTAGCACCGGAATGCGGCGCGTGACGACACGACGTTTACGACCCTTTTGATTGGAAATCTCGATTAGCG
>NZ_JBEKXH010000694.1:0-2756 GCF_049512235.1 Bradyrhizobium sp.
ATATCAAGCCGCAGAAGCATGGCGATCATCAGATGGTGGTGTTCACCTTTGCCGGCGAGCTCAAGGGAACACACGCCAAAAAATGGAATGACGCCGTTCTGGACCTCAAGCGGCATTTTGGAACGAGTGTCATGGGCGTCACAATGAAGGGGCATTCGACGCCTCCAAATTTGATGGTGCCGAAGAAGAGTAAGAAGAAAAAATGATCGGTCATTCTGACGGTCGATCCTGTGACTAGGAAAAAGCCCAACTCGCCGATGCAGCTGAGTGTTTCCCTGGTCGGCGATCAGCGGTTGACACAGAACTTGATCCTCGAAGTCCGCGAGGCCGCTCGGCGCTGTGGCCTTGAAATTCCTGACATTCAGGTCCAGCAGAGGCCCCGGGTTGGTCCGAAGGTAAAATTGACCTCAGGCCGCAAATCCAAATAGCGCACCCCAAAAACCATCCATCATTGTCATTTAAGCTTTGAACCAGCGCTTCATGCCGAGCTGGTTCAGCATGCGCTGGCCACGATCCCGCAGTTCGTTGGCCTCTTTCCGCAGACCTCGCCGCTCCTCCAGATCGCCAGACCCGAGATGACAGTGCGCCAACAGCGGCAGCAGGCCCAGTTCGGTGGCAAGCGCTGTGGCGGTCTCGAACATCGCAGCGGCGGAATCGAGGTCGGTGCCGCGAGCGCTGTGGATGGTGCCCAAGAGCCAGCAGGCATGCGCTTCAGCGCCGCGCTCCTCACGCGCCCTGGTCCGTTGCACCGCGTCGGTCGCCACCGTCAGCGCTTTTTCCAGCTCGCCGGCCAGCAGGAATGCCTCGGACAAGGCGGTAAGTGTGGTCGAGCGGGTAAGCTGCGGTTCGGCGGAGGCGTCGCGGACGACGGCCTTTTCCAGCAGCGAAAGCCCTTCTTTGACCTGCCCGATTCGGGCCATGGTGCGACCCAGCGCAGCCATGATCCGGGAAGCGTAGGCGTCCAGATCGTGCGTTCTGCAGACGTCGAGCAGGCGGTCGAACACGACCACGGCTTCTCCCGAAGCTCCCCGACTGAGCGCGACCGACCCAATACTCCAGTAAGCCCACATGATGGAATCCGGCTGCCCGATGGCGTCTGCCCGACGGGCGGCCTCAGCCGCATGCGCCGCCGCATCCTCGAACGCGCCTGCTTCGGCGAGGCTTGCCGCGAGATGACTTCGGGCAAAGGCCGCCGGGAGAACCGGAAGCCCATGAAAGTCGTCGAACGGTTTGAATTCCAGATCCATGATAATACCCTCCAGCGTTCCGATCGCCAGCCGGTATTCGCCCCGGGCCAGCCTGGCGCGGGCCAGGTACATGTTGGTTGCGAGCTCAAGGCGATGGTCGCCAAGCTCGCGGGCGATGTTCAAGGCGCGCTCGCCGGTCTGCAGGGCCTCCGCGTAGCGGGCCTGAAGGACGAGGCAGTTGGCGGTAAAGGATACCACGCGCCCCAGTCTCGAGCGGTCGTTGAGTTCGATCGCAAGGACCTCGGCCGCCCTGAGATAATCGAGCGTTTGTTGCACCCGTCCGAGCGGCGTAAGCGCATGCCGCAGCGCAATCCGCAAATCGATGGCCCGTGTCGCGCGATCGCCCGCGGGCAAATGATCGATCGCGATCAAAGCGTTCTCCAGATGCTGGACTGCAACCCGGTTCGCCGCACGTGCAATTTCCAGCGCGGCAGCGGCTTGGAGATGGATCGCCGCGCGGCCCCAGGCCTGGGCCCGAAAGGCGTGAAAGGCCAGCCAATCCGCCTTCTCGAACAACTTGTCGACATACAAATGCTCGCCGGCGACAAGCGCGGCGGCGTGCAACGTTCGCCGCCGATCCGCCGATAGCATTTGATAGGCGGCATCGTGGATCAGGGCATGTTTGAAGGTGTATTCAATGTCCGGGAAGAGGTTGGTTTCGTACAGGAATTCAGCTGCCTGCAAACGTTTCAGGCCGTCCCGGAGCGCTTCCGGCGACAAATCTCCGACGGCCTGCAGGATGTTGCGGGGCACTTGATAGCCAACCACGGCAGCGGCCTGAAGCAAGCGCTTGTCGAGCGGGGCAAGGCGGTCGATGCGCGAGGTGAGCAGCGCCTCGATGGTCACGGGTATTTTGAGGTCCGAAATCGACTTTGTTGCGCGGTAGCCCGCCGGCTCGCCGCTAAGAACGCCGGTCTCTACCAGCGCTCGCACACTTTCTTCGAGGAAGAAGGGAGTGCCCCCGGTCTTCTCGATCAGGAAGCGCTTGAGCGGCTCAAGTCCGATGTCGGTGCCGACCAGCGTGTTCAGCAATTCGCCAGCCCTGTCCGGTACCAGCGGATCGATTCGCACCTGGGTGTAGTAGGTCTTGCTGGCCCAGCCATGTCGGTATTCCGGCCTGAAGTTGACGAGCAGCAGGATCCGTGCGCTAGGCAGGCCATCGACAATGCCATCGATCAATACCTGGGTTTCCGGATCAATCGAATGCAGGTCTTCCAGGACGATCAGCAGCGGTTGTACCTCGCTTTCGCGGAACAGCAGGCGCTTGACTGCATCCAATGTACGTTGCCGGCGCTGCGGCGGGTCCGAGCCGGAGGAGGAATGGAGATCGTCGGGCGGCAGACCGAGAATTGTGAGCAGGGCCGGCAGCATCGACAGCAACGCGTCATCGAGAGCGAGGAGTTTGCTGGTTACCTTCTCGCGAATCGCCAGGGGGTCATCGGATGTCGAAAGCTGGAAGTAGCCTTTGAGGAATTCGGTCACCGGCAGGTAGCTCGCCGCCGCACCGTA
>NZ_JBEKXH010000695.1:0-2754 GCF_049512235.1 Bradyrhizobium sp.
CGAGGCTGCGGGTGCCACTGGGCATCCGGCATTCCCCACGCCCTCTGGGCGTAAGGTTCATGCAACGACTGGGGCGCGTCGCGCCATCTCCTGAAGGCCCCGGTCAAGAACGCTTTGGCCTGAGGCGGCCACCACAACGGATCGGGCGCCGGCGGTCGACGAAGGAACTATGTCGCCGCACGATCTTCCGACGTCCAAACCCGGTGTTCCTGGCTTCGACGAATTGTCCGATCAGGCGTGGCCTCGCAGCTATCGGGAATACCGGTCAGCCAGCCTTGAGTTGTCGCGCAGCCGCGTCAGCAGTGTCTTCGGGACGCGTGTTGAAGGCGATCGCCGCGTTTGGCGCGGCCTTGTGAATGATGTTCACCACCGTCTCGAACAATGCCAGGCTTTTGGGGGGAAGCCTGAGGCCGCCGCCGATCACCACACAGTCGTAGGCGGCGCCCTTCAGCGCTGTTTCAAGCATGGCGCTTCCGGCTGCATCGGGCGTGATCATGCAGGTATCGCCTTGCCAACCCCGTTCCTCGATCTTCGAGACCCCCAGCGCAATCCCGGCATTGATCTTTTTGGCATCGAAGCCCGGCGGCAAGGAGGGGTCCGAGAAATCGACCGTTTCAGGCTTCTGGCCGACGAACAGTATACGCGTCATGGGGTTTCTCCGTTCGAGTGATGGTGATGGAATGGTGCGGAAGATCGCTCACCGGCAGCCGCAACACCAACTTCAAACCGCTGTTTTAGGTGAAATTCAAGCCGCCGGTGACACGGCGACGGCGTCGCGCCTTCACGCGCGGCCAGGATCATCCTCGCCGCTGTAACGAGGGCGAGCCCCTCCACCGACGGAATCACCGGCAATCGCGATTCTGCAGAAGCCGGCGCCTGTGACACCACGATAGGCCGCCTCGGCGTCATCGACAGCCGCAGGGGTGGGCCGATCCGGGGCAAGTCCGTAGTCTGCAACGAAAGGGTGAGTTCACACGGCTGCCGAAGGAGCCGTCCCTTGAACTAGCCATTGCATATTCTGCCTAATTTGCCTATATTGCCCACCGGCGAGCCAGTTACGGAGGACGACCCATGCGCACGGCGAAGCAGGCACATCCCGCCCGGGCCGCTTTGACCAAGGCAATCGAGAGCAAAGTCGAGCGAATGGATATGGCTGGTTTGCTCGAGCTAGCTAAGGTCTTGAAGGTGGCGGTTCCAGCCGCAGCGAAGGCGATACGCGGCCGGGAGCGAAAGCCGAATGCGTCCCTCGCTGCTCATGACAGCAAAGTTCTCCAGGGCAGCGGCATTGGCCCAGTCGTCTCAGCAGCGGAAGGAGGCAGGCTTCTCGACGCAATCACGGTTGATGATGAATCGGCCGATTGGCTGGAGAGCGACCTCGTCGGGGCCGGAGAGTTGGTAGAGCGGCTGAGCATCTCGCGCGGGACACTCGATAACTGGCGAAAGGCGAACAAAGTAATCGCGTTGCGCAAAGGTCTTCGCAACTTCCTCTACCCTCTTCGGCAGTTCGAGCGGCGCAGGCCCATTGAGGGGCTCGATGTCATTGCGTCACTGTTCACGTCGCCCGAAGAGACTTGGGAGTGGCTGGTGGCCTCCAACCGCATGACCGACGGCAAACCGCCGATCGACAAGCTTCGCGATGGTGATTTCTCGCTGGTCAAAAGTGCGGCGGATGGGGCGTTTGACTACGCGTGAAGATCGTCACATCCAAGCTACGGGCGAGGGTCTTCGAAGCCCGCATCGCCGACTGGCCACGCATCTTGCCGAGCCGGCGTCGCTCGACGCCTGCCAGCGCGGGTTTCGGATCGAGTCGCTTGTCGAGCCCTTCAGGCGCATTCCGAGTGCTTTACGCGGCCGACAATTTTCCGACGGCATTCGCGGAAGCCGTCGTGCGGGACCGTTTCGAAGGGAAGACAAGGCACTTCCTCTATCACGCTGATGGCATCACGGCTTCACGTGCTCTCCCCCAAGCGCAGCAAGCGGCTTCAGCTCGTAGGATGGGTTGAGCCCTTCGCGAAACCCATCACGCTACCCATCGCGATGCCGCCGAGGCGATGGGTTTCGCGGCGCTCTACCCATCCTACGCGCTCACAAACCTCCTGCGATGGCGGTACTCTCCGGAGGGACCCTATTGTAAAAAAACTCCAGTCACTGCGAGGAGCTCTTGCGACGAAGCAGTCCATCTCGCCGCAGGTGCAGGTGTTAAATATTTCTGTTCCTTTTTTCGTTCGGATCGGACAAGCCCGGGCGTCACGGTGGATGGGTCACTGCCAAGGACCGCCGGCAAATGAGTTCAGCCTCCAGGTTTGGCGCCGGCCGGTTGGCTGGTCCGGAGCAGGCTTGTTGACGGCAAACAAAAACCCGCGACCGGTGTCCCGGCGCGGGCATCTGATGGCTGCGATGGTGACGATTTGTCAGTGATTTGCCCGACGTGTCAACTTTTTTCTCGTCCTTTTTCTCGTCCTTCGAACTGGCCAATGAGGCCGCGCCGACGTGACAGGCGCGCCCTTGGTGGGATGTTTCGAGGTTGTCAATACCCACATGAAAAAATATTTCTGTTGCCTTTTTGTTCGAATCAGTCTAGAAGCTGTTTCGTCTCATCCCACCAAGAGGGGCGGCTCGCGATCGTCATGAAACGCGGGATGAGATGCGGTGGACGCGGCAGCGTCAGGCGTGCGACGGTTCGCAGGGCGGGGGGCGGTATGCCAAGCGTGAGCGAATACCTCGTAAGCAAGACGACGGCGCTGAAGCGTACGG
>NZ_JBEKXH010000696.1:0-2732 GCF_049512235.1 Bradyrhizobium sp.
TCGAGATGCAGCGGCACCGAGACCAGCATGCCTTTCCGGAAGTTGCCGATCGATGGCGCGAAGATCGGCCGGCGGCTGAGCTTGCTGTATTTTTGCAGCTCCGGCACATGCTTGTGCTCCAGCCCGAGGCCGTAAAGCTCGAAGGGCGGCGCCGTGCCGGACTCATAGGCCTCGATCATCGACCTGCCGCCGCCTGAATAGCCGGATACGGCGTTGACCGTCACCGGATAGTCCGGGGGCATCAATTTGGCTTCGACCAGCGGGCGAAGCAGCGCGATGCCGCCGGTCGGATAGCATCCGGGGTTCGAGACCCGCCGCGAGCGCGCGATCGCATCGCCCTGCGCGGCAGCCATCTCGGGAAACCCGAACGTCCAGCCTTCGCAGACCCGGTGTGCCGAGGAAGCATCGAGAATGCGCGGGGCGTCGGCGCCGAGTTCGTCGGCGAGCGCAACGGCTTCTTTGGCGGCCTCGTCCGGCAGGCAGAGAATGACGAGATCGACCTCCGCCATCAGGGCCCGTCGCGCCGATGGGTCCTTGCGCTTGTCAGGTGCAATGGCACGGATGTCGACGCTTTCGATCCTGGCCAGCCGGTCGCGGATTTCGATCCCGGTGGTGCCCGCCTCGCCATCGATGAAGATGGCCGGCTTGTTCCGGGTGCTGTCGGCGGCCGGGCCGGCTTGTTTGCCAAGAGTTTTGCCAAGAGTTTTGCCAAGGGTTTTGCCAAGGGTTTTGCCAAGGGTGGTGACGGCCATGTGCATCTTCCCGGTGGTGGTTGAACGTGGTCGAGATCAAGGTGTGAAATGAAAAAACCGCGCTCTGCGGGCGCGGCTTCGAGCGAACCGGCCGCCGTCACGCAGCCGTCAGCGCTCCCGCGCGTTGGGTGCCGGTCGGCAACGTCGGAGCATCGTGCTTTTGCTTGCCATCCCATGCAACTAATGCGGCACGATTGGGCTGTCAATTCCGTTTGCGCCTCGGCACCAACGCCCCGCACGCATGACAAGTCGATGACGGGTTTGCGGACCGCCTTGGCGCACCCATCCTCGCCGCGAGCGCCGTAACGAGTTTGAGACCCGGCCAGGCGCCCGCCCGCTATTTGCGTTGCAAAGATCAACCTCAGCTTGCAAGATGGAATACGGTCGGCCATGGCCAGATCACGGGGTCGGCATAGCGGGCCAATTGCTGGAAAGCACAGATTTCGCATCCCTGTGCATGAAAAGATTTTCGATTCAGGACTTTTTCAACGACCATTCCACAATACGAACATCCGACCTCAGGAGAAACCGATGTCACAAGATGCCGCTGAACCGAGCCTGGTCGACAAGCTCGGTGCATTGACAAGAGCGACCGCCCAGGGCCTGAGCACGATGTGGGGGATGATGCTCGAACGCCTCTCCGACAAGCATGCCAAGGCGGTAGCGACCTGGACACAAGACCAGGAAGGTGGCGTTGGGCGCACCCCGGAGGGCATTCTGGTCACCAGCAAAGATCTGTTCATGCAGGTTCTGATCAACAGCGAAGGCAATTACACCAATGCGGGCTATCAGGCGCGCATGACCCAAAGCATCGGCCCGATCTATCTCGGCATGGATTGGGGGCCGGAATACGAAAAGCTGTCGACCAACGCCAACGCCGCGATCGGACGCGTCACCCGGCGGGAGGCCTTCGATCTCGCTTTGAAGGAGACGCGTGCCGCGCTGGCGGCGTTGCCCGGTCCCGCCACCTTCGACATTCAGCAGCTTTCGGACGTCGTGCTGGCGGCGCTGTGCAAGCATTGGTTCGACATCCCGGATGGCGAATTCGTGCAGGCCGGCGGCTTCGGTCTTGCGAACCTCGTTCCGCCGGGGCGCTGCCCCGGCGATTACACGCCGCCTTCGGCCTATATCTTCCACCCCGATCCGGATCCGCTGCTGACCTTCATCGGTCAGCGCACCGGTCAGATCCTGCGCGAGGCGGTCGGCAAGTACGTGGCTTCGCGGCGCGCGCCTGAAAACCCGCCCGTCGGCGTCCTCGCCAAGGCCTTCTTCGCAGAATTCCCTGGAGGTCCCGGACAGGATGACCTGCTGGCGCGAACCATTGTCGGCGCCATGATGGGCGCGCTGCCGACCATCAACGGCAATCTGGTCACCATCATCAAGAGTTGGCAGAGGACTGCGACGTTGATGGTGCTGCAGGCCAAACTCAACGGCAGCAAGGAGGCCGACGAATTCATTCGCGCCCAGGACGTGATCGAACAGCCGATGCAGCAAGCCATGCAGATGGCGCCGACGCCGGACGCGCTGTGGCGCACGGCGGCCAAGGACCACACGCTCGGCACCACCCATCCGGTGCAGGTCCGCGCCGGCGACAAGATCACTCTCAGCCTGGTAAAGGCGACGCAGGAAGACCTCCGTGCCGGCGTCACCGATGTCCATCCGGTGTTCGGCGGCAATCGAACCCTGTCGCCGCATCCGATCCACGCCTGCCCGGGATTTGAAATGGGATACGGCATCCTGCTCGGCATCGTCTACGGCGTGGTGGACTGGCAACCCAGGGCAGGCGGCGGCTGAGAACTGGGCGGATTTGCGCCATCGCCAATCCGCCCATCTACGACGCCATCACAGATCCCGTGGCCTCATGGTTCGAGACGCGCGCGAACAGCGCTCCTCACCATGAGGGTTAAGACCTGATCCCTGAACAGCCCGTCGTTGGCGACGGCGCATCGTCTCGAAGGATCAAGCCCCGGAACTGGAAAA
>NZ_JBEKXH010000697.1:0-2717 GCF_049512235.1 Bradyrhizobium sp.
ATCATATTCATAAATGCGTGGCCGGAGACTCATGAGCTAGGCCGGGAGGCCATACCTTCGGCGGTCTATTTGAACCCGCGAGCCCTTCACCCGCTCGGCCATCGAGCGCGTCTATTTCGAGCGATCAATCCTAATATCCTGATTGAGGATTTCATTCACGACGATTACTAGATCGATCGCGCCGGTTTAGCCTTCGTGCAAAGGATCGTAACCGAATGACCCGGCTTCCGGGGTCTGCGGGCTTGGTGACCCCCGCAAAAGCGGTTGGAGTAGAGCCCGGCCCCGCGAGCGGGACGCCGACCTATGCTGGCGCGAGCTCGCGATTGTTGCAAAAGCGCTCGTCGACGGACAGGATGCGACGGAGATCGGATTGATGCGCGATATCGCATTGCGGACGATCGCGGACCTCAGGGACGCTGGGCGGATGTGAGAGAACCGGGGGCGCGTTTTGCGCCGCCTATTCATCGGAGTGGGGGCGTAGCAGATGAGATGGCGCTCCCAACAGATCGATCGAAATAAATTATATAGTAACTTCAATTACATATGAGTTCGTAGTTTTATTCTGAATGGCGCGCCATTGTGAATAGGCCCGCGAACGCGGGCTGCGGTATCTGCCATCGCTGCGTTCTGAGCACGGCGTAGCCGGTTGCGCAGAGCTTTTGGATACTGAGCAGCATCCAGCGACGCCGAACCCAGAACGTTTCTTTCATCTCGCGCCCCCTCCGAGTGTTCGCGCAACGGGTTCGGCGCCGACCAAGTTGGTCGGAAGATCACAGTGAGAACCGCGTTCCCGAATGCCTCTTGCGCAACATTCAGCTGATGTTCGTGGTGCATGAAGAAAAGGACCTGAGTCTTCTTCGCTAGTTCGTTCAAGACCCGGTATCCCGCCTGCAGTGTCAGTCCCCAGACCTAACGCGACCGCGCCGCTGGTTGCGATCGCCAAGTTCGGACTGCAGCTTGCGATTTACCTGAAGCCGAGAGGCCGGCGTCCCGATGAACCCGACGAGGGACGCCAGGCCGCCGCAACTGCCGACGAACTCCGCAGAACACCTTCCCCGGCCTCCGCTTCCACGATCTCGCTGCCGCGTGCAAGGGCGATGACGGCTTGGGCTTTCCCACACGGAATACATGCTTTTTTGGCTGGCGCGGCGAATTCTCTTGTGCGTCGGTTTGGCACAAGCGACGTCTATCCAGGCCTTTAGGCGAGTTAGGTTAAATGGAAATATCTTTGCCTATGGCCGTCTTTTACCAGATGGAGTACGTCCTAAAGGGTGCCGAAAGTCTCAAAGAGCTGAAGAGCACGAATGCGGTAGGAGCTACAGACCCGAAATGAACGACACCCTCACGAACGCGGACTTAGAAAATGTTCTCAGAAGATTCGGCGCGGCTATCGAGCGGGACCAACTCCGCGTCGATGCTATGCCACCCGCGAACCTTCAGCCCCCGTACAATGACGAAATGTGGCGCCAGTGGCGACGCGACCACATTCGCTACGTCAATGTGCTGATATCCACCGCAATTGCGGTTCCCACGCGAATGTCATCAGAGCTAACGGTGATAGCGGCTTCCTATGAGCCCAAAGGCATCAGCACTCTGATTTTGGAGCTGCTTTCCGAAGTCGTGAGCGGCAGTTACGAATGGGAGGAATTTGCAAGCGCGCGATGTTTCTTTGGCACCTTAATCAAGCAGATTGGCGAGCAATCAAAAGCGACGAGTCACCAGGATGCTCATGTTTCGTTAGCGAGATGGTTTCCTCTCACCGATCCATTGCGCATCGCGGATGATCCTGAATGCCAGTATGGCCGACCGGCAATATTGACGTTGCTCATCGGGACTGGCTCCTAAAACTTCGCATCTTGGGGCAAGAAAGCAAGGGCTATCTGTTCGGAGCGTCCGGTCGCTAAGATGAGCCAGCCGCCGGCTCCGTTCCACGCCATTCCAGGTGGCTTCGCGGGTTCCGAGCCTGCTGGCGATGATCCTGGGCGTGGGCAGGTTGCTCTGTGTAGCACGAGAGTGTATCACATCCTCAGTAATGGCATGTGAACAGCACGTGTTTTCAGTATGTTAGCGCCAAGTCGAGCGGAGGTTCGAATCCTCCCGCCCCAGCCAGGGATTCATCGGTGCCGAGCGATTGGGGCGCTTACATTGACCTCTTGGCTACGGGCGCTCGCCTTTTCGACTGAGGCTTAAGCACGATGATTTCTGCCCTCTCAGCCCGATCATGACTTCTCTGGTCCCGGCGACAGTGAGTTGCGCGAATGTCGCTGCGCTCAACCCATCGGCCTAGGCCCTACGTTCTAATTCCCGCCATCAGCCGCAACGCGAAGAAACTGGCGCTTCATTGCGTTGACCCTTGAGACATAGGCCGCGACGAGGTGATCGCCACAGCGTTCGTCGGCCAGCATTTGAAACTTGCGGCGGGCGAAAGCCGTGGCGGGGCCTCCGCCGCACAGATGTATGAAGGCCGCGACATCCTGCTTCTGCTGCGGGCTTGCGGTCATGTCCGCGCGGGCGAGAACCGCGGCCACATTGCGGTCAAGATACACGGATGCGAGTTCGATGGCATGGCTGGGGATCGCGCGAATGTAAGGACCGAACCCGCAACCGGTATCAGTGACGGCGTTCGCCCGGATGCAAAACCGCGCGGCCTCGGCGTAAGCCCCATCGGTCATCTGGAACAGGCCGACGGCGCTGGAGGCGGGCTGGTAGATCGCGAA
>NZ_JBEKXH010000698.1:0-2713 GCF_049512235.1 Bradyrhizobium sp.
GCGACTTTCAGCCGCAGGATTGAGAACGCGACGTCGGCCGAGGTGAAGTCCCGGCCATCGCTCCATCGCACGCCGGGCCGCAGCCGAAATTCATAACGCCTGCCGTCGGCGCTGATGCTCCACGAGGTCGCGAGCACCGGCCGGGGCGCGAGATCATAATCATAGGACAACAGCCCTTCATTGATCTTACTGCCGATGGTCTGCCCCGTGCCCGACGACGTATTGATCGCAATGATCGCCGACGGATCGGGATAATACACCCAGTTCAATGTTCCCCCCGATACGGGCTGCTCGTCGAGCGCCCGGCTGCTGCCGGCGAACACCACGACCGCGGCGGCGGATAGCATCGTAGTCTGGAAGCGACGCCGCGTCAGTCGCATGACCGCTCCCGGTTCCCGATCGGGCCCGATCATGATAGTTCTAAAGCCGACGGCATCGTCACGATGCCTAACCCGACAGGCAACATTTGATCAGAAGAGTTTGCTTTTGTTTTTAAGTCAGATTGGAAGGCTTTTGGTATCCTGGGGTTGGCCATCGAACAGTCTCCCGATCTTTGAGTGAAATTCAGGCTGCAATTTCTCTTGCCCCGAGCGCTCGCTGCATTGCTGCCAGCGAGACCGTCACCGCGGCGAATCCGTGCGCGATCATGGCCGCCTCATAAGTTGCGAGCGTCTCGATCAGCGAGGCGCCGGCCGCGACCCGCGCTAACGCCGGCGCCAGGAGCCCCGCATCGTAAATCGCCGAATTGGCGCCCAGCGCCCGGAAGTAGGTCATGCTGTGGATGGCATCACCCAGCAGTGTCACGCGTCGCGTCGGCCATGGCGGTACCTGGACCGATGAGCGAACTTTCAAGGCCGCCACGGTCGACGGATCGGTGATCTCGATCAGTTTCAGCAGTTCGGGATGCCAGTCCGCGTTGTGCCGCAACAGCAGGTCGAGCAGCCCGCGCCCGTCGAGAGCTTCGAGCGTCGCATCACCGGCGATCTCGTCCCGCCAGAACGCGATGTTCCACCAGACATAGCTGGCGGTATTGTCGAAGTGACGTCCGGCAAGCCCGGCATGGGTCGGGTCGTTGCGCCCGATCAGGCCGTGCGCAGCGAATTTGGCCGGGTCGACCCGGTGGCTGGTGACCATCAAGGTACGCCCGCCCGACGGCTCGATGTGCACATTGTAGTCCTGCAGCACGCGTGCCAGACCCGCTCGCTCGGCCTCGGCGAACGTCACCTTCCCGGCGAACCGGCGAGCGCCGGTGTCGATGATCTTCGCGGTCGGCAACAACTGAACGCGCAGGCGCGAATTGACGCCATCGGCGCCGACCAGCACGTCAAACGTAGCAGGCTCGCAATTGTCGAAATGAGCCGTGACCGAACCGTCGGAGTTCTCCGTATAGTGGCTGAACGCACTGCCATAGACGACGATATCGTCGAGCCCGGTCAGCAGGACCTGGCGCAGCGTGATACGGCTCAAGGAGAGTTCGATCAGCGTATCATCCGCTGCGGGGTCGGGACCCCGGCGGCCGTCGAGCGGCCAAAACGACTCGTCGAAGCGGCGGCTTTCCGATGGCGCTCTGCCCGCGGTGTCCAACACGGCCTGAAACAGTGCCGCCGGCAGCAGCGCCCGCAGCGCGGCGAGCCCACGCTCGCGAACGCGAAGGCGGAATCCCTGTACGTAGTCCGAGCGCGCTCGCTTCTTCTCGAAGACGACCGGATGGAGTCCGGCCTTCTTCAATCCCTGCGCCAGCGCCAGCCCACCGGGCCCGCCGCCGATGATGCCAATCCTCAGTTCTCGGGCCATCTTCTGTCCCACTTCTCCGCCGACCACGGCACCGCTACAACAAAGGCAAGCCCGAATTCACACTTCCGCCTTCTCTCAAGGCAGCGAGACATTGACGCATTCGTCCGTCAATGCTTTGGTCATTTAATCTATCGAACCACTACACTAAATAACATTCTAAATTCCGGAGCAGAACGAATGTCCGCTTCCATTCTGAGGCTTAATCGCCGTCATTTTTTGGGCCTGGCCGGCACGCTCGCGGCGACGGCGGGCGCGGGTCTCGGGCACGCCTCCGAACCGCGCCGCGGCGGGACGCTCTCGCTGCTGCTTTCTGCCGAGCCGCCGACGATCTCGGCGGTCGCGCACACCGCCTACAACACGGTCATCGTGGCGGCCAAGGTTCAGGAAGGCCTGTTGACTTATGATTTCAATCTCGCGCCCAAGCCGCAGCTCGCGGTCTCCTGGGACGTCGCCGAAGACGGCCTCTCCTACGTCTTCAAGTTGCGTCCCGGCGTGAAGTGGCACGACGGCAAGGACTTCACCTCAGCCGACGTTGCCTTCTCGATCGACGCACTGAAGTCCGTGCATCCGCGCGGGCGCTCCACCTTCGCCAATGTGTCGGAGGTGCGCACGCCCGATCCCTTGACCGTCATCCTGGTGCTCGCCAAACCGGCACCCTACCTGCTCAGCGCGTTTGCGGCAGCGGAGTCGCCGATCGTGCCCAAGCACATCTACGAACAGGGCGGCCCGGTCGACGCCAACCCCGCCAATAATGCCCCGACCGGCACCGGCCCCTTCGTGTTCAAGGAGTGGGTCCGCGGCAGCCATATTCTTTACGAGCGAAACCCCCATTATTGGGACGCCGGCAAGCCCTATCTCGTCCGCCTCATCGTCCGCATCATCCCGGACGCGGCAGCGCGGGTTGCCGCGATCGAGACCG
>NZ_JBEKXH010000699.1:0-2706 GCF_049512235.1 Bradyrhizobium sp.
ACCTCGCCTCGCTGCTTTACGACCAAGGCGATCTGGCAGGCGGCGGGGAGAGGTAAGGACCGACCCAGACCATCTGGCATTCCACGTCGCGTTTACCGAGGCAATTATTCGTGGACGGTGCCCCAAGGAACCCCAGCCCGGAGGTTGATGATAGCGCGGGAATTCCCCACCGTCTTCGGGCTTTCCCTGCTATCCCCGGCCGGATAGAAGACAGGCGCATCATAGATTGAACAAGTCCAAGAGGAGAAGCCATGAAGTCATCAATAGCCGCGGTCGCGGCCGTGCTTGCTTTCGCCGCGTCCGGCGGCGCGGCGAAGGCGCAGATCTCCGACGACGTCGTCAAGATCGGCGTGTTGACGGACATGTCCAGCCTCTATGCCGACGCGACGGGCAAGGGCTCGCTGGCCGCGGTGCAGATGGCGGTTGCCGATTACGGCGGCAAGGTCAAGGGCAAGCCCGTCGAGGTGGTGTCCGCCGACCATCAGAACAAGCCCGACGTCGGCGTCAGCATCGCGCGCAACTGGTATGACAACGAAAAGGTCGATGCCATCTTCGATGTCCCGACCTCCTCGGTGGCGCTGCCGATCTCCGCGCTGACCCGCGAGAAGAACAAGATCAATATCAATTCCGGCGGCGGCAGCTCCGACATCACCGGCGTCGCCTGCTCGCCCAACACGGTGCACTGGACCTACGATACCTACGCGCTCTCCAACGTCGCCGGCAAGGCGATGGTCAAGCGCGGCGAGGATACCTGGTTCTTTGTCACCGCCGACTACGCCTTCGGCATGGCGCTCGAACGCGACGCCGCCAACGTGGTCAAGGAAAGCGGCGGCAAGGTGCTCGGCGACGTTCGCCACCCGCTGAACTCGTCCGACTTCTCCTCGTTCCTGCTGCAGGCACAGGCCTCCAAAGCCAAGGTGGTGGCGCTCGCCAATGCCGGCGGCGACACCACCAATGCGCTCAAGCAGGCTTCCGAATTCGGCATCACCCAGGGCGGCCAGAAGATGATCGCGCTGTTGATGGAAATCACCGACACCCACGCGCTCGGCGCCAAGGAGACCCAGGGCCTGATCGTCACCGACGCCTTCTACTGGGACATGAACGACGAGACCCGCGCCTTTTCGAAGCGCTTCTTCGATAAGGTTGGTCACATGCCCACCATGATCCAGGCCGGACTGTATTCGGCAACCATGCATTATCTGAAGGCGATCGAGGCGATCGGGTCGGATGAGGCGCCGAAGGTCATGGAGCAGATGCGGGCGATGCCGATCAACGATTTCTTCGCTCACGGCGGCAAGATCCGCATCGACGGCCGCATGGTCCACGACATGTATCTGTTCGAGGTCAAGAAGCCCGAGGAGTCCAAGGGTGAGTGGGATCTCTACAAGCTGATCGCCACCGTGCCCGGCGATGAGGCCTTCCGGCCGCTCGACAAGGGCGGCTGCCCGCTGGTCAAGGGTAATTGAGGTTAAAGTCCATAACCAACGTGAGTAGCCATCGAATGGCCGTCCCGCTGTGGCAATGTGGCAGTACCGAGCCAGAAATCTTCCAGCTTGCGCACGGCCGCCCGGTAGGCATGCAACTCCACCGGCTTGACGATGTAGCTGTTGGCACCAAGATGGTAGCAGCTGGTGATGTCCCTTTCGGAGTCTCCCTCCGCGGCCGGCATTGTAAAATAGAACGCCGAACCTTTGTCCGGTTCGGACTCGAACCAGATGCGACCACCGTGCCGCTCGACGATTTTCTTGGTGATCGCAAGTCCGATACCGCTGCCGCCATAGCGGTCGCGCCCGTGCAGCCGCTGGAACACCTGGAACACCAGATCGGAATGTACTTTGTCGATTCCGATCCCGTTGTCCTCGACGCGAAATGTCCAGCTGCCGTTACTTTGCGCGGCGTCAATGCGAATATGTGGCGGCCGCTCGCCGCGAAACTTAAGTGCATTCCCGACAAGATTCTGAAACACCTGCGCGAGTTGCGCCTTGTCGGCGCGCACCCACGGCAGATTGCCGCAAGCAATCTCGGCGTGACTTTCCTCGATCGCGATTTTCAGGCCTTCGAGCACGTTCTTCACCACGATTTCGGACCTGATCGGCCCGGGTGTCCTGGCCTCCGCGTCGATGCGCGAATAAGCCAGCAGATCCTTGATCAGCTCCCGCATACGCCGGGAACCATCCAGCGAATAATCCATGTATTTCCGAGCTTTTTCGTCGAGCTTGCCTTCGTAATGTTCCGCAAGCAGCTGGGTGTAGATCGAAACCATGCGCAACGGCTCCTGCACATCATGCGAGGCCACATACGCGAATTGTTCCAGATCGGCGTTTGAACGCTGCAGCTCCCTGGTCCGCGTTGCGAGTACCTCTTGATCTCTTTTTCTTGCGGTAATGTCCCGAGCAACCTTGGCGGCGCCGACGATCTTTCCTGTCGGTGATTTGACCGGAGAGATACTGAGCGAAACGTCGATCCGGCGGCCATCCTTGCCGGTGCGTATCGTATCGTGGTGCTCGATTTTTTCGTCTCTGCTGATCCGGCCCAGGATCGACCGGACTTCATTGCGCAATTCGGCCGGAACGATGATGTCGATGCTCTTGCCGATCGCCTCCTGCGCGGAAAAGCCGAAGAGACGCTCGGCGGCCGGATTCCAGCCGGTGATGACGCCGTCCAGGGTCTTGGTCACAATTGCATCATCGCTCGACTCCACCACTG
>NZ_JBEKXH010000700.1:0-2676 GCF_049512235.1 Bradyrhizobium sp.
TTATTCGAGAGTCCGGCGGCGACCGTTCCGCGGTGACCGGCGGCACGAAGGTCCTTTCGGACCGGATCGTCGTGCGCATCACTGCCGAGCGGGGTCAGACGTTCATCGACCGGATGATCACCTTGGTCGAGGGCGCCAATCGTCAAAAGACGCCGAACGAGATAGCCCTGACGATCCTCTTGGCGGTCCTCACGATCGTCTTCATTCCCGTTGTCGTGACCCTGGTCCCGTTCGGGAACTACGCCGGCGCCTCGGTCTCGGTGGTCATACTCGTGTCGCTGTTGGTCTGTCTAATCCCGACGACGATCGGCGCGCTGCTCTCGGCGATCGGCATCGCCGGCATGGACCGGCTGGTGCGCTTCAACGTGCTGGCGATGTCGGGCCGCGCGGTCGAGGCCGCCGGCGACGTCGATACCCTGCTGCTCGACAAGACCGGCACCATCACGCTTGGCAACCGGCAGGCGACCACGTTTCGGCCGGTGCGCGGCGTCACCGAACAGGAGCTTGCGGATGCGGCGCAGTTTGCATCGCTGGCCGACGAGACGCCCGAGGGACGTTCCATCGTCGTGCTGGCGAAGGAAAAATACGGCATCCGCGGCCGCGACATGGCCGAACTGGGCGCAACCTTCATTCCCTTTACGGCGCAGACCCGCATGAGCGGCGTCGATGTCGGCGGCTCGTCGGTCCGCAAGGGCGCGGTCGATGCGATCCTGAACTATGTCGGCGATGCCGGAGCACCCCGCGCGGTGGCGTCGGGAAACACCGTTCGCGCGATTCAGTCCGCGGCGATTTCCGAGATTGCGCGTGAGATCCAGGCGATCTCCGACGAAATCGCCAAGGCCGGCGGCACGCCGCTCGCGGTCGCCAAGGACGGCCGCCTGCTCGGCGTCGTGCAGCTCAAGGACATCGTCAAGGGCGGCATCCGCGAGCGCTTCGCCGAATTGCGCCGCATGGGTATCCGCACCGTGATGATCACCGGCGACAATCCGATGACGGCGGCGGCGATTGCCGCGGAAGCCGGCGTCGATGATTTCCTCGCGCAGGCGACGCCCGAGGACAAGCTGAAGCTGATCCGCGACGAACAGGCCAAGGGCAAGCTGGTCGCCATGTGCGGCGACGGCACCAACGACGCGCCGGCGCTCGCTCAGGCCGATGTCGGCGTCGCCATGAACACCGGCACCCAGGCGGCGCGCGAGGCCGGCAACATGGTCGATCTCGACTCCAATCCGACCAAGCTGATCGAGGTGGTCGAAATTGGAAAACAGCTCTTGATGACCCGCGGCGCGCTGACCACGTTCTCGATCGCCAACGACGTCGCGAAGTATTTCGCCATCATCCCGGCGATGTTCCTCGCCTTCTATCCGCAACTGGCGGTGCTCAACGTCATGCATCTGGCGAGCCCGCAGAGCGCCATCCTGTCGGCCATCATCTTCAACGCCCTGATCATCATCGCGCTGATTCCGCTGGCCTTGAAGGGCGTGGCCTATCGCGCCATCGGCGCCGGCGCGCTGTTGCGCCGTAACCTGATGGTCTACGGCCTCGGCGGCATCATCATCCCGTTCATCGGCATCAAGGCGATCGATCTCGTCATCGCCGCCTTGCACCTTGCCTGACGCCTTTGCGAGCTGTGGAATTTTACATTGTTGTTTATGGCTGGGTGGGAAAAAACAGGGGGCGGCGCGATTGCGCGGCTCGACGGCGTGCCCACCACTTTGTTTCGCATTTGAAATGGTGGGCACGGCGCAAGCGCGCCTTTGCCCACCCTACGCACTGAGTCAAGGAGATACACCATGTTGAAAGAAATTCGCCCCGCCATCCTGATCCTTCTCGCGCTGACGCTGATCACGGGCCTCGGCTATCCCTTGGCCATGACTGCGATTGCCGGCGTGCTGTTTCCGAACCAGGCTGCGGGCAGCCTGATCGAACGGGACGGCAAGGTGGTCGGGTCCGCGCTGATCGGCCAGGAATTCAAGGACGAGAAATACTTCCATGGCCGGCCCTCGGCGACGACGGCCCCGGACCCGGCCGACTCCACCAAGACCGTTGCGGCACCGTACAATGCGGCCAATTCGGGCGGCTCCAACCTCGGCCCGACCAGCAAGGCCCTCAACGACCGCGTCAAGGAGGACGTCGACAAGCTGAAAGCCGAGAACCCCTCGGGCACCGTTCCGGTCGATCTCGTCACCACCTCCGGCAGCGGCCTCGATCCCGATATCTCGCCGGAGGCGGCCCTGTTCCAGGTGCCGCGCGTCGCCAAGGCGCGCAATATGCCGGAAGATCGCCTCCGCCAGCTGGTCACGGAAAATAGCGCAGGCCGCCTTGCCGGACTGCTTGGCGAGCCCCGCGTCAACGTCTTGGCGTTGAACCTGGCGCTCGACCGCGCCGCCGCGAAATAGGGGCGCTGCGCTGCCCGCTCTCCCCTCTCCCCCCAGAGGCCACCCCTCGCGCTGGCCTCAGGTGGGGGCAGGTGGGGGAGAGGGAGCGCATTGTTGCCGCGGGCGCCGCTGCACCTCTCCCGCTTGCGGGGGAGGTCGACACGCTCGATAGAGCGTGGCGGGTGGGGGTGCCCGCCAAGCAGCACCCTGTTCCGGGCGGGCACCCCCACCCCAGCCCTCCCCCGCGAAGTGCGGGAGAGGGAGCGCAGCATCGCAAGCTTCGATATGATTCGAACTTCGG
>NZ_JBEKXH010000701.1:0-2670 GCF_049512235.1 Bradyrhizobium sp.
CTCGATCATCGTGTATTGCAACTGAGTGGCGAGAGGGTAACCCGCCGGGCGACGATCGTCGCGATGCGCGCTAGCCCGCGAGGCCCGGCACCAACTCAGCCCCGGCTTCGACCTTCATCGTCGACCCCGACAGATCGCCTTCGAAAGGCTGGCAGCGGCCGCCAAGATGTTGTGCGAGAAATGCTTCGGCTACAGCGAAGAACGCCAGCCGATTGACCGGCCGCACGAAGCCGTGGCCTTCGTCGCGGAAGGTGATGTAGGTCACCGGCGCGCTGCGGCTCTTCAATGCGTCCACCATCTGCTGGGATTCGGCTGCCACCACGCGGACATCCTTCAAGCCCTGCGCGATCAAAATCGGCCGCGTGGCCCGATCGAGATGGTTGAGCGGCGAGCGTTCCATGAGAAATGCGCGTCCGTCTTCGGTGTCCGGATTGCCCAGCCGGTTCTTCCAGACATTGAACCACGGCTGCCAATAAGGCGGGATCGTCGCCATGAAGGTGATGAGATTGGAAATGCCGAAGAGGTCAACGATACAGGCAAATACTTCCGGAGTCTTCGTTGCCGCCGTCAGGGCCGAATAGCCGCCATAGCTGCCGCCGAAGAAACCGATACGCTTGGGGTCGGCAATGCCTTGTCCGACCGCCCAGTCGACCGCGTCGATCAGGTCGTCGTGCATACGCCCGCCCCATTCGTGGTCGGCTGCCGCGACGAACGATTTGCCATAACCGGTCGAGCCCCGGTAGTTCACGCTGAGCACCGCGTAACCGCGATTCGCCAGCCACTGGTGCACAGCATTGAACCCCCAGGAATCACGTGCGTAGGGACCGCCGTGAATCACCAGCACCAGCGGCGGCGTGCCCTGGCTCTCGCCCGGGCGAGTGAGGTAACCGTTGAGATGAAGTCCGTCGCGCGCGGCAAACGTCACCGCCTCGAGCGGCCGCAGCGCCAGCCCGGCCAGCGCCTTGCGCTGCTTGAACAGCGGGCGCACCTGGCGGGTCTCGCGGTCGAGCAGCACGAATTCGCCGCTCTCGGCGTCGCGCTCAAAATGGGCGGTCAGCACCTGATCGCCGTAACTGCGGCCGCTGAAGGTGATGTCGCCGGCGCCGTAGGCACCGAGGTCCGCGAGATCCTGCAAGGCGGAGGGCTCGACTGCGTGCCAGCGCGCGCGTTCCTTCTCGGCGCGTGCGGCCAGCGGCCGGCGGGCAAAGAAGCTGACTTGCGCGATGTCCGCCTCGTCGTCGGCCGCGAGCAGTGTGGTTTTCTTCGTCGCCATGTCCATCGCATATAGCGCCGCCTTGTCGCGCCCCCGCGAGTCCAGCATGTACAGGGTCTTGCCGTCGGCGCTGAATTCGAGCAGGTCCGTACCATCGAGATCGCCGAGCGGAATCGTCATGAACGGCGACCAGCTGCCGCTGGCGTGGCGCTGAAACACTTCGGCGGAGCCGTCGGCCGCGAACCGCATGCCGAGCCGCAGCTGAAAGTCGCCGTCGGCAAGGAGTCCGGCATACTCACTGTTTTCGTACAACAGTTCGCTCGAACCGTTCAGCACGCTGACGCGATAGAGATCGAAATAATGGTTGTCGCGTCCATTGTGCATCAGCAGGACGTCGGTCTGAAACTTGCGGTCGATTTGCGTCAGGAACGACTTTACGCCCTGCGCTGGCGAAAGCGCGACCACGGCATTATTCCGGATATTGACGCTGGAGGCGCGCCAGTTCTCGTCGCCGTCGCGATCCTGGAAGAATATGATGTGGCTGTTGGTTTGCGCCCAGCGATAGAACGGGGCGACGCTGCGATCGGTGATGCGGGTCACGGCCCGCGCGGAGGCGATGTCGTCGATCCGCGCCACGAACAGGTTGCGAACGCCGTCGACCGGCGCCAGCCAGGAAAGGTGCCAGCCGTCCGGGCTGACGGTCACGCTGCCGTAATCGGGATTATCGAACAGCACGCGCCGGGCGATCAGTTCGGCGTCGGCCGCATGGGAGGGTTCGGGCCGCCCAAAAGGCCATGTCGCTGCGAATGCGGCGGCGGATTTCAGCAGGAAGCGACGATCGATAGGGACAGCCAACACGCGAGATCTCCCTTCGGCGATGGCCGGCGTAAGACCCGATCCGCGGCGCGCATGTATCAGCGCAGTAGCGCATCCGTCGAGGACACCGGCTGAGCGTCAGGCTAGCCCGGACACGCACGCCGCGCAACGGCTTGCGGTTTCAGTTGAGGACTCTGGCATACATGCACGCACGACTATCATCGATTTGGGCAAGCCGACGGCGGGCGGCCACATTCGAAGCCATCGCAGATGGTGCGCAACCCGACGCCCATATGCTTGCGATTTCCTTCGGCGATGACGAAGACCCAAATCGGCAGTAGACATTCGCAGGCAGCGCCGGCCGCTGATTTGATCTCGCCAACCAAGGGGCTCCCATGTCGTGGCAACATATTCGCATATCCCGCTTCGGTGGCCCCGAGGTCCTGGAACTGGCGGAAGAGGCTGTCATCCCCGAGCCGGGCCCCGGCGAGGTCCGCATCAAGGTGCTCGCGGCCGGGACCGGTTTCACCGACACTTTCATCCGGCGCGGCCGCTATCCCGACTTCAAGGGACCGCTGCCGTTCACGCCGGGCTACGAACTGGTGGGTGTTGTCGAGAAGGCCGGCTCCGGGGTGGTCTCG
>NZ_JBEKXH010000702.1:0-2668 GCF_049512235.1 Bradyrhizobium sp.
ATCACGTCGATGATGCCACCCTGGAGCAGCTTGACCGTCTCGAACGCGAGGGCCGCGCCTATGACCGCAAGGTGACTGACGTCCACGAGGCTGGCCACAAGGTCCAGGCCCATATCTACATCGGGGTTGCCGGCTACTGGCATCACCGGCACCTGCCGGCCTGGACAATCCAGAACAAGCGCCGCGAACTGGAATGGGCCCCCTCTTGAACGTGTATAATTAACTTTAACAATCTTTGATTGTACTACTTCCCCGGCTTGATTTAGCTCAACACCTCACAGCCCAAGCTGCGCCAAAAACGCAAAAATGCGAATGATCACTGTACGATGAACGATTCCGGTCCGAAGCGGAAAGTTCGTCCCGCAATTGTCCATGACGGCGCGGCGCCCGGCCATGCCCCGCATGGCGGCCTTGCCGCGCTCACGATCGGCGCCATCGGCGTGGTTTACGGCGATATCGGCACCTCGCCGCTCTATGCGATCGACCAGATTTTTCTCGGTCCCGCCGGCGTTGCGCCGACTCCCGATCATGTCCTCGGCGCCATCTCGCTCGCGATCTGGACCATCATTCTGATCGTCGCGGTCAAATACGCCATTCTGGTGCTGGCTGCGGAAAACGACGGCGAAGGCGGCGTGTTCGCGCTCTACGGCCTGCTGCACCGATACAAGAAACAGGGCACCCAGCTGATGCTGTGGTCGCTGATGCTGGGCGCGGGCCTGTTGCTGGGCGACGGCATGATCACGCCGGCGATCAGCGTGCTGTCGGCGGTCGAGGGGCTCGACGTCGCCACGCCCGCCTTCGCGGCCTCAGTGATCCCGATTACGGTGACCCTTTTGACCGGGTTGTTCGCGATCCAGTTCAAGGGTGCTTCCCGCATCGGCGTGGTTTTCGGACCGATCCTGCTGGTCTGGTTCGTGGTGATCGCCGCGCTCGGCGCGGTCGCCATCGCGCGCGAGCCTGCGATCCTGATGGCGTTCAATCCCGCTTACGGCGCGGCCTTCCTGCTGCAGGCAGGATTTCGCGAGGCCATCCTGATCCTCAGCGTTCTGATCCTGGTCGTCACCGGCGGCGAGGCCATGTATGCCGACCTCGGCCATTTCGGCGCACGCCCGATCCGGATCGGCTGGTTCACGGTGGTGTTCCCGGCTCTGCTGCTGAATTATCTCGGCCAGGGCGCCTATCTGCTCGGCGGCGCCGAGATCGCGGGCGGCAAACTGTTCTACAGCCTGGCGCCGGCGCCGCTGTTGCTGCCGCTTGTCGTGCTGGCGACCATGGCGACGATCGTGGCGTCGCAGGCGCTGATCTCAGGCGCATTTTCACTGGTCTCGCAGGCGATCGGCCTCGGCCTTTTGCCCCGTCTCGACATCCTGCATACCCATCGCCATCACGCCGGCCAGATCTATATTCCGATCGTCAATTGGGGATTATATCTCGGCTGCATCGGGCTGGTGATCGGCTTCGGCTCATCTTCGGCGCTGGCGGCCGCCTATGGTCTGGCCGTTGCCGGCGTGATGCTGATCACGTCCTTTGCCATGTTCGCGATTGCGCGCCGCTACTGGCAATGGGGCGTGGCGCTGACGACGCTGGTCTGGGTGCCCTTGACCGCGCTCAACGGCGCCTTTCTGATCGCCAGTTCGGTCAAATTCCTCGAAGGCGGGTTTGTGCCGCTCTCGGTCGGCGTCGCGGCCTTCCTCACCATGGCGACATGGCGCTGGGGACGCAAGGCGACGTTTGCGGCCTATGCCGCGCGCTCGACCATGACGATGGCCGAACTGGTCAGACTGCATCGCGCCGGCACCAGCTTTATCGAGCGCAACGCGCTGATCATGGCGCCCAACCCGCTGCGCCACCCGACCGATCGCGCGCCGGCGCTGGTCGGGCTGCTGCTGGAGCGCTATGGCGTGCTGCCGCGCAATCTGATCCTGGTCGAGGTGACCCACCCCAAGGTGCCCTACGTGCACGATAACCGCTATCACATCACGGTCTTTGCGCGCGACAGGGAACGCGGCAGCGTCATCGGTGTCGAACTGCGTTTCGGCTTCATGGAAGAACCGAACGTGGAACGCTATCTCGAAAGCATGGCGCGGCATCGGGAGATCGACCTGCCGCCGCATCCCTCGCAGTGGATCGTTCACGTTTCCCACGAGAACCTGCTGCCCGCCCGGCATATGAATCCGCTCCGGCGTCTGCGCTTCCGCCTGTTCCTGTTGCTGCGGCGGCTCTCTCGTCCGGCCTATTATGCCTATCACCTTGGCAACGAAGTGCAGCTTTCCGCCGAGATCATGCCTGTCAAAGTGAGGTAGCGCGGGCGCCATGGGCGGCGCGCACAACACACCCGCGTCCAAACAGCCGCGCCGGCGCGAAGCTCAGGTCTCGACGCCAAGCATGATGCCGATGTTCTGCACGGCTGCACCCGAAGCGCCCTTGCCGAGATTGTCGAGACGCGCGACCAGCACGGCGTGGCCATGCCTCGCATTGCCGAAGACGCGCAACTCAAGCAGATTGGTGTCGTTGAGCGCCAGCGCATCGAGCCGCCCGGCCCTTGCCGATGGATCGTCCGCCTTGATCACCTTGACCCACGTGGCGTCCGCATAATGGGTCGCAAGCACAGCCTCCAGGTCTTGGGCGCAGGGCTTGCCGGGCAGCGTTTCGAGATGCAGCGGCACCG
>NZ_JBEKXH010000703.1:0-2660 GCF_049512235.1 Bradyrhizobium sp.
ATGGGGCTGCCTTATGAGCTGAAAATGCTGCCGTTCCCACCGCGAATATTTGCCAAGGAATATCTCGCGCTCAATCCGCTCGGCACCATTCCCCTGATGATCGACGGCGAAACAAGGATGACGGAGTCCTCGGGCATCTGTCACTATCTCGGCACCCGCTACGGGCCGACGCCCCTTATGGTCGGGCTCGACGAACCGGCCTATGGCGCGTTCCTGAACTGGATGTATTTCAGCGATGCGACGCTGACATTCCCGCAAACGCTGGTGCTGCGCTACAGCCGGCTCGAGCCGGAAGAGCGGCGCAGTCCGCAGGTCGCGGCCGATTACGCCAAATGGTTCCTGGGCCGGCTGCGCGCGGTCGAGGCCGCGACCGCAAAGGCGGAGACGCTCGTCGCCGGCCGCTTCACCGCCGCCGATATCGTCATCGGCTACGCGCTGTGGCTTGCCGACAATATCGGGCTGGCGAAGGATTTCGGCCCCAACGTCTCGGCCTACTGGCAGCGCCTGCAGGCGCGCGAGAGTTTCAAGCGGGCCGTTGCCGCGGAAAACCTCGCCGGCGAGCAGCAGCAGGTGGCGCGGCGCTCATGAACGGCCCGGCCCTGCGCGGTGACATCTGCCGCGGTTGCTGTATGCTGCCTTATGCGCCGCCGGCGGGCTCGCAGGCGCGGCGGCAAAATCAAAAAGGTTCCCGGGAGGCAAGACCATGAGCGACAAGGCTGTCATCACCTGTGCGCTGAATGGCGTGCTGACCGATCCGAAACAGCATCACGTCCCGGTAACGCCGGAGGAAATGGCCCGCGAGGCCAAGGCCGCCTTCGACGCCGGCGCCAGCGTGATGCATATCCATCTGCGTCAGCAGGGGCCGGGCAAGGGACATCTTCCGTCTTGGGAGGTGGCCGTTTCCCGCGAGATCCAGCAGGCGATCCGCGAGGCCTGCCCCGATGTCATCATCAATCACACCACCGGGACCTCGGGGCCGAATTACAAGGGCGCGCTCGATTGCGTGCGCGAGACCAGGCCGGAGATGGCGGCCTGCAATGCCGGCTCGCTGAATTATCTCAAGGTGAAGAGCGACAACAGCTGGGCCTGGCCGCCGATGATGTTCGATAATTCGGTCGAGAAGGTGCAGGACTATCTCGACGTCATGAAAGCGGCCGACACGATTCCGGAATTCGAGTGTTTCGATGTCGGTATCGTGCGCTGTGTCGGGATGTACCGGCAGACCGGCATGTACACCGGCCCGCTGGAGTATAATTTCGTCATGGGTGTCGCTTCGGGCATGCCGGCCGATCAGGATCTGCTGCCGATCCTGTTGAAGCTGAAACTCCCGGCAGCCAACTTTCAGGTCACCGCGATCGGCCGGGCGGAAATCTGGCCGCTGCACCAGCGCTGCGCCGAGCTCGGCGGTCATCTGCGCACCGGGTTGGAAGACACGTTCTATCAACCCGACGGCGCCAAGGTCACCTCGAACGGCCAGCTGATCGAAACCATCGCCGCCTGCGCCCGCCGCGCCGGCCGCGAGATCGCAAGCCCCGCGGAAGCCAGAAAGATTTTCGGAATCAGGCATTGAGCGTCACCAGTTGTCGTAGTTGTCGTAGGGTGGGCAAAGCCAACGGACCGCGCCAAAGCGCGGGGAGATGGCGTGCCCACCATCTTTTCGCATGCGACATGGTGGGCACGGCGCAAAGGGCGCCTTTGCCCACCCTACGCACTGTCCTCAAGCGTGAAGCGGGCGGCTAATGCGGGAGGAGGCAACATGACCAATCTTACTGCAACCGGCGGCGTCCCCGGCCCCGGCCGGATCGGCCGGGTGGCGATCGGCGATCTGTTGAAGCGCGCAGCGGCGCGGTTTCCGGATCGGATCGCCGTTACCGATGGCGAGCGAGGCGTGACATTTTCGGAACTGGAGCGCGATGCCAACCGCTTTGCCAATTACCTGGTCGCGCGCGGCCTCAAGCCCGGCGCCAAGATTTCGACGATCTGCAACAATTCGGTCGAATTCGTCAAAGCGCTGTTCGGCATTCATCGCGCCGGCCTGGTCTGGGTGCCCGTCAACACCATGCTCGGGCCTGCCGATATGGACTATATCCTCGATCATGCGGAGGTGCGTTTCGCGCTGATCGACGACAATCTGTACGGCCAGCCGGACCGGCGCGCGGCGCTGCAAAAGCGCGGCATCGACCTGATCGCGGTCGATCTGGCCGGCACGGCCGCCGCGGCAGGTCTGGAAAATTTCAACGGTCTGCTGACAGGCCGTTCCGAGATCGAACCGGAGATCGACATCGACGACCGCGATCTGGCGATGATCATCTACACCAGCGGGACGACCTCGCGCCCGAAAGGCGCGATGCATTGTCATCTCGCGGTGGTGATGGCGGTCATGAGCAATGCCATCGAAATGCACCTCGACCGCAACGACGGCATCACCGGGCAGTTTCCGTTGTTCCACTGCGCCGGCCATGTGCTGTTGCTGAGCTACCTGTCGGTCGGCGGCCGGATGGCGCTGATGCGCGGCTTTGACCCGGTGGTGTGCATGGAAGCGATCGTGCGCGACAAGCTGACCGTGTTTGTCGGCCTGTCACTGATGTATCAGGCAATTCTCGATCATCCGCGTCGCCGCGAATACGACTTGTCGGGCTTGCGCGCTTGCATTTACACCA
>NZ_JBEKXH010000704.1:0-2652 GCF_049512235.1 Bradyrhizobium sp.
GCCGGGATTTGCGGCGTTTGTGTCCTCGGTGATCGAATCCGGCGTCGACGCCGCCGAGATGGCCGCGATCAGGGCTCGCCTCAAGGAGTTGGGGCTCGAGCCCTATGACTGCCTGTCGCCGGCGCTGATGGATGCGATCGCCAGCCATGTGGCGAAATCCAAAAAGGCGGCCTGACCGCGCGCCGCCTGAACCAATCGCTCACGGCAGCTCTCGCTGGTGGTCATTACCACCGGCGAGTTGCCGTCCGCGCGCCGGAAGGTCAAGAAGAATCCGGTGTCGTCCAAAGCAAGAACATGGCAGGCTGCGTGCGTGCGTGCGTGCGCGCGCTCGCTGGTCACGAGGACGTGTCAGAGGCTAGCCCCCTTCCACGGAAGCGGCTTCCTCGTGATGAGGCCCAGCTACTTCACTTTCCAGCCCGCATATTTGCCGTCTGCCTGGCGCAGGTGGCTATAAACGGGGAGAAATCGACATGTTGCTTACGGATTTCGATGCACTCACCTTCGATTGCTACGGCACCCTGATCGATTGGGAGAGCGGGATGGTCGAGGCCCTGAGGGGCCTCACCGGTCGGGTGCAGCGGCCGCTTGACCGCGACCAGATTCTCGAGGCGCATGCGCGCCACGAGTCGAGCCAGCAGCATTACACGCCGGCGAAGCGGTATCGGGACTTGTTGCCGATCGTCTACAAGCGCCTCGCCGAGGAGTGGGGTGTCCACGCGACTCACGAGGATTGCGTCGAATACGGCCGATCGGTCGGGAACTGGCCGGCATTCGAGGATTCTCCGGCAGCGCTGCAGTACCTGAAGAAGTATTTCAAACTCATCATCCTTTCCAACGTGGACAACGAAAGCTTCGAGGCGAGCAATCGCAGACTGCAGGTGGAGTTCGATGCGATCTACACCGCGGAAGACATCGGATCGTACAAGCCGTCAGCCCGCAATTTCGACTACATGATCGAGAAGCTGGAAGGAATTGGCGTGAACAAGGAGAAGATCCTGCATACCGCCGAAAGCATCTTCCACGATCACAAGCCGGCAAGCGCTCACGGGCTGAAGTCCTGTTGGATCTACCGGCGACACGCCCAAAAGGGTTTTGGCGCCACCCTGAATCCGGGCGAGATGCCGCACCTCGACTTCAAATTCAACAGCATGCACGAATTGGCGACGGCGCATCAGGAACAGTTGCGGGTGACGTGATCAGCCTACGCCTGATCGATGGACCGATGCGGTCGTGCTCGATCCCGCCCACGCTGAAGTGCTCCATGTGCTGATTGAGTTAGCATCCCATCCGGACATCGCTGTCGCGGAAAGCGGAACACAATGCTCGATCTTGAGGATATTCAGACCTTTGTTGAGGTCGCCGACGCGGGAGGCGTATCGCCGGCAGCCCGCCGGCTCGGCCTGTCAAAGTCGATCGTGAGCCGCAGGCTATTCCGCCTCGAGAGCGAACTAGGTATTCAACTCCTTGCGCGCACCACTCGCGGCGCCGCGCTGACGGAATCGGGCGTCGCCTTCCGCGAGCATGCCGCCAGGATCTGTGCAGAGTTCGAGATCGCCCGTGAAACGATCCTGCCGGCTGGTGACCTACGGGGGCGTTTGCGTATAGCGGCCCCGCTCTCATTCGGCCCAACACACCTCGCTCCAGTCCTCGCCGAACTCGCCAAGAGGCATCCACTCCTTGGGGTCCACACATCCTACAGCGATCGTTTCATCGACATAATCGCTGAAGGATTCGACGCTGCCGTGCGCATCGGATACCTCGCCGATTCAAATTTGATCGCCCGCCGCGTGGGCCCCGTATTCGGCAAGCTCGTCGCCAGTCCCGACTACATCAGGGCGAACGGCGCGCCCGAAACACCCGACGAGCTCCTCTCCCACGAGGCACTCATGCTTGGAACAGAGACCTGGCATTTTGTCGATGGCGGCAAGACAATCGGCGTCAATCCGCGTGGGCGCTTCAAAGCCGACAACGGTACAGCGCTTGCCGCGGCGGCTGTCGCCGGGCTCGGCATCGCGCAGCTGCCTGACTTCCTTACCGATCATTACGTCGCCTCCGGCGCGCTCGTCCCTGTGATGACCCGGTTCCCGCTTACCGAGGGGGGATCTTCGTTGTGCGGCCGCCGGGCGCGCATCCGGCGCGAAAGGTTCGGGTTCTTACCGAATTGCTGGTCGAGCATTTTGGCTAGCCTGGATTTCCACGGAAAGGAATTCGGCTAACGCCGGCAAGGGCTAAGTGATTCATTCGACTCAGGATTTTGAGTCCATTTGTTATCATATATGGTGCACTGATGGGTTAGGTTGCGCGATGTAACTTGCATGATCTCCACAACACGTGATCCAGCACGCCGTCGCGACCAACAGTGAACTAAACGGCATACTATAAGGATTTTTGTGCGTGCGCAAGATCTGTGCGGCAATCGTTGCTTGACGCCAGATCTTGTATGTGACACCGCGCACAGGTGCCGATCAGCGTACCATATGACATAACTAATTGCCGGCGTTTTTCGCCGAACCGGCGACCCCTCGCCAGCGCCAGTATGATGCCTTGCAGGCCTTCTACCTGGAAGGCCTGACGTCAGCGGAAGCGGCGCCACGTTTCGGCTACTCGCCGCGGAATGTTAGGCGAATTCCGGTCCGTGGAAATCCAGGCTAG
>NZ_JBEKXH010000705.1:0-2648 GCF_049512235.1 Bradyrhizobium sp.
ATCGGCTGACACGTAACCCACGACGATCCGTCTGTCCGGACTGAAGTCGTTGTCGTATAACAAAGGTCGTTCGGCCGCGATCTTTGCACCAATTCGGCGCCACCACTCGCATCGCGCCGCCTGATGCGCGGCAAAGTCGCACGATTGCGAAAAATCCAGGGTGAAAATCCTGCCCGATAGCGCCATCTCCAGATCCGGCTCGATCGCGAGCGCGCGATCGAAGCACGCCAAGGCAGCTTCGCCATCGCCCTTCAGTTCAAGACATCCACCTAGCAGCGCTAAGACATCCGCGCGATCCGGCCGGAGCGCAAGCGCATGCTGGAAGTCCGCCTCTGCTTCCCTTGTCCGCTTCAAATGTAATGCCGCCAGGCCGCGCTTGAGGAAGGCGTCGCAGCATGCGGGGTCCATCGCTATGGCCCTATCACAACTTACGATCGCGTCGGCGAATTTGCCGAGGTTGATCAGAACCGCAGCGCGGTTGATCAACGCATTGGCATGATGCGGATCGATCGCGATCGCATTGTCGAGGCTCTTGAGCGCCTCGTCGAAACGCCTCATACCCAATAGCAGGCTACCCCGGTTGTAGTGCCCATTGGTAAAGTCGGAGTCCAGATCGATCACGCAGTCGAAGCAGGCCAATGCCTCATCGTACCGTTGCAACGCCTTCAGCGAGACGCCCAGGTCGGAACGAGCCGCAACAGATTCGGGATCGAGCAAGACAGCTCGCTTCAGGGAGCGCGCCGCCTCCTCGTAATCGCGGCTCAGCAATTCGCATACGCCGAGCAGATGCCAGGCATCGAAATGATTCGGACGCCTTTTCAGGACCTTCTTGTAAGTGGCCTGGGCGGCGGCCAACTGACCGTCCCGCTGCAATATCCGTGCCTGCATGAACAAGACATCGACATAGGGGGTCTTGGAAGATGTCAGGGGCGGACTTGCAAGGGCCTGCTTGGCTAAGCTCATCTGCCTGTCTCCTCGTGCGGCATCGGCGCCGTCGCCAGACAAGCCGTTTCTGCTGGCAGCGGGATGCCGTGACAGCACACCGAAGCCTCAACGAGACGCGTTAAAAGACTGTTAACCATAGTTCTGGTCGAACGATGTACCGGATCCGGCACGCAGGTCAGCGCAGCGCGGTTATGGCAAGCAAGAACATGTGGCTTCGGTGTCTTTATCACGCCGCCCGCGTTGCAATTCGCCGCAGCGCTCCTTCCACATGGCCTGGTAGGCCTCTTCAACGGCTCGCGTGTAGGCGGCCGGACCGCAGCGCGCGTCGATCCGATCGGGAAGCTCGCGACGAAGCATCCGCAGCAGGTCCGGGGTCGATCGCAGCGCGATGTCAACATATTGATCGTCGTCGGTGGCAACCCAGTCTGTCAGACCGATCGCCGACAGGATAGCTCCGGCTACTCTGGCGGACACCCCGTTGCCGAGCTTCGCCACCACCGGCACCCCCATATACAACGCCTCCCAGGTGGTTACTCCCCCGCCTTGTGGAAATGGATCGAGACAGATGTCCACCCGTTGGTGAGCCGCCAAATGAGCCTCTCGGGAGGTTGATGCCTCGAACGACATCCGCTCCGGCGCTATTCCGTGACCAGCAAATCTTTCAAGCAGCAGGCGCCGGACCGAGGCATCGTCCGTCGATTTATCCTTGATCAGCAAACGCGAAGTGACGTCGGAGCGCAGAATCCGCGCCCAGACGGCGATGGCGGCATCGGAGATCTTGCTGATCCTGTTGAGGACGCCATAGGTCACATAGCCATTTGGTGTCATGGGTGGCACTGCGGATCGCAGCTCGGCTGGCGGCGGCTCGACGATCATCAGGCAGGGCAGATCACAGATCCGTTCCGCGAAAAGGTGCCGAACCTCGGCGGGAATAGCAGTGGAATCGGAGAACACGTAATCGATCGTCGGCAGGCCGGTGCCAGTCCCATGTCCCCACGCAGTCACCTGGATCGGAGCAGGTTTGCGGGCAAAGGTCCGAAGCCGATTACCTTCCGTGTGTCCAGACAGGTCGATCAAAATGTCGACCTTGTCGGCCCGGATGCAATCCGCCAGCCGGTCATCGGACCATTCCGAAACGTCTCTCCAGTGAGAGGCCGCTTTTCGGAAGGATTCCGTAAAGGCGTCCTCGGTAGGAGTGCCGGAATAACAAATGATCTCGAATTGTGTCTTGTCGTGATTCTCCAGCACGGGCCGAAATGATAACGCGGCCGAGTGTTCTTTGAAGTCGGCGGAAACATAGCCCAACACGAGCCGTCTGGTGGCATCGCGATCGTTGTCGTGCTGCGGCGGGTACTGCTCGGCAATCTTTGATCCGATCAGGCGCCACCACTCCGATCGCGCCGCCTGATGCTGCGGGAAGTCTGTATCCGCCATGAAATCCAGGGTGAAAATCCGATTCGAGAGGGCGGCCTCGTCGTCTGGCGCAAGCGCCAGCGCAGCATCGAAGTCGGCGAAGGCCTGGTCCGGCTGCCTCGACAACTGGAACGCGCCGCCGCGATTGACGAAGGCCTTGGGACTGGGCCTCAGCGCGATGACCCTGTCGAAGCTCGCGATCGCATCCGTGAAGCGCCCGAGTTCTTGCAGTGCAATGCCTCGGTTGTTCCAGGCATCCGCGCGCTGCGGATCGATCGAGATCACCTTGT
>NZ_JBEKXH010000706.1:0-2630 GCF_049512235.1 Bradyrhizobium sp.
GATCTGTTTCTGCTGCATCAGCACGGCTACGACAAACTGAGCCTTTACGATGGCTCGATGGGAGAGTGGGCCAGGGATCCCACGCTGCCGATCGAGACGGATTGAATTTGCTCGGACCTGGGGCCGTCGTAAATGCGAAGGTCCCGGATGTCGCTTCGCTCATCCGGGCTACGCTCACTACCGGGATATTCACCTAACTCGCCAATCGTGGCCCACATTCACTGAAGTGGCGAGTTACGGCTTCAGCTCCGACCCGCCTTACGGTCTATGGACCTCTTGAAACATGGTAACACTTGTGTTACCCTACGGCAATGTCTGAAATCCGCTACTACGTCGCCTCCGACGGCCAGGAGCCCTTTGCCGACTGGTTTGCGGACTTGGAGGCGGTTGCGCGAGCCAAGGCGACGCGGGCTTATCGCCCGGTTGGAGCAAGGCAGCTTCTCCAATGTGAAGTCGATTGGTGAAGGCGTGCTCGAATATAAGATCGATTTTGGGCCAGGTTACCGCGTCTAGTTTGGGCGTGACGGTGAAGCGGTGGTGATCCTGCTACGGGTGGCACGAAGAAGCGCCAGCAGCGGGATATCGCTACGGCACACACCTATTGGCAGGACTATAAACAAAGCAAGCGCGGACGGCGCTGAAGGAGACGGGAGATGGCAAGAACAAAGAGCTTCAAGGAACTGGTGCAAGGCCATGTCAGGAGCGACAAGAAATTTGCCGAGGCACTTCTGCGTGAAGCGGTTGATGCGTTTCTGAGCGGCGATGTCGATGTTGGCAAGACAATCCTGCGCGACTACATCAAGGCGACAGTGGGTTTTGAGAAGCTTGGCGCGGAAATCGACTCACCGCCCAAGAGCCTCATCCGCATGTTCGGACCGAGCGGCAATCCGCAGGCAAAGAACCTGTTCAGCGTGATCGCGTATTTGCAGAAGCGCGCGGGCTTGCGTCTTCGTGTTGCGGGCTAGTTGAGCGATTCCGTGAAACTTGTCGTATCCAAGCTCTCTGACCTCATTCTGAAGATGCGTCAGCCGTGGCCGTTCCTCCGATCCGCGTTGCGATTTGGCTTCGGGTCATGGTATCGATACCGGAGCGACGCACGCGCCGGATCTTTCGCCGATGTCAGACTATGTGATCCTCGACGAGCGCTTTTCCCGGCTGATCATCGCTCACGCCAAGCTGGAGCGGCTGTGGACGGGCTGCCGCTGGGCGGAGGGTCCGGTCTATGTGCCGGCCGCGCGGCATCTGCTGTGGTCGGACATTCCGAACGATCGCGTGCTGCGCCTGGTCGAGGACGACGGTCATGTCAGCGTGTTCGCGAGCCCCTGCGGCCATCATAACGGCCATACGCTCGATCGCGAGGGCCGCGTCATCGCTTGCGAACATGGCGGGCGGCGGATCTCGCGGCTGGGTGCCGACGGACTCTGGTGCGCGCTGGCGACGCATTACCAGGGCAAGCGGCTCAATTCGCCGAACGACGTCGTGGTGAAGTCCGACGGGTCGCTCTGGTTCTCCGATCCGACCTACGGCATCGACGGCTATTACGAGGGCGCGTTCGCAGCTTCCGAGATCGGCGCCGCGAATGTCTACCGGCTCGATCCGGCCTCCGGCGCGGTCGAGGCGGTGGTGACCGATCTGGTGCGCCCCAACGGCCTTGCCTTCTCGCCGGACGAGCGGAAACTCTATGTCGCCGACACCGGTGAGACCCACGTCGCCGGAACGCCGCGCGCCATCCACGCCTATCATGTCGGCGCGGATGGCCAGTCGCTTGGGCGCGAGGGCGTGTTCGCCGTGAGCGAGGCGGGCCTGTTCGACGGCTTCCGCGTCGATACGGCCGGCAATATCTGGGCGTCGAGTGCGGATTCGGTTCGTGTCTTCGCCCCCGACGGAACGATGATCGGGCGCATTCCGGTGCCGGAACTGGTCGCCAATCTCTGCTTCGGCGGCCGCCATCGCAACCGTCTCTACATCACCGCGCAGACCTCGCTGTACGCGATCTACGTCAACGCGCACCCCGCCGGCTGGCGCCCGGAGTGAGGGCAAACGACGGCCGAGGCCGCGTGGCGTCGAGCTCGCGCGCCGATGTCGAGCATCTCATTCGCCTTTGCCTTTGGCGCTGATGCGGGAATTGTTGAAGCATGAGACGGGTTGGATTTGTATTTTGGGGCTGATCGGGCTCTGGACTGCCGGGTCCCGGTCGAGCCGGGCGATGACCGCTTGAGTGAAACGGCGGCACCGCGCGAAAACCCGGTCGTCATCGCGGCGATGAGGCAAGATTTGGTGTGATTTGGGCTGTCAAGCCCCAATGTAAAAAATATTACTGTTTACTTTATGTTCGAATCAGTTTATTAACCGTTTCGTCTTATCCCAGATGAGGGGCGTATCGCGATCGTCAGACACGCGGGATGAGATGCGGTGGACGCGGCAGCGTCGGGCGTGGCTATGACATGGCAGGGCAGGATGTACATTGAGGTCGCCTGTGAGCTGATGAATGCTACGCAAGACGAACGGCGCTGAAGCGGACGGTGAAATCGTGTGGTCCTGACGCCCACAGCTGGCGTCAAGTCTTCGGAGGCTCGTTGGCCCAACCGGGCTCGACAAAACCTTAATCCGAAGGCGACGGTGGCAACAAG
>NZ_JBEKXH010000707.1:0-2630 GCF_049512235.1 Bradyrhizobium sp.
GCGATATCGGCATCGCGCGCCAGTGCGCGCGCGTACCGGCGCAGTGCCGGAATCATGGCTTCGACACTTTGGCGAAACGCGGTCATCGACGCCCGATCCTGGGTTGTCCGGCCGCGCTCCTCACATCGGCGACGCGAACGCCCTCACGCTTATAACACCGAAGAGACGGCGCTATTCCGGCGCTCACGAGCGCGGATTTAGGCTGTACCCCGGGGAAGCGCTGGTGTACCTCCAGACCTGACCGGGGTCGATTGGAGAGCCGATGGCGAAAAGTTCGGGGCTGATGCAGGGCAAGCGGGGAGTGATACTCGGCGTCGCCAATAACCGCTCGATCGCCTGGGGTATCGCCAAGGCCTGCCATGCGGCCGGCGCGGAAATCGCGCTGACCTGGCAGGGCGACGCGCTGAAGAAGCGGGTCGAGCCGCTGGCGAAGGAAATCGGCGGCCTCCTGCTCGGCCATTGCGACGTCGCCGAACCCGCAACCATCGATGCCGTGTTCGATGTGCTCAGGGAAGAATGGGGCCGAATAGACTTCGTGGTGCATGCAATCGCATTCTCCGACAAGGACCAGCTCGACGGCCGCTATCTCGAAACCACCGCCGAGAATTTTTCCAAGACCATGCTGATCAGCTGCTACTCGCTGACCGCGATCACGCAGCGCGCCGAAAAGCTTCTGACCGATGGCGGCTCGATCCTGACCCTGACCTATTATGGCGCCGAGAAGTGGATGCCGCATTATAACGTGATGGGGGTCGCCAAGGCGGCGTTGGAGGCAAGCGTGCGCTATCTCGCGGCCGATCTCGGCGAGAAGAACATCCGCGTCAACGCGATTTCGGCCGGACCGATCAAGACACTGGCGGCCTCCGGCATCGGCGATTTCCGCTACATCCTGAAATGGAACGAATATAATGCGCCGATGCGGCGCACCGTGACCACGGAAGAAGTCGGCGACAGCGCGCTCTATCTGCTCTCCGATCTGTCCCGCGGCGTTACCGGCGAGGTCCATCACGTCGATTCCGGCTATCACATCGTCGGCATGAAGCGGCCGGATGCACCCGACATTTCCCTCGGCAATTCGCTGAGCAAGGAATAACCTCCATTCGATGCCGGGGCCCACGATCTACTACATTCGCCATGGCGAAACCGAGTGGAACGCGCAAGGCCGGCTGCAGGGCGGGCGGGATATTCCGCTCAACGATCTCGGCCGCAGGCAGGCCGTCACGGCCGGCTTGATCCTCGGCGGTCTCGCGCGCGATCGCCGCGGCGGGCAGCCGCTCTCGTTCGTCGCCAGTCCGCTGCTCCGCGCCCGGGTCACGATGGAACTGGTGCGTGGCAGCTTGCGGCTGCCGCCCGATGACTATGCGATCGACGACCGTCTGCGCGAGATCAGTTACGGCAATTGGGAAGGCGCGACGCTGGCGGAGGCGCAACTGGCCGACCCCGCAATCTTTGCGGCGCGCCAGGCCGAGAAATGGACCGTGCCGCCGCCGTGCGGCGAAAGCTATGCCGCGGCAGAGGCGCGGATGAGCGAGTGGTACAGCCAGCTGAGCGCCGATACCGTCGCGGTCGCCCATGGCGGCACCGCGCGGGCGCTGATGGTGGCGCTCCGCATCGAGAGGCCGGAACGCGCCGCCGATCTGCTCATCGAGCAGGGCGCGGTCTACGTATTCGCCGAGGGCGGACTGAGGAAGCATCGTTAAGCCGTCTTCGCGGGAAAGTTGTGTCACCAAAAAGACCGCACCTTTCCCCTGTTAAGCCCTGTTAATACAGGTGCCGAAACAGGCACAGGTTCCTGTGTCAGAGTCGTAGGGTTAAGCAAAAGGCGCTCTTCGCGCCGTTGCCCACCACCTGTTGCTTGAAATGATTCTTAAGTTGGCGGGCACGCCATCGGTCCGCGCATTCGCGCGACCCGATGGCTTTGCCCACCCTACAAATTCCGATGCACTTTTCAAACAGCCGAGCAAGGATTTCGTCATGGCCGGGACATCTGCGCGAAGACGCGCGGAGCCTCTGAACGGGCGCGCTCCGTATTCGGGATTGAAAGGCTTCAGTGGATGCGTTGTAGGATAGCCAGTATGGCGACGCCAGCTCCGATCATGCTGCCGAGACGGACAGTCAGTTCGGACTTGAGCTTGTCGAGATCGGCCTTGGTGGCCAGTTCTTGCATGACGAAATCTCGCGTTGCCTCGGCGTGGGCTTCGGCCTGCGGCCTGCGGGATGCCCGCGTCCTGCAGATGCTTGGAATAGCCGAGCGTATCAAAGGTTAAGGCCACAGTCATTCCTTTTTGGCTCTTGGGTGTCGGGACAAAGACCCCGTTGCGAACGGAGCCGTGTGGTTACTTTGCTTCGCGCCAGACGGCGGATAGGCGGCCTGGATCGCTTATCGGGCCGCGCGCTTTGCGCGGACCCGTTGGCGCTTTAGCCCGGGTATGACAAATCCGTCGTTCCAGACGCGAATTGACGTCCCGCGGCGCAGTGCGCCCGAGCTGTTGCCAGAACTTCCCGCCCAACAGAGGGCGTGGGGAATGCCGGATGCCCAGTGGCACCCGCAGCCTCGCGTGCAGAAAACGGCCATCACGCACACGAGTATTCACAGCGAGGCACCGGAAAACACCCGGCATTCCCGCACG
>NZ_JBEKXH010000708.1:0-2627 GCF_049512235.1 Bradyrhizobium sp.
GGCCTCGCGTCGGCGAAGCGGCTGCCACGCTGCTGCCGCCCGCAAGGTCTCGATCACATTGAGCCTGGCGCCGCAGCGCAAATCGCCGCGCAGCACGCCCGCGGGTCGGCCGCGCTTGTTGGATTTTTGCGGAGCGCCTGCTTTGCCTTGCGAAGGCGCACGTGATCGGCCCGGGGCGCGCAACGAGGCAAGCACATCCGGCGGCAGCGCCGCCTGCACAGCAGCGAGAATTACCTCATCCAGCGCACGGTCGATGTCGGGCTTTTCTGCGTCCGTACCGTCGTCGGACTCATCCGATGGTGGTTCGGGCGGCTGTTGCGGCTGTTCTGCTTCATTCGGCTGGGGAAAAACCATCGCCCGCGGCGCCAGTACCAACCGGGCGGCCAGCGCGACGTCGGCTTGTTCGACTTCGACATGTCCCGAAAGTGCGGCGCCGGCCCGGGCCACGCGCAAGGCCAGCAGCGGCGCGCGCAAGGAAACAATGCCGAGGGCCCCGGCCGCGGCACAGATCGCGTCAATTTGTTCTGCACTTGATCGGAGCGAAGGTAAGTGCTCCCGCGCCGCCAGTATCGCCTCGCGATCAGGCGTAGATGGCTCAGTCTCGCCAAATGCAATTTCATTCAAATCGACATGAAACGCCAGACGATCGCGTAGCGGGGCCGGAGCCAGTTCGTCATCGAGACCCTCGTCGAGGGCGACCACACCAAAGCGCGCCGGCATCCGCAGCGAAACGCCGTCCCGCTCAACCACGATCTCACCCGCATCAATCGCGGACGTGATGTGCACGGCGGTTGCTGACGACAGCCGTTCCGCCATGGCGAGGACCAGCACACCGCGGTCAGCCTCCGCGAGCAGCCCGCGCTCGGCGACGGGGCGTCCCGCCAGCAAGGTCGCATTGAGATCGAGACCGCCGAGCAAACGGCCGTCGGCAATATGCAGCGGCAGATGTTTCGATGGCTGCGGCGACGGCAATGCCGCGCGCAGCAGCGCCAGCCATCGCTCCCGCACCGGACCGGCGCGGGACCGCAGCAAAACGCCGCCGGTGCCGACCGGATCGACCGCGAACAATTGCGCCGCGATCATCGCATCGGACCAGGCGGGCACAGCGTTCATCCGAATACCTCCGCGATAGCGCGGTCGATCCGCACGCTGGAACCGGCATCATCGAGCGGGTTGCGACGCAGCCGATGTCGCAGCGCCGGCGCTGCGACGATGCACAGATGACTGTCGGTGACGGCGTTCTCACCTTCGAGCGCCGCCAGCGCGCGCGCCGCACGCATCAAGGTCAATTCGCCACGCAGGCCGTCGGTGCCGAGTGTCATGCACAGCTTTGCCGCGTGCTCCAGTGCTGCATTGGAAACAGTAACGGCCGGGAGTCGTTGGCGTGCCGAGGTGATTTTCTTCCGTAATTTTGTCTCTTCCCGTGTCCATTTCGCAACAAAGGCCGCGCTATCGCTCTCAAATTGGTCGCGACGGCGAACGACTTCGATCCGACTGGGAAGATCGTCCGGCGTTTTCACTTCAACCGAGAGACCAAAACGGTCCAGCAATTGCGGGCGCAGCTCGCCTTCCTCCGGATTGCCTGTGCCGACAAGCACGAACCTCGCGGGATGGCGGATACTCAATCCTTCGCGCTCGACGACGTTTTCGCCCGATGCTGCGACATCTAGCAGCAGATCGACCAGATGATCTTCCAGAAGATTGGCCTCATCGATGTAGAGAAAGCCGCGATGCGCGCGGGCCAGCAATCCCGGCTCGAACGCTTTCTCGCCGCGCGCAAGCGCGCGTTCCAGGTCGAGCGCGCCGACGACGCGATCCTCGGTCGCGCCGAGCGGCAGATCTACCACCGGTACTGCAACCTGCGCTGATTTCACCGCGCCTTTGGCGGCGCGGCTGCGGCAATCGTCACAGAATTCCGCGGGCTTGTCCGGATCACAATTGTAGCGGCAGCCGGCGACGACTTTCATTTTCGGCAGCAACGCCGCGAGGGCGCGGACTGCGGTGGACTTGCCCGAGCCGCGGTCGCCAAAGGCGAGCACGCCACCGACTTTTGGATCGACCGCCGCGATCAGCAGCGCGAGCTTCATTTCGTCCTGGCCGACGATGGCTGAAAATGGAAATGCTGTCGCCATGTCATACCCTCATGGCTCGGGTAGCGTGGGTGCGATGATCTCGGCCGCGCCTCTGTCCAGCAATTCAAGTCCGACCGCGCGGCCGAGTTCCCGCGGGCGATCGGCCGGCCCGCTGCGTGTAACCTCGATGAACCGTCCGCCGATCTCCGCGACGAAAGCGCCGCCCTTGCCACCATGCGACAACAGTTTGCTGGTCTGGTCATAGTCGCCGGCGGTTTCGAACTTCACGATTTCGACGCCGAGATCAGGCACCGCCGCCGACAGTCGCCGCCCGATGTACTCGGTCTGGGCAAGCGCCATGGTACTCTTGCGCGTGCCGATAAACATCGAAACTGCCACCACCGAGGCTCCAATCGATAGCCGCGCGAACGATCACGACGACTTGCTTCGCCAGATTAAGACCAGCCACCGCCGGAATGCAAACGAATGTATTGCATTGCGCTGCAAACCTCAGACGCCGTCAGAGCTTGCTACACATTATACATGCGGCAAAAC
>NZ_JBEKXH010000709.1:0-2626 GCF_049512235.1 Bradyrhizobium sp.
TCGCGGAAGAGCTCGATCCACTGACCGGACGCATGTTGGGCAATTTTCCGCAAGCCTACAGCCACGTTGGTCTGATCCACTGCGCTCTCAGTTTAAGCCGACTGGGGAGCCCGGCGGCAGAGCGTGCGGCATCGCAACGCTCAACGATCACCGATGCGTCCACCGTGGTAAACTCTCGATAAAGCCCAATAGGCAGACGCGTCCGCGGTACGATGCGAACAACTGGCCGCGGGCCCAGCGGCAGCTCGGCGGTGCACAGGCGGCAGCTATAGACCTCGGCGAGAGTCCTGTTGAGCAAGCTCAATTATGCGGTAATCCTGAAATGGAGTTTTGCAGGGCGGCCACCAGCACCGCGGGCCGGGCCGGCTTCGGTAACAGCACCTCATCGTTAAATCCGGACGGCAGGTGATCTCTGGAGACTGCCGACAGAAACAGGAACGGAGTGCGCCGCGAACGCAACTCGCGCGCTACGGCTTCCGCGGTCTCGTCCCGCAGGTTGACGTCGAGTACGGCGACGTCGCACCCCACCTCCTCGATCAATTTGAGCGCCTTGGCGACCGACGGCGCCGGTCCGACCACCAGGAAGCCGGCTTCGGTCAGCTGATCGGCGATGTCTATCGCTACGATCGCCTCGTCCTCAACCACCAGAACGCGCACGCTCATCGCGAGAAGCCGGCTTGAGAAAAAAAAGCACTCATATTGGCAAGCCTTCCAGAACGTTCTTCAGGGGGCAAGCAAAAAGCCAAATCAGGCCTGTCGATGAATAGTCTAAAACGGTCTGACCATCGAGACTCATCTCCACCATTTTGGTGACGACGGTGGTTCCAAACCCCCGATGGGTGGGAGCGCAGATAGGTGGTCCGTCGCGTTCCGCCCAACGAATTGAGAATACCGGCTCGGCTCTGTTGCCGTCGATCTCCCAGGCGATTTCGATCCGTCCCTCTGCACCCGACAACGCCCCATACTTGACAGTGTTGGTTGACAGCTCGTGAACAACCATGCCGATGGACTGCGCCGCAGCAGAGGACATCCGAATTGGAGGCCCATCAAACAGGATTCGCTTCCCCACGAGATCGCCAAAATGAGCGAGTTGGCCGCTGATGAGCTCGAAAGCGTCGATGCTTCTCCACTGGCTCTTGACGAGCAGGTCATGATTCACGGCCAGCGCCTGCACACGAGAAGAAAACTTTTTTACGAACTCCCGCGGGCTGGAGGCCGCGGTCTGCTGGGCAATCGCCGTGACGACGCTGAGGAGGTTCTTCGAGCGATGGTTGACCTCGTTCATCAACAAGCGGATCTGCTGTTCGGCCTGCTTGTGAGCTTCCGTACGGTCCAGGACGCGCTGCTCCAGCGTTTCGTTCAGCTCGCTCAATTGCTGCTGCACCAGCCGACGTTCAGCCACTTCGGCAGATAGCGCGCGGTTGGCGTCCTCGAGTTGGCGCTGCTTGAGAAACAATTCTGCGAGAACGGACACTTTAGAGCGAAGAATGGCCGGATTTATCGGCTTGAGAAGGTAGTCGACCGCTCCGCTGTCGTAGCCCTCGATGACGTGCTGATCCTCGTTGTAATAGGCGGTGAGGAATATGATCGGCACTTCGGAGGTCTTCTTGCGCTCCTTGATCATCTGGGCGAGCTCGAAGCCGGTGGTACCGGGCATCTGCACGTCCAATATCAGAACGGCGAAATCATGCCTGAGCAGCGCCAGCAGCGCCTGGTCGGCGGATTCGGCCCGAATCACCCGATAGCGGGGCGAATCCAGCACGGTTTCGAGCACAGTAAGGTTTCTCGGCTCGTCGTCGACGATGAGGATATTGACGATGCCATTGCCGCCGTCGGATGACGTCATATCCACGCTGGAGTCTTCAGGATCTTCGTGGGCCTGAACGATTGAAAGGTTCATCGTACTGCTTTCGAAATCCGGACCATCCGCGTCGAAACGTGCTGGGTATTCGATGCGAGGCTGCATAATGAGGGTGTCGGATGGCTGCGCATGTTCATCGGTAGAGCCAGACTCGCATGAGGGAAAGCAGCTGGTCGGTATTGACGGGTTTTGAGATGTAGTCGCTCGCGCCGGCCTCAAGGCATTTCTCGCGATCGCCTTTCATCGCCTTTGCCGTAAGCGCGAGAATTGGCAGCATTCTGAACTCCGGCGCGGCGCGAATCCTGCGGATCGTCTCGTATCCGTCCATTTCGGGCATCATGATATCCATCAGCACGAGACTGATGTCGGGCGTCGTTTCGATCAATTCGATCGCGT
This sequence comes from Bradyrhizobium sp., assembly GCF_049512235.1. Lineage (GTDB taxonomy): Bacteria > Pseudomonadota > Alphaproteobacteria > Rhizobiales > Xanthobacteraceae > Bradyrhizobium. Next base: position 2,258 of record NZ_JBEKXH010000709.1, read on the forward strand.
CCTTGCCCTTGGTGGTGCTGATGACATCGACTTCGTGGTTCTCCAGCAGCGAGGTGAGCGCGAAGATGTTGCGGGCGTCGTCGTCGACCACCAGCACCTTGCGGCTTCGCAGGATTTCCTTCGAACCGTGAAGCCGTTCGAGCATGGCCTGCTTGTGGGGGGGTAGATTTGTAACAACGCGGTGCAGGAACAGCGCGGTTTCGTCCAGCAACCGCTCGGGCGACTGCACATCCTTGAGTACGATGCTTTTGGCCATCGACTTGAGTTTCAACTGTTCTTCCACGCTTAGATCCTTGCCGGTGAAGACGACCACGGGGATCCTGGAGAACGACGGGTTGGCGTGCAGTCTTTCAAGAAGCTCAAATCCGG
>NZ_JBEKXH010000710.1:0-2624 GCF_049512235.1 Bradyrhizobium sp.
TGCCCATCGAGGGCGTATCGATGATGGAGCTGATCGCCGCGCGCGGCTACGACGTCTACCTGGTCGATGTCAGAGGCTATGGCCGCTCGACCCGTCCTGCCGAAATGAACCAGCCGCCGGCGGCGAACAAACCCATCGTATCGACCGAGGTCGCAGCGCATGATCTGGGCGTTGCAGTCGATTACATCCTCCAAAAGCGCAAGGTTGCAAAGATCAACGTCATGGGCTGGTCGTGGGGGACCTCGATCGCCGGAATGTATACGAGCGAGCACAATGACAAGGTCAACCGCCTGGTGCTCTACGCGCCGCAATGGATCAGGAACGAACCGCCTGCGCCGGTGGCCGCCGATGCGCCGCCGCTCGGCGCTTACCGGCTGGTTTCCAGGGAATCAGCCAGGGCGCGCTGGCTGAAGGGCGTCGCCGAGGACAAGCAGGCGGACCTGATCCCGGCCGGCGTGTTCGAGGCCTGGGCGGACGCGACCTGGGCAACGGATCCCGAATCAGGGAAGCAGAATCCGCCGATGCTGCGGGCGCCGAACGGCGTCATCCAGGACAACATGAAATACTGGAGCGCAGGCAAGGCCCAATACGACCCGGGCAAGATCACGGTACCAACCCTGCTGCTGCACGCCGAATGGGACGCAGACCTTCCCAGCTACCTGGCGCAAGGCTATTTCGCGCAGCTGAAGAATACACCGTACAAGCGGCTGATCGAACTCTCCGAGGGAACGCATACGGTGATGATGGAAAAGAACCGCATGCAATTCTTCCACGAACTGATGGGTTTCCTCGACGAGGAAACGCCGCTTGCGCTGAAATAAGCGGGCTTGCGGCGCCCGAGTCGGCGCGCACGCACGATTGCGGTAGGGTGGGCAAAGCGGGCGAGTCGCGCGAATGCGCGAGTCGATGCGTGCCCACCATCTTATCGCACCTCGTCAATGGCGGACACGGCGCAACGCGCGCCTTTTGTCCACCCTTCGCACGCGGCAAATCAATTCGAACGGTCACTACAGCCTTCGCAGCGCCACCTGCTCCACCACGTGATCGGCGCCCTTGGTCAGGATCAGGGTCGCCCGCGGCCGGGTCGGCAGGATGTTGTCTTCCAGATTGGCAAGGTTGGTGCGTTCCCAGATCGCGAGCGCGGTGGCGATCGCTTCCTCGTCGGAGAGCGGAGCGTAGCGATGGAAGTAGGAACGCGGATCGTGGAACGCGGTATCGCGCAGAGCAAGGAAGCGGGTGACGTACCAGTCGCGCAGCACCTGTTCCTCGGCATCGATATAGACCGAGAAGTCGAAAAAGTCCGAAACCACCGGAACGGCCTTGCCATCGCGCGGCAGCGGACCGGTCTGCAGCACATTGACGCCCTCGACGATCAGGATGTCCGGCCGGTCGACCTCGATCCATTCGTTCGGAATGATGTCGTAGGTGAGATGCGAATAGACCGGAGCCCGTACCGGCCGCCTTCCTGCCTTGATGTCGCTGAGGAACGACAGCAGCTTCGGCAGATCGTAGCTTTCGGGAAAGCCCTTCTTCTGCATCAGGCCCTGCCGTTCCAGCACTGCATTGGGATACAGGAAGCCGTCGGTGGTTATCAGATCGACCTTCGGCCGCGGCGACCAGCGCGCCAGCAGCGCCTGCAGCACGCGCGCGGTGGTCGATTTGCCCACCGCCACCGATCCGGCGACCCCGATGATGTAGGGCATCTTGCGGTCCTGGATGCCGAGGAAGCGCCGCTGCGCGAAATACAGCCGCTGCATCGCCTCGACATAGATCGAGAGCAGGCGCGACAGCGGCAGATAGATTTCCTCGACCTCCCTGAGATCGAGCCGGTCGTGCATCGAGCGCAGCCTGGCGATCTCACCGGCTTCCAGCGTCATCGGGGCGTCGTCACGCAGCCGCGCCCATTGCTCCCTGGAGAATATCCGGTAGGGATTGTACTGCTGGTCCGCTGCCCGAATATCCATGAAGCCGCCCCTCAAACTTTCACATCGAGCAAGGTCCGAAAACCCTCATGTGCCGTCGCGCTTGCGCGCGGCCTTCTCTTCCAGTCCGGACATCGTCGTGCGCTTTTCCAGCGCGCCCTCGACGTCTTCAAGCGTCACGCCGCGCGACTTCAGCAGCACCAACAGATGGAACAGCAGATCGGCGCTTTCGGCGATGAGGTGCTCGCGATCGTTCTCGACCGCGGCGATCACGGTTTCCACCGCCTCCTCGCCCAGCTTCTTGGCGCAATGCTCCGAACCCTTGTCCAGCAGTTTGCGCGTATAGGACGCCTCTCCTCCCGACGCCGCGCGGGCATCGATGGTGGCGGCGAGATCATGGATCGTGAAACGCGGCATCAACCCAACCCAACACGCGCCGCCCGGGGATCGGGCGTCACACTTTCGTGAAGTCCGGCGCTTTTAGCACAAGGACTCGTCAGGGATCGAGCCGCATCGGCAACCCGGCGCGTACCATATGGTCCTTGGCTTGGCGTATGGTAAATTCGCCGAAGTGGAAGATCGACGCCGCCAGCACCGCGGTGGCGTGGCCCTCGCGGATGCCGTCGACCAGGTGATCCAGATTGCCGACGCCTCCGGAGGCAATCACCGGTACCGGCACGCTGTCGGCCACCGCACGCGTCA
>NZ_JBEKXH010000711.1:0-2617 GCF_049512235.1 Bradyrhizobium sp.
AGGCGACCTCAATGTACATCCTGCCCTGCCATGTCATGGCCACGCCCGACGCTGCCGCGTCCACCGCATCTCATCCCGCGTGTCTGACGATCGCGATACGCCCCTCATCTGGAACGAGACGGGTGGGACTATAGCTGATTCGAACAAAAGGTAAACATAAATATTTTGCTCGTTGTGGCTTGACTGCCCAAATCACACCAGATCTAGGGCCTGTCTTAGCCCGTCGGGCAGTTTCTTTTCGCGACGTCATCCGAGAGCGCGACGGACAAGAAAAAATTTGACACGTCGGGCAAATCACTGGCATATTGCGATGATCACAGGAACCAAATGCCCGCGCCGAGATATCGGTCGCGGGTTTTTGTTGGCCGTCAGCAAGCGTGATTCGGAGGCTCCTGCGCGTAGACATTCTGGTTCGCCGGTTATAACAACCGAAGCGGCGGATTACGACCATCTGGTCCGCGCGACGCGCGCGAACCGGATGCTCTCCAATCCGCCCTACGCGCCGGCCAAACCTGCGATGCAACTTTCCCATCTTGATGTTGAAGTCGGCCCGCTGCATGAATTTGCGGATTACATCGTTCTGTAATGTGCTCTGATGAGATGAGGCGCTTCTCGCGCCAATCCGCCCTGACAGAGAAGAAAATTCCGGCTGCGAGGCTGGCGCCGCCACGTCCTTCTTTTTTTCCTCAACCTATTGCCGTCAACAAAAATGTTTTTCTAACTTGCCGCCGGGGATTGGACGTCAGCCTGCCGCGGCTCGACTGACCAGCGAAAGGACCGGGCGATGGCAAACGTTGAAGTAGCTGAAGTGCATGGCGCGCAGGTTGCAGCGCCGCTGCGCTGGCGCGAACTGTGGTTGAAGGAAGACTGGTGGGCGATCTGGCTCGGCCTCGGCATCGTCATCGTGGCCTACATTTTCTTCGCGAACGGTTCGAGCATTCGCTGGCTCGCGGTGACGCCGGCCAAGTGGTCGAACTTTTCCCAGATCGAGGCGCATTTTGCCGCCAATTACGTTCGCTACATCGCCCAATTCGTTGCATGGCTCGCGGTCTTTACACTCGCGCTGACCGCGCTCGGGCACAAGGCGCGCGAATTCATCCCGTCCTTCATCGTGCTTTACGCTCTGTCGGTGATCATCTTCGCGCTTGGCCAATGGGACCAGGCAAACACCTATAACCTGGAGCCCCCGCTGGTAGCTCTGGTGCTCGGCCTGCTGCTCTCCAATGTCGTCGGGCTGCCGCGCTGGCTCGATGCCGGGTTTCGCGTCGAGTTCTACATCAAGACCGGCATCGTGCTTCTGGGTGCCACCCTGCCCTTCACGCTGATCGTCTGGGCCGGACCGGTGGCCATTCTGCAGGCCTCGATCGTCTCGATCGTGACCTTCCTGGTGATCTATGGGGTTGGCGTCAAGCTCGGGCTTGACCGGCGGCTCGCCGCCACCTTGGGCGCCGGCGGCGCGGTCTGCGGCGTATCGGCGGCGATCGCGATCTCCGGTGCGGTCGGCGGCAAGAAGGAAGACGCGCCGATCGCGATCACCGTCGTGATCATCTGGGCGATTGCGATGATCTTCGTGCTGCCGTTCGTGGCGCAGTCCCTGCACCTGCCGGCGGGTGTCGGCGGCGCCTGGATCGGTACCTCCGAATTTGCCGACGCGGCCGGTTTCGCCGCGGCGCAGACCTACGGCAATATTGCCGGCAGCGGCGCCGTCGCCGGCAGCAGCGATCAGGCGATATTCGCCTATACGCTGATCAAGGTGGTCGGCCGCGACGTCTGGATCGGCATCTGGGCCTTCGTGCTGGCGATCATTGCGACCACGCAGTGGGAGCGCACCGAGACCGGCCGCAAGCCCGAGGCCGCCGAGATCTGGTGGCGGTTTCCAAAATTCGTGTTCGGCTTTCTGCTGGCTTCACTCCTCATTACGCTGGTGACGGCAAGCTACAGCCTTGCCGATTTCAACAGGATCGCGGTGCCGGCGCTGGTGGGACCGATCAAGGACCTGCGCACTTGGGCTTTCATCTTCTGCTTTCTCAGCATCGGACTGACCACGCGGTTCCGGGAACTGGCGGGGGCCGGCAAGAAGCCGTTTCTGGCCTTCAGCGCCGGCGCCGTCGTCAACGTGATCGTCGGCTTTATTCTGTCGGCGATCGTGTTCGCAGCGCACTGGGAAAACCTCGCCCGTTAGTCGCCCCACCGGGATTGCGGCCCGGCGATTCGTCGCCGGACTATCAAGAAAGATACCCCATGAGCGACAAAGGACCGCAGCGTCAATGCCGCTGCTGCAGCCACTTCCGCAACGATGCCAAATATCTTGAAACCGCTTTCAAGGGACTAGCGAGCCTCAGCTCGGCCTACGGTTCGGTGCGCTCGGACGATGGCATCTGCCTGCGGCACGACCGCTATCTCAGCGCGCGATCCTCCTGCCCGGACTTCCTTGCCGCCGGCCTCGGATCCGGTGACGCGGGAACCGTAGCGGCGAACTAGACGACAGATTCCTTGAAACCTGTCATTTCAGGCCGCGGGCATTGGCCTCTCACTCCCTCTCCCGCTCTTCGCGGGGGAGGGTGGGGTGGGGGCGCGGCATCGGCGGTGTTGGTTACGTGTGTGGCCGCGATATCAG
>NZ_JBEKXH010000712.1:0-2615 GCF_049512235.1 Bradyrhizobium sp.
CGCCGCGCAGCAGCCAGCCGATAATTCCGGCGCTCAGCCCCAGGCTGGTCCCGGCCATGACGAACGTCAGGGCCACGCGCGCACTGCTTCTGACATTTGTCACTTCGGAAAACTCGCGGTCGATCGCTTTAACCAGCGCATCGCGATTGAGCTTCGACAGCGCGAAACCGATCAGGCCCCGAGGCTTGTTCGGGACGGCCGCGCCGCAACCCCGCGATGGCTGATCGGACCTGACACCTGAATCGGACGCCATGGCGCCGTTTGCGGCGTCCCCGGCGTCTCCGTCCGGGCAAGGCCGATTCGGGATCGGACTGGAGTTCGCCGCGATCTGCGGCAATGCCACGGCGACCGGCGCGTTGACGCTGACCGGAGCCGGGCTGGCGGGGAAGATTTGCGGCGTGGGGCCGAAGGCCGGCAAGCCGGCGCCGGCTCTTGCAGGCGAAGCCCCGCGACCGCTGGCGCTTCCATTTTCGGCGTCGACCTTGGCAGCAGCGTTGGCAAGCCCGCTCAATACGCCGGCGTCCGCGCTGGATTGGACTGGAACCGATAAGCCCGGGATGTATTGCGACGAGCCCGGGATGGAAGGCGACGAGCCCGGGATCGAAGGCGACGATCCGCCGGGCAAGGAACCGCGAAGCGCAGACACAGGATTGACGATCCAGCTTCCGCTATTGGTACTGGCGACCGCGTAGTTGGGGTTGGCGAGCGTGCCCGCGACATTAAGCGGGTAACTGCCGGCGCTGCTGCTGCCGGTGACGTCGAACGAGTTGCGCAGCCCGCTCAGCACGCTGACGTTCTCCCCGTTCTGCAGCCCGGTCGCCGACAGTCCAGGATTAGGTGGCGAGGAGCCATAGGTCGAGGCACCGCCGAGCGCGGTGACGCTGACGGAAGCAGGATTGACGGTCCAGCTTCCGGTATTGGTGCTGGCAACCGTGTAGTTGGAATTGGTCAGCGTGCCCGCGGCGTTAAGCGCGTAGCTGCCGGCATTGCTGATGTTGCTGATGCCGAATGAATTGCCGAGCCCGGTCAGTGCGCTGGCGTTCTGTCCATTCTGCAAACCGGTCGCCGACAAACCCGGGTTCGACGGCGACGCTCCATAGATCGAGGAGCCGCCGAGCGCGGTGACGGTGACCGGCGCAGGATTGACGGTCCAGCTTCCGCTGGTGGTGCTGCCAACCGTGTAGTTGGGGTTGGTCAGCGTGCCCGTGACATTCGCCGTGTAGCTGCCGGCGTTGCTGGCACCGGTGATGCCATTGCTGAGCCCGGTCAGCACGCTGACGGTATCCCCGTTCTGCAGACCCGTCGCGGACAGACCCGCATTTGCCGGCAACGATCCGTAGGTCGAGGAGCCGGTAAGCGCGGTAACGTTGACCGACGCGGCATTGACGGTCCAGCTTCCGCTGGTGGTGCTGGCGACCGTGTAGTTGGAATTGGTCAGCGTGCCCGCGACGCTAAGCGTGTAGCTGCCGGCGTTGCTGGTGTTGCTGATGCCGAACGAATTGCCGAGCCCGGTCAGCGCGCTGACGGTATCCCCGTTCTGCAGACCGGTCGCCGACAAACCCGGGTTTGCTGGCGACGATCCATAGGTGGAGGAGCCGCCGAGCGCGGTGACGGTGACTGGAGCAGCATTGACGGTCCAGGTCCCGTTGGTGAGGCCGGCGATGCTGTAGTTGGAATTGGTCAGCGTGCCCGCGACGTTAAGGGTGTAGCTGCCGGTGTTGCTGGCGTTGCTGATGCCGAATGAATTGCTGAGCCCGGTCAGTGCGGCGGCGGTCTGCCCGTTCTGCAGGCCGGTGGCCGACAGACCCGGGTTCGCCGGCGAGGAGCCATAGGCCGAGAAGCCGCCGACCGCGGTGACGCTGACCGGCGCGGCGATGACGGCGAGTTGCCCATTACTCACGTAGCTGAAGGCGTAGCCGGACAGCGCCGACAGCGTCCCCTGGGCGATACTTATGGCATACGGCCCGCCCGCAACGCTGGCGCCGGCGGCAGCTCCGGTCGAAGTCACCGCAGGCGCCCCGCTGAACACATTCGCCGCCGTGTCGGAGAGAAAGGCGTTGGCCACGCCGAGCTGATAGCCCGCGATCGCGTAGTCGCCCGTGATCAAGGACGTCGCATCCGTGCCATAGGTTTTCGAAGCGTTGGTCGAGGTAAACGTCAGCGTTTGTGCCGGCGTCGCGAATAGATAGCGGTTGCCGGACGCCGTCACACTGGCCGGCGGGAGGGTAGCATAGGTCGCATTCCAGATCGCGGTATCGGCGCTGTTGAGCCCGCCGAAGAATTCGCCGCCGCCGGTGGGGGCGTTCGAATAGATCAGCCAGCGTCCGGCGGTCGCGACCGCGTTGCTGCCTGCGTTGTTGATGAAGGCCGCTGCCGTCGCCAGCACCGCGCTTGCACCTGTGACCGGTGCGGTGGCCGCAATCGTCAAATTCCCCGCGGTGGTGGTGACCGTTACCGCGCCCGTGGCGGCGATACCGGACGTAGCCTGGACAGTTCCGATGGTGAGCGCCTGATTGTTGTTGAATAAGGCAGAGCCGACATTGGCGGCGAGGGTGCCGACCATGTTGGCCTGGGGAAGCGCGAATGAACCCGTTCCCGACAGCAGCAAATTCCCG
>NZ_JBEKXH010000713.1:0-2611 GCF_049512235.1 Bradyrhizobium sp.
GGCCGGGCTTGGCAAGCGCCGGAAAGCGGCATCCGACCAGGTGTCTGCGCGGCGTAATCAGCCAAAGACCGGCCAGATCCGCGCTGTTGACGCCCGCTCAGGCCCGCGCCCGCTCGTTCCGAACCGTCAGCAGTTCCACCGGTCGGTCCGGTACGACAATCCGGAAGGTGGCCCCGATGGTGCCCTCGACCAGATGGATGTCCCCGCCATGGGCCCGCACCAGTTCGGCGGCGATCGAAAGCCCAGCCCACTACCGCCGGGCCGGCCCGAGGTCTGGAAAGCCTCGAACAGGTGATCGCGGGTCTTTTTCGGCACGCCGGGACCGGTACCCCCACCCCCGACCGCTCCCCACCGCTGCGCGGGGGGAGGGGAGCGTGGCAGCGTGGCTCCCTCACCGAGACTGACAAGTGTGAATCCGAGAGCCGCGCGCGGGAGAGGACGACTGCGTCGCGACGCCTGATATGATTTGAACTTCTATTATTTCGCGCGCTGCGTTACTTGATCTTGTCGTAGGCGGCGGCAAAATCGGCCAGCGGCATCGGAATGGTGATGGTTTCCTTGGCGGGGGTCTGAAAGGACACCTTCAACTCCTTGCCCGATTTCAGAGCGGCCAAAAGCTCCGGAGCGATCGGCGTAGAGCCGAAGCAGCCGCGATTTTCGCAGGTCTGGATCTGCAGATCGACGGCATGGCCGTTATCGACCCCAAACTTGGCGCCCGACGGCAGGTTAATTCCCAGCGGCAACTGCACCATGGCGACCGGGCTGTGGCTATCGCCTGTGACGCGGATGTTGACGAGGACAACCAGTTGTCCGGTCTTGGTCAGGATCGCCGTCTGCTCGATCGCGCATTCGAGCGGGGCGCCGCGGCTCGCGCTGGAGCAGCGCGCGACCCAGCCGGGTGGTGGGGGCGTGTTTGCCGGCGCGGCTTCGGCTTGAACGGTTAACGGCACCGCCACTGCCGGCGCCGCCTTGGATCTGGCTGGCTCGGCCTGGCCGGACCCGGGCGATCCGAGCGCCAACAGCATGACAAGGCTGGCATACCTGAGCGACATTTGCACCGAATCCGTGGCCGGGACCAAGAGCATCCCGGATGGGCCGGTGTGCCGATGAAGTCAAGTCACTCGGCGGCTTCCTTGATCGAACCGTGCTCGCCCGCGGACAGCACGTGGTCGGCAGTTCCAGATCGTCCCCAGCCGGCAAACCAGTTAGAGAGCCGGTCGAGATAGAGGTAGATCACGGGCGTCGTGAACAGCGTCAGCGCCTGGCTGACGATCAGGCCGCCGACCATCGCATAACCCAGCGGCTGGCGGATTTCCGAACCGGTGCCGGTGCCCAGCATCAGCGGCACGCCGCCCAGCATCGCCGCCATCGTCGTCATCATGATCGGGCGAAACCGCAGTAGCGCGGCCTTCCGAATCGACTGCTCCGGAGAAAGATGCTCGTCGCGTTCGGCGGCAATGGCGAAGTCGACCATCATGATGCCGTTCTTCTTGACGATGCCGATCAGGAGAATGATGCCGATCAAGGCGATCAGACTGAAGTCGTATCCGAACGCCATGAGAATGGCGAGCGCGCCGACGCCGGCCGAGGGCAGCGTGGACAGAATCGTGATCGGGTGAATGTAGCTTTCGTAGAGAATGCCAAGGATCAGGTAGACGACGACGAGGGCCGCCAGGATCAACAGCGGCACGGTGCCGAGCGATTGCTGGAACGCCTGCGCGGTACCCTGGAAGCTTGAATTGAGCGTGGCGGGCGCACCCATGTCGGCCACCACCTTCTGGATGGCATCGGTCGCCTGTCCCAGCGCAACACCCTGCCCAAGGTTGAAGCTGATGGTGATGGCCGGAAACTGGCCCTGGTGGCTGATCGAGAGGGAACGGACCGGCACGCTGGTCCAGGTCGCAAAGGTCGACAACGGCACCTCATCGCCGGTCAGGGGCGATTTGATATAGAGATTGTTGAGCGTGTCGATCTTACCCTGCAGTTCGGGCAGGATCTCCAGAATGACGTGGTAGCTGTTGAGCTGGGTGAAATACTGGGTGACCTGACGCTGGCCGAACGCGTCGTAAAGCGTGTCGTCGATCAGTTGCGGCTGGATGCCGTAGCGCGATGCGGTGTCGCGGTTGATCTTGAGCTGAAGCGTCGTGCCTTCGCTCTGCTGGTCGGTTGCAACGTCGCGCAGCTGCGGCAGCGTCTTCATTTTGGTCAGGATCTTCGGTGCCCATTCGTTCAACTCGCCGAGGTCGGCGTCCTGCAGCGTGTACTCGAACTGGGTCCGCGTCGGCCGGCCGCCTAGCCGCACGTCCTGGGCAGCCTGCATGAACAGACGTGCACCCTCGACCTTCTCCATCTGTGGGCGCAGACGGGCAATGATCTGCTGGGCGTTGGCGGCGCGCTCGTCGCGGGGCTTCAGCGTGATGAAGATGTTGCCGTTATTGCCGGCCCTGCCGCTGCCGCCGATGGCCATCGCCACGCTGGCGACGTCAGGATCGGCCTGCACGATTTTGCCGAGCGCCTCCTGCCTCTGCGCCATCGCGGCAAAGGAAATGTCCTGCCCGGCTTCGGAGGTTGCGGTAATGAGGCCATTATCCTGCTGCGGAAAGAAGCCCTT
>NZ_JBEKXH010000714.1:0-2602 GCF_049512235.1 Bradyrhizobium sp.
TTCGGTGGTCCCGCTTCCGGCCTATGGTCGGCGAAATCGATACATTTGCGCCCGCGGAGAGATCACCCCACCCCGCTCGCTGCGCGAGCGACCCTCCCCCTCCAGGGGAGGGTAGAAGTGCCGTGCATGGCTGAACTGCCCCGCGCAACATCTCCCAATTTTCTCCCAGCGTGGTGCACGCGCAGCGCGCTGGCTGTCTCCCCCGCGAAGAGCGGGAGAGGGAGCGAGAGGCCAGTGCTCGTGGCCTGAAAATGATAGGTTTCATGGAATCGATCCGCTAGCTTGAACGGTGGCCACGCGTTCGCGCGCCCGATGACTTTGCCCACCCTACGATGGCTCCAACATCGTTATTCCACCATCTCGGCCACCGCCTTGCCGCAGGCGACCGTGTCGGCGTTGCCACCGAGATCGCGGGTGCGCAGCGTGCGTTCACCGAGCGTGCGCTCGATCGCGGCCACGATCGAGGCGGCGGCTTGCTTCTCGCCGAGATGCTCCAGCATCATGGCGCCGGACCAGATCATGCCGATCGGGTTGGCGATGCCCTGGCCCGCGATATCGGGCGCCGAGCCGTGTACCGGCTCGAACACCGAGGGGAAATTTCGTTCCGGATTGATGTTGCCGGAGGGCGCGATGCCGATGGTGCCGGTGCAGGCCGGGCCGAGGTCGGAGAGAATGTCGCCGAACAGATTGGAGCCGACCACGACGTCGAACCAGTCCGGATGCAGGACGAAATTCGCGGTGAGAATGTCGATGTGGTATTTGTCCCATTTTACCCTGGGATAGTTTTTCGCCATCGCCTCCACGCGCTCGTCCCAATAGGGCATGGTGATCGAGATGCCGTTCGACTTGGTCGCCGAGGTCAGATGTTTTTTCGGCCGCGATTGCGCCAGTTCGAACGCGAATTTCAGGATGCGGTCGACGCCGATCCGGGTCATGACGGTCTCTTGGGTGACGAATTCACGCTCGGTATCCGGGAACATCCGCCCGCCCACCGAGGAGTATTCGCCTTCGGTGTTTTCGCGCACCACCCAGAAATCGATGTCGCCGGGCTTGCGGCCGGCGAGCGGCGACGGCACCCCCGGCATCAGCCGCACCGGCCGAAGATTGGCGTACTGGTCGAACTCCCTGCGAAATTTTATCAGCGATCCCCACAACGAAATGTGATCCGGGATTTTCGCCGGCCAGCCGACGGCGCCGAAATAGATCGCATCGTGCTGGCCGATCTGCGCCTTCCAATCCCCGGGCATCATCTCGCCGTGCTTTTGGTAATAGTCCCAGCAGGCGAAATCGAAATGATCGAAATGCAGGCTGACGCCGTGCTTTTTCGCCGCCTGCTCCAGCACCCGCAGGCCCTCCGGCACCACTTCCTTGCCTATGCCGTCGCCGGGAATGACCGCGATCCGATATTGCTCTTTCTGGCTGCTCATCGAGAGATTCCTTGTGCCTTGCCGCGCCAGTAGCGCCCTTTCTCCAATCGGGTTGCAATGGACCAAACCCGGCCCGGGCGCAACGCTGCACTGCAATGTTGACCATCGCGGCGGCTGGCCCGACACTTGAATCCCACCTCTCCCGAAGCGAGTACCCCCATGGACCTCCATCTGCGCGGCAAGCGCGTCCTGATCACCGGCGCCTCCAAGGGCATCGGTGCCGCCGCCGCCGAAGCCTTTGCCGAAGAAGGCGCTCACCTCAGGCTGGCGGCCCGTAGCGGCGATCAGCTGAAGGCGCTCGCCGAACGGCTGCGCTCCGCCCATCAGATCGACGCCACGGCTGAGATCGTCGATCTGCGCAATCCCGCGGACCTCGCCCGGCTCGCCAAGGATGCCGCCGATATCGACATTCTCGTCAACAATGCCGGCGATATCCCGGGCGGCTCGATCGACCTCATCGACGAAGTCACCTGGCGCCACGCCTGGGACCTCAAAGTGTTCGGCTACATCAACCTCACCCGCGCGATCTATGCCCAGATGAAGGCCCGCGGCCACGGCGTCATCGTCAACGACATCGGCGCCGCCGGCGAGAAGTTCGACGCCAATTATATCTGCGGCAGCGCCGGCAATGCGGCGCTGATGGCTTTTACCCGCGCGCTCGGCTCAAAGAGCCTTGCCGACAACATCCGAGTGGTCGGCATCAATCCCGGCCCGGTCGGCACCGACCGCCACGTCACGCTCTTGAAAACCCGCGCCAAGCACCAGTTCGGCGACGAAAACCGCTACAAGGAATTGCAGAAAGGCCTGCCGCTCGGCCGTCCGGCGCACCCCCGCGAGATCGGCGACCTGATGGCCTTCCTCGCCTCCGACCGATCAGGCTACACGTCAGGGGTGATCTACACGGTGGATGGCGGGATCAGCGCGGGCTGGGGGTAGGTAGGTGCGACCAGTGGAATCGGTTCCATGAAAGCTATCATTTCAGGCCACGAGCATTGGCCTCTCGCTCCCTCTCCCGCTCTTCGCGGGGGAGGGTGGGGTGGGGGCGCGGCATCGGCGGTGTTAGTAACGTATGCGGCCGCGATAGCCGAACGATGGATTGTCGCCCGGAGCTTCCCCCACCCCGACCCTCCCCCGCGAAGAGCGGGAGAGGGAGCGCAGCATCGCAAGCGTCGATA
>NZ_JBEKXH010000715.1:0-2602 GCF_049512235.1 Bradyrhizobium sp.
GGCATTTTCCCCGAAGTTCGCCTGCTCAGGGGTGATGCCGTCGCCGGTGCTGTATGCCGACGTCGTGCCAGCACGGCAGCAATATTCCCATTCGGCCTCGGACAGAAGCCGGTACGGTTTGCCACCCGATCGTTCCTTCAGCCATTCGACATAGGCCTTTGCGTCGTGCCAATCCACGCAGACAACCGGATGATCGTCCCCCTGCGTGAACCCGGGATCACGCCATGACTTGCTTGGATCGCTTTTCCATTCCTTACCATTCCAGACGAAAGCGCCTGGCTCGATCTTATGCTTCGTAGCATTGATGAAAGCTGCGAATTCGCCTCGCGTGACCGGGCAGACGCCGACCGCGAACCTGTTCTTGATCGAAACCTTGTGCTGGGGGCGCTCATCATCATCGCCTTCGCCTGCCGGCGAGCCCATCATGAACTCGCCGGCAGGAACGATAATCATCTCCGGGGCCGCATCGAAATCGCGGAAACGATCGCGGGGGACGAAACCACCCGAGACGCGCCGGGCTCGCCGCCGCACGGAAACCACCATGGCGTTGAATCCACGGACCACCTTGCCTACGGGCGGCCGAATAGCCCGGGCGGCCTGCTTCAGCGTGTCGGTGACTTTTCCCCGTAACCCCTCGACGGTCGCGACAAAGTCCGCCGTCAATTCGCCGATGGCCTCGATGGCGCGCGCCAGACTGGTCAGATCGACGGAGAAGCTTGCTCTGGTTTCGAGTTTGGCGAGCATCAATTCGGTCTTCATCGACTCGACATAGAAATTAACGAGCCCGATCTGCTGCAGGCTATGACCGGCATCGCTCCGGCCTTCGGGAGCGAGGCCGGTCAGTTTGTGCTCGACCTTCCGCAGTCGCTGTTCCAGCGCGCGGAGCTGTCCTTCCCGACCGGCCCGTTCGATATCAACACCGGGCGGCATGTCGTATGCGGGATCGCTCGGAACCAATCCGAGACTTCGCGCCTCAGCGAGCGCGGATTCCAAGTCGGCAAGGACTGAGCCCCGCGCGCTGCGCAAGGCACTCAAAGTCGGCGTCTTGCCGAGGTCTGCGTCCTCGCGCGGAATATGGCGCCGCATAAACAGGCTGCGCAGATTGGCGAGGTCATCCGCGATGTGCTCGCCAGGGCGCCGCGCGTGCCCCCCGACGATGCCTCGTGCGTCATCGAGAACCTCGCGGAACGCCTCGTTCAAGGCCTCATCGTTGACCGGCCGCAGCGTTTCCCGGAATTCCGAGATCGATTCGTTGAGCGCAACGAGTTCTTTCACGAGCGCCGCATGTCGAGGAGGGACTGACGCGTTGGTCGTCATAGCTTGCCCCAAGAGAATTTCGGCCTGTCGGGAGCACCGAAACGTCCTTCCATGGACGCCCAAATCTGTTCGCGTGCCGCGTCGTAACCGTGCTGGTGCGGTCGCCACTCGCGCACTGGGAGCAATCGGCCGGCGCGATCGGCCGGCGCGGCTTGCAGGACTCCTCCGATCGCCCATGACCAGGCGCAGCGGTCGATGACAACGGGCAGCACGAGGTCGCCCTTGCCGCATTTGGCATCGATGGCCGGCAGTTCGTGATCAAAAATGTAGTCAGAGCCGAGGAAAGCCGGGCTGAACAACACAAGGTGAACCTGCGCTGCCTCGATCGCGTCCGCGATTTTTTTCGACCAATAATCTCCCGGCGTGATCCGCTTGTCGGCCCAGAATTCGATCTTGAAGGCGCGTTCGATGGCCCGCAGATGGGTCCTCAATTCGCTGAATGCGGCGTGGTCCGGATGGGCGTAGGAAATGAAACCCTTTCGCATTCTCTGACCGATTGATTCCAGCGCAAACTTTGAACTACGGAGCCGCAAA
This sequence comes from Bradyrhizobium sp., assembly GCF_049512235.1. Lineage (GTDB taxonomy): Bacteria > Pseudomonadota > Alphaproteobacteria > Rhizobiales > Xanthobacteraceae > Bradyrhizobium. The sequence goes on from NZ_JBEKXH010000715.1 coordinate 1,852, forward strand.
CCCGCACCAACTCAGGAATTGACTTTCCAATATGGTTTCAACCTTAGCATGTCCCGGCGTGACGGGATATAATTTCGGGCCAAAGGCTCAGCTATCAGCACTGCCGAGGGACGGATGCGCAAGCGTCCGACCATCGACCATCCCCGCCCCAAACCACCCGTCCCCGAACATCGCCTGCCGCAGGCTCCAGGTATCCGCATGCTGCGCATGCGCGATCCACGCCCCCACTTTGCCCTCGACCTCGGCGCGGGTGACGGCGCCGGCGCGCCAGCGGTCGCGCAGGCCGCGCAGGCGGTTGCGGAAGCGGGCGACGTTGTCCTCGGGCAGGCGCCGGCCGCCGGGCTCCAGCACGAAGCCGAGGAAGGCTGTGGGCTCGGCCGTCGGCAGGATGACGGTCTTGCGCGGGTGCAGCCTCAGGCGCCGGCCGTCCAGATAGCCCGCGATGCGGGCGCACCATTGCGCCAGCACGCCGGCATCGTCGTGGAAAAGGGCGAAGTCGTCGACATAGCGGACGTAGGGCGCGCGCAGCACCTCGGTGACAAAATGGTCGAAGCCGTCGAGATAGAGATTGCCGAAGAACTGGCTGGTCAAATTGCCAAGCGGCAGGCCGCGGCGGCGCCGATGCGGATCGAACAGGTCGTCGCCCGGAAAATACAGCTCCACCGGCTGCTGCGGATTCGAGCCGTCCACGATCGCGTCCATCAGCGCCAGCGTCCTGGCGCAGGCGAGGCGGCGGCGGAATCCGGCTTTC
>NZ_JBEKXH010000716.1:0-2599 GCF_049512235.1 Bradyrhizobium sp.
CCGCTTCCTCTATCGCCAGCCCGGCCTCGCGCTGCTCCTTGGCAAATGCCACAATCAGGATGCCGTTCTTGGCGGCCAGCGCGATCAACACCACAAGGCCGATCTGGCCATAAAGATCGAGGGTCAGCCCGGCCAGCTTGATTCCGACGAAAGATCCGAACAGGCCGGCCACGACCGACAGCAGCACGGGAATCGGGATGGTCCAGCTTTCATATAAGGCTACCAGAAACAGATAGGCGAACAGCACCGCGAGCGCGAGAACAATACCGGTCTGGCCGGCCGCCTTCTGCTCCTGGAAGGCCGTTCCGGTCCACTCAAAGCCGTAGCCCGAAGGCAGCGTCGACTTCGAGATTCCCGCCATGGTCGCGATCGCCGTTCCCGTCGAGATGCCCGCCGCCGGGCCGCCATTGATGGTGACCGAGCGGTAATTGTTGTAGCGGGTGATGACCTGGGGTCCGGTCACGATCTTGAGGCTGGCGATGGAGCGGATCGGCACCATCTGGCCGGTAGAGTTGCGCACATAGATCTGCCAGATGTCCGGGATGTCGCCGCGGTCGGACGCCTCGCCCTGCACGTTGACCTGCCAGGTGCGGCCAAACAGGTTGAAGTTGTTGACGTAGATGCCGCCCAGCGTTGCCTGCAGCGCGGTAAACACATCGCTCATGTTCAGGCCAAGCGCCTGCGCCTTGGCGCGGTCGATATCGAGATAGATCGACGGGTTGGTCGCGGTGAAGGTCGAGAATACGCGCGCCAGTTTCGGGTCGCGGTTGGCCGCGCTGATCAGCCCGCCCATCACGCTGCCCAAGGCGGCCGGGTCCTGTCCCTCCAGGGCTTCGAGCTGATATTCGAAACCGCTGCTGGTCGAGAGCCCGATGATCGGCGGCAGGTTGAACGGCAGAATACTGGCTTGCCGGATCTGCGAGCCGGCGCCGAAGACGCGCCGGATTACCGCCTGCACCGAATCCGCAGTCGCCTTGCGGTCCGCGAACGGCTTCATGCGCGCCACCATGAACGCGGCGTTCGGCTCATCGCCGCCATCGAGCAGCGAAAAGCCGATGATCGAGAGCGTGTGGTCGATCGCCGGTATCTGCTTCAACAGGGCTTCAACCTGCTTGGTCACCTCGCTGGTACGCGCCACCGACGCGCCGTCGGGCAGCTGCACCGCGATGAAGAAGGCGCCCTGGTCTTCTTCGGGCAGAAAGCCCGTCGGGGTCAAAAGCGACACGCCGAATATGCCGCCGGCAAACACCAGAACCAAAACCAACGACAGTGCCGCTCTCCGCAACAGCCACCGCACGCCGCCTGCGTAGCGGTCGCGAACCCGGTCGATGCCACCGAGTATGCCCCCCAAGATGCCGCTTCGCGGCCCGGTGTGACGCAGGAATACCGCGCAGAGCGCGGGCGACAACGTCAGCGCGTTGATCGCCGAAATGACCATGGCCGCGCTGATCGTCACCGCGAATTGGCGAAACAGCGTTCCGGAAATTCCGGGAATGAACGCGATCGGTACGAACACCGACAGCAGTACCAGGGTAATTGCGACAATGGGCGCGGTGATCTGCGTCATGGCCTTCTTGGTCGCTTCGGCGGGCGTCGCGTCGGGTTCTTCCTCCATCACCCGCTCGACGTTCTCGACCACCACGATGGCGTCATCGACCACGATGCCGATCGCGAGCACCATCGCCAGCAGCGACACTGTGTTGGCGGAATAACCGAGCACCAACAGCACCGCGAAGGTGCCGATCAGGCTGACCGGAACCGCGACCGCCGGAATCATGGTGGCGCGCAGATTGCCCAGGAACAGAAACACCACGATCACGACCAGGATGAAGGCTTCCCCGAGTGTCTTCAATACCTCGGTGATGGTGTCGCTGACGAAGGTCGTGGAATCGTAATGCACCAGATAGGTCAGCCCCGCTGGAAACCGCTCCGACAGTTTCGCCAGCGTGGCCTGCACCGCCTTCGCCGTTGTCACGGCATTGGCGCCGGGCGCCAGATAGATGCCGATCGGGACCCCGGCGCGACCGTCGATCCGCGACTCGCTGTCGAGATTCTGCGCGCCGATCTCGACGCGGGCGACGTCTTTGACCCGCAGCACCGAGCCGTCCGGGTTGGCGCGCAGCACGATGTTGCCGAACTGCGTCGAGGTGGTCAGCCTGCCCTGGGTCTGGACGTTGAACTGGAACTGCTGCTGGTCGCTGATCGGCCGGGCGCCGATGCGGCCGACCGGCGCCTGCACGCTTTGCGCACGGATGGCTGCGATGACGTCGGAGGGCGCCAGATTGAGGCTGGTGAGCCGCTGCGAATCGAACCAGATCCGCATCGAATAGTTCAGCTTCGCGAACAGGCTGGCCTGGCCGACCCCGGGCGTGCGCGAGATCGCGTCGAGCACGTTGATGATGGCGTAATTGGTGATGAACAGCGGATCCTGCTCGCCATTCTCGCTGTAGAGCACGATGAACTGCAGCACTGCCGAGGATTTCTTCTGCACCGTCAGGCCCTGCAGCTGCACTTCGGGCGGCAATTGCGACAACGCGGTCTGGACGCGGTTATTGACGTTGACGGTGTTGATGTCGGGATTGGTGCCGAGCGCGAACGA
>NZ_JBEKXH010000717.1:0-2595 GCF_049512235.1 Bradyrhizobium sp.
CGACCTCATCGCCGCAGCCGGACGGCGCATGAACGAGCGAGGCTTGCAGCCTTCGATCGCCGCTTTGAACCCAAACCATCGCGGCTGCCGCGCCAAAATCGTCCGGCCGTTGCGTGCCGTTCTTGTGGAGTATCATGAGGTTGTTCTCGGCGGCGCGGAGCGCGATCCCGCGCAGCGCCAGCGCGGATGCGATCAAGGCCAAGAGAACGACTATGGAGCCGATGATGGCCAGGCGGCGTCCGGTCATGGAAAGGACCTTCATGATCGCGACCAACACCCTCTACTGCAACAACAATCCGTGAAACCCCTAACCATCATGGAGTAAAAATGCCGGCCGCATTGAGCAATTTTGCTCAGACCATCCCGGTCGCCGCGCGTATGTTTGCCAGACCCGGTCAGGTACGGCCGATTTTTGCTGTTCTCATCGCGCGGGGCTGATGGCGGCAGAGATCGGCATAGGCTTGGCGTGTTTCAAAGGCTCAAAGGCTTGGCCGGTTTCAAGGGCCAGGACCTTGATAGCTTGGCCGCGTTTGCCTGTAGCCCGGCTGGAGTAGGGTTGTCCCTTTATCGTCGCGTCGTCGCAGCGCAGGTCCTGCGAAGGCCGATGCGAACGGTTTTCGGATGAACCGAGCCACCGCCGACCTGCGGAGCATCGCCCAGCGTCTCATCGATTACGAGACGCGGAAGAATGATCCCTCCGAGACAAAGAACATCGCGACTTTTCAGGTGACCGAGCGGCTCCGTCCGCATCTGGCGACGCTGATGGGAAACGGCGGGTTTCGCGCCCTGTTCGCCCGCGCGCTGGTGCTGGCCTGCGAAGAGGTGCCGTGGCTGCGCCAGGTTCAGGTCAACGCGGACGGCACCCTGGATGGATTGGAGGCGTCTCATGCCGGTCTCACGCCGGCCCAATTTCGCGAAGGCCGGGTCGTTCTGCTGGCCCACTTGCTGGGCTTGCTGGTGGCCTTGATCGGCCCGGGTTTAACGTCACGCCTGGTAGGCGAGATCTGGCCGCAACTTGCCGCCGAAAAAGTGGATTTCGGCAACGGAGACAAGCCATGAAGAAGTCAAAGCGGACCGCCAAGCTTTCGCGGCCGCAACCCGCCCCGCAGAAAGCCGCCTCGGCGAAACAACGCGTGCGCGATCCGGCCAAAGTCAGGATTCGCCAGCTTTCGACCGGTGTGCCGGGGCTCGACGACATCCTCGGCGGCGGCATTCCGGAATTTTCTCTCAACGTGCTGGCGGGCGCGCCCGGTTGCGGCAAAACCACGCTGGTGCATCAGATCGCCTTCGCCAATGCGACGACGAAGAAACCGGCGCTGTATTTCACCGTGCTCGGCGAACCGGTGCTCAAGATGATGCGTTATCAGCAACAGTTCTCCTTCTTCGACGGCGCCAAGGTCGGCAACGCCGTCCGTTTCATCAACCTGTCCGACCTCGCACTGGAGAAGGATCTGGCCGCGGTGCTGGAAGAGATCATCGCGCAGGTCACCGCCGCCAACGCCGGCGTCGTGGTGATGGATTCGTTTCGTACGCTCGCCCGCAAGGCGATCAGCGATGTCGGCGAAGTGGAGGTGCAATCGTTCCTGCACCGCCTCGCCCAGTTCCTGACCAGTTGGGAAGCCACGACGTTCCTGGTCGGCGAATATCTCGAAGATGAAATCCGCGACAATTCGCTGTTCACGATGGTGGACGGGATCCTCTGGCTGTCTCAGGTCACCGAGCGGAACTCGGTGGTGCGGAAGCTGCAGGTCATGAAGCTGCGCGGCCAGGCCACGGTGCCGGGGCTGCACACCGTCCGCATCACCAGTGACGGGGTGCAGACGTTCCCGCGCACGCTGGGCCTGATGGGCGACAAGCCGAAACCGGCGCGGCGGCAGCGCCTTTCCACCGGCATTCCCGAACTGGACAAGATGCTGGGCGGGGGCATACTCGAAGGCGATAGTGTCCTGGTGGCCGGGCCGTCCGGCACCGGTAAATCGGCCCTGGCGACGCAGTTCATTGCCGAGGGACTGCGCCGGGGGGAAGCGGCCGTCATGGCGATTTTCGAGGAGCGTCCGGAAGGCTACACGCAGCGCGCCGATAGTTTCGGCCTCGACCTGAAGTTGGCGGAACAAAAGGGATCGCTGGAACTTCTTTACCTGCGTCCGCTCGACCTGTCGGTGGACGAAACCATGCAGGCGATCTTGGAGGCCATCAAAAGGGTCGGCGCAAAACGGCTGGTGATCGATTCGCTGGTCGGTTTCGAGATGGCGCTGGCGCCGGGCTTCCGCACCGACTTTCGGGAATCGCTCTACCGGATGATCGGCGCGCTGACCGGAGCCGGAATCACCATCCTCAGCACCGTCGAGGTCGAGGACAATTTTACTTCGCTTCAGTTCAGCCACTATGCAATTTCGTTTCTCACCGACGACATTGTGCGGCTGCGTTACGTGGAAATCGACGGTCAGCTGCGCAAGACCATGGTCGTCATCAAGATGCGCGGCGGCAATCACAGCAAGGACATCCGCGAATATGTCATCACGAACAAAGGTGTGGTGGTCATCCACCCACGCCAGACCGACTATACGGGCCTGACCACCGGAATACCGAAGCGAA
>NZ_JBEKXH010000718.1:0-2593 GCF_049512235.1 Bradyrhizobium sp.
GTCGAAACTCGCGCCCGATTATCCCGACGCAGCCCCGCTTGCCCGCGCGCTGATTGCGGCGAATTCCGATCGCATTGTCTGGGGCACGGATTGGCCGCATCCAAATTCGGTGACGCCGCCCGGCAAGAAGCCGACCGACCTGACCCCGCTGTACCAGATCGACGACGGCCGCCTGTTCAATCAATTGCCGGTATGGGCGCCGGATGCGGCGGTCCGGCAAAAGATCCTGGTCGACAATCCGGCGCGGCTTTACGGGTTCTGAGCGCGGGTTTGCGGCGTCCTCCGGTCCGGTTGCCGGAGCGTTGCGCAGCGGCAGCTGCGCCACCAGCCGGCGGCCTTGCGCACGATCGATATCGACCGAGCGAGGTGAACACGGCCAGATCGGTGATGCCCTGCGGTGGAAAGCACCGACTTGATCTTGTTGGCGGTGTCGGTGAGGCGCGCTCATGATCTCTGTCGCACCGGCCATTGCGGGGCGTGGCTGCCGAGCGGCATCGCCGGGCGCGCCCAGGAGGCCGGCGTTTTCGACAGCACGGCGGAATGGCTGACGGCCCACAGCGGACCGAAGCCGGAAGGCATCTCCTGCATGAAGGGGCTGGCCGCGTCAGCCTTGATATCTGCGGTATTGAACCCGTCGGCCACGCGGCCGAGATGCCACAGCCATCGTCCGGTCTGCGCCAGGGAGACGCGGACGTGCCAGCTGCCTCCCTCGCGGGACTGGCGTGCCTTGGCCATCATGGCGCCGAATGCCATCAGGTAGCCGGTGGCGTGATCGAGCATTTGCGCGGGCATTTCCTTGGGGCCATCGACGCCGGCGGCCTGGCCTTCGGCGTGATTGAAACCGGTCGCGGTCTGCACCAGCGAATCGAAACCGCGACGTTCCGACCACGGCCCGACATGGCCATAGGCCGACAACGACACCGAGATGATGCCGGGACTGATCTGTGCCGCGTCCTGCGGCGCGAAACCCAGCGTTTCGAGAGCCCGCGGACGATAGCCTTGCGTGAAAATATCCGCACTGGCCAGCAGGTCGCGCAGGCTGCCTCGCCCCTGCTCGCACTTGAGATCGATAAAAGCCGTCAACTTGCCGCGGCCGGTGTCGATGGTAAGCCAGGGGATCGCCGGCAGGCCAGGACCGGAGATCAGGAGAACATCGGCGCCATGAACCGCGAGTGTGCGGCCGGCGACGGGACCGGCGATCACCCGCGACAGATCGAGCACGCGCACGCCCGCCAGCGGACGGTCGCCGGCCGGCCAAGGTCGTGGCGCGGCCTCGCCGATTTTTTCGATGGATACCGGCGGCAATGCGGCCAACGCCCTGGCGTGAGGCAGCTCAGACCACTGGTCGTAGGAGCGCATCATCGCAACCACGCCGCCTTCGCGATAGGCCGCGGTTTCAAAAGCCTCGCCGTCCCATTGCATCAGCGCGGCCTGGACCGCCTCGCGCGCCGGCTCGCAGTCCAGGACCTTGCAGACGGCAGCGCGGTGATGGGCGAAATTGGTGTGCAACCGCACGAAGCGCTGGTCGCCGGTCTTGTAGATGCCGGCGATGGCGTCCCATGCTGGCGGCGGCGGCTTGCCATCCACGCGCAGGTAGCGCTCGCTGCGGCATTCGACAACGGCATGACGCATATCGACCGCGACATCCTGGCTTTGCCCGCTGCGCAGTTTCCAAACCTGCGCCGCCGCCAGTCCGGCCGCGGCAATGCTTGCTTGCGCCGCGGCGGCAACGCGAAACGAGGACGGCAGTTGCGGCTCCGCTCCGGTCAGCGTCACGGCGTCGAGCGCGGCGTGATCGCCGCCGGCCGCGGACCACAGATCGGCGAGAATTTCGCGAGGGGTTTGCATGGCGGTCGCTCTTCTCTAGGTTCGCAGGGTGTGCTGCTCACGCAACGCGCCGGCCGAGAGACAAACCACTTCGGAAATTTGCAGGAGCTGTCGAGCCAGAGGACTCGTCTTGCGCCAGATCATGCCGATGGTTCGCGAGGGTTGCGGGCTTTTGAAGCGGGCAAGTGATACTGACGCCGAGCGTGTCTCCACCGCCACGGCCATTTCCGGGATCAACGTGACACCGATGCCTGCGCTGACCATCTGAACAAGTGTAGAGAGCGAGCTCGCATCCAGCACCTCCCGTGGCGGCGACGATTGCATATTGCAGAACGACAGGGCCTGGTCGCGAAAACAGTGTCCCTCTTCCAGAAGAAGCAGCCTCATTTCGCGCAGCGTTTCGCTCGTGGGCACCGGCGTTCCCTCATCCTCGCCGGGCCGGACCAGCAGGAAATTTTCCGCAAACAAGGCGACCTCGGTCAGCGAAGGTTCGGACACCGGCAGAGCAACGATGGCGGTGTCGAGCCGACCTTGCGCGAGCTCCTGGATCAGTTTCGGCGTCAGCGTCTCGCGTACGTGAATGTCAAGTTCGGGATGCATGCGCGTGAGGTTGCCGATGACCGTCGGCAGCAGATAGGGTGCAATCGTCGGGATCATGCCGATGCGCAGCCGGCCTACCAGCCGTTCCCGCGACGCCCGCGCCAAGTCGCCGAGTTCGTCGACCGAGCGCAGGATGTCGCGGACGCGTTGGGCGATCTCTTCTCCG
>NZ_JBEKXH010000719.1:0-2590 GCF_049512235.1 Bradyrhizobium sp.
ATGCCCCTCCCAGTCGTCCAGGAAAATTGATGTCGGCTTGGGGTCAAACGCTACACGGCGTTTGCCGCTGGGCCAGCCCCGGTGTCGGCTTTCGTCCGAAAATGCATCGAGCGATCAAACCCGCCAGTTCCGTAGGGTTGGCAAAAGCCAACGAGAGGCGCGAACGCGCGCACTCGATGTCCGTTTGTGCTGGACGGGCCAACTTGTCCACCGGGCTGGTTTCGTCGGGCCTGTCATGAAATTGATTTAAACAAGATCCCGGCCGCTGAACAAGCATACCAGCTTTTGGTTGCTTCGATGTCGTTGCACTGAAGCATGGGTACAAGTGCCGTAAAACGCATCACATCCTCCATTCGCCCCATCGGCGGGGCGCCGGCCCCGCTATCCTCAACCAACGGCGATCACGGGTGGCGGGCCTTGAAAGGTCGCGCGATTTTTCAAGGCCGCGGCGACCTGCGGCACCGGCGCATAGTTGCGCAGCACCAGGTAGAACGGTCCCGAAGGTGTGGGCAGCCAGTTGGCTTCCTTGTCGGCACCCGGGTTGTCGCGCTGCACGTAGAGCGTAAAGGAGCCGTCCGCGGCGCGCTTGAGGTTGTCATCGCTGCCCAGGCTGTACCGGTTGATCGCATTGGGAGCCGTAAAACGCGTGACGCCGTCGTACATCGTGACGGACCAGAAACCCGGCGATACCGGTTCGAGGTAATCCATCGGCCTCGTAAACGTGATGGTGTACCGCCTTGCGCCGGTCAATGGCTGCCCATTGCCGTCCATCAGCCCTGAATAATAGATCGCCTCGATCGGCGTGTTGGCCGTCAGGCCGAACACGGCGACCACCGCGCGCACGAAATAGTCCGTGCCGCTCATCCCCACATTCGACGGCGGGATGGCCCAGCCGTGGACCAGGCCTGCGCCGAGGCTCAGGGAGTCGTTCATCATTTTGCCGATCTGACCGGAAGCGATTTTCATTTGCTCCAGGGCAAGCGGGTTCACATCGCTTCGCGTCCAGGCTTTGCCGAGCTCAATCCCAAGATACTTGAATTGCGGAACAACCGCCGCGATCTCGTCTGCAGGCGGTGGATTTTCGTTCATGGCCGCCGAGAAGATTTCCCAGAACTGCAGCGGATCCTCAAATTGCATCTGGCTGCTGGCGACTTTGAGATTGATCCTGGGCGCCGCGTAATCATACGCGACCGCCTGGGGTGCCCGATCTGACGTATATTGCGCCAAGCCTTGAACCGTGACGCCGTCCAGCACCGCCTTGGCGGCCGCCAGATCAGCCTCGTTCCTGACGTGCACGCGTGGTTGAAGCTCGATCCAGCGTGTCGGACAATCGATGCGCTGCACGCCGGCCGGCAAGGTGCCATTCCAGCCAGGTCCGACCAGCGCGAATTTTCCACCGCTGTAACCGGCCACGGCGCCGGCGGGATAAGCAAAGGCATTGGTCCACATGTCGCAAATCTCGATCATGTAGTAACGGCCATGGGAGTCCGGCGCGGTGAGAATAATGGGCTGCCGGCCGAGGTCCATGAAGCCGAAGCCGTAAACCACATTGATGTTCGGCGTCACATAGCCCGACTCCTCCGCGAAGGTGGGTGTGGAGATATCCGCCATTTTCCAGATCTGGCCGGCAGCCGCCTTGGCCCCGGTTCCGGTGGAGATCGAGTCCCGCAAAAGATACATCGCCACGATGGGGGCTGCGTAGGTTGCGGCCTGCAGGGCCAGCGAATAGACCCAGGTTGCCATCTCCTTGCGGACCTCCGGCGAAACATCGTGCGGAGCCGCCGGATTTTCCGCTGCGGCCGCGTGGCCGGCGGAAGCCAGCGTGGCCCCGACCACGGAAATAAGGCTGCCTCCGGCCAGCAGCGCTCGCCGGCTGAGGCGCACGATGTCTTCGCCATGGCTGTGCATAGGTTGTTTTCCCCGGTATTTCGAGAGCGGCACAACGTCATAAGGTTTGTCGGCCATGCCCCGATGGTAATCACATCCACATCGCAGCAAAATGGCGCGATGTGGCATTTTCCGGATGTGCGGCGATATTTATTCGATCGCCGTATGGGGCGCAGGCCAACAGGATCAGTGCACCGGGTCAATCGGCGTCGTTAAACCCAGGCGGGCCTCGATGGCTTCGGCGGCTTCGAGGCACAGGTCTTCGCGCATCCGGCGGCCGGTGATGAGCACCCCAATCGGCAACCCCGTCGCTTCGTCACGCCCGGCCGGAACGCAGGCCGAAGGCAGCCCGAGCAGATTTGCCGGGACCACCGGGCGCATCAGTTCGGTGGTCGCCGCCGTCCGCGCCGGGGTCGCGGAATCGAAGCCATGCTCGAAGGGCAACTGCGTCCATGTCTGCGAAAGCAGCAGCGGCCGGTCCGCCATGAAGATCGACCACGCCCGCGCGATGCCATCGCGCTCGGTCATCAGCCGCGACCACCCTGCCGTGTCGGCGACGGGCGGTACGGCCTCCATGAAGTTATTCAAGTAAGCCATCGCGTCGGCACTCATGACCTGCGATAACAGCCCGAGTACTGAGGCGAGGTCGCTGGAGATCAGGCGACCCCAACAACTCACCGCATCCTCGTAGCGCGTCGGGCAG
>NZ_JBEKXH010000720.1:0-2582 GCF_049512235.1 Bradyrhizobium sp.
GGCCACTCGGACGGTCCCGATGCAGCGCCCCCCTCACCCCAACCCTCTCCCGCCCCCGCGAAAGCTCACGCTTTCGCTTGGGGGGAGAGGGAGCCCACCGTCTACGCGGCCAGCGTCCGGGACACGAGTTCTTGAGCTAGCGCGTATGAGGGTCGCCCCTACGAAAATCGCTCCTGCGAAAATCGGCCCTGCGTTTGCTGCTTTCGCCTCGCCTTGATTCCCCGCGCCGCCGCCGATACGGTCCCGCGCGCTTGCCGCCCCCTTAAGCCGAAGACCTGACCTCACGATGGACAAGATCCCTCAGCACATGCGCCCGGAACGCTCGTTCCAGGGCTTCATCCTGGCCCTGCAGCGGTTCTGGGCCGATCAGGGCTGCGTGATCCTGCAGCCTTACGATATGGAAATGGGAGCGGGAACTTTTCATCCGGCGACGACCTTGCGCGCGCTCGGGCCAAAACCCTGGAAGGCCGCCTATGTGCAGCCCTCGCGCCGGCCCAAGGACGGCCGCTATGGCGAAAACCCCAACCGGCTGCAGCACTACTACCAGTTCCAGGTCATCATAAAACCGTCGCCGCCGGACCTGCAGGAGCTTTATCTGAAATCGCTGGCGGCGATCGGCATCGATTCGCAGCTGCACGACATCCGCTTTGTCGAGGACGACTGGGAAAGCCCGACGCTCGGCGCCTGGGGACTAGGCTGGGAATGCTGGTGCGACGGCATGGAGGTGTCGCAGTTCACCTATTTCCAGCAGGTCGCGGGTGTCGAATGCGCGCCGGTCGCCGGCGAACTCACCTACGGGCTCGAACGGCTCGCCTGTTATCTGCAAGGCGTCGACCGCATCATGGACCTCAACTTCAACGGCCGTGAGGGCGACGAGAAGGTCAGCTATGGCGATGTGTTCTTCCAGGCCGAACAGGAATATTCCCGGCACAATTTCGAACACGCCGACACCGCGATGCTGTTCGAGCAGTTCCGGATGGCCGAGGAAGCCTGCCGGAAATATCTGGCCGCGGGATGGAAGCAAGGCAATAACCGCCGCGAGCAGCTGATGGCGCAGCCGGCCTATGACCAGTGCATCAAGGCCAGCCACGTCTTCAACCTTTTGGACGCGCGCGGCGTGATCTCGGTGACCGAGCGGCAGAGCTACATCATGCGGGTGCGCGAACTGGCAAAAGCCTGCGGCGAAGCCTGGATGCACACCGAAGCGGGCAGGGCGTAATGCCCGATTTGCTTTTCGAACTTTTCTCGGAAGAAATTCCCGCCCGGATGCAGGCGAAGGCGGCCGAGGATTTGCGCCGCATGGTCACCGACAAGCTCGTGGCGGAAGGCCTCGTCTATGACGGCGCCAAAGCCTTTGCGACGCCGCGGCGGCTGACGCTGACCGTGCATGGAATCCCTGCGCGGCAATCCGATCTGAAGGAAGAGCGCAGGGGGCCACGGGTCGGTGGCCCGGAGGCGGCGATCTCAGGCTTCCTCAGGGCGACCGGGCTTGCCTCGCTCGACGAGGCAAAAATCCAGCGCGATCCGAAGAAGGGCGATTTCTACATCGCGCTGATCGAAAAGCCCGGCCGCGCCACGCTGGACGTGCTCGCCGACATGCTGCCGGTCATCATCAGGACCTTTCCATGGCCGAAATCAATGCGCTGGGGCGAGCGCTCCGCCAGACCAGGCGCGCTTTCCTGGGTGCGGCCGCTGCATGCGATTGTCGCCACCTTCGGCCTGGAAACCGAAGATCCCGATGTGGTGAAATTTTCCGTCGACGGCATCGTGGCCGGCCAGACCACGTTTGGCCACCGCTTCATGGCGCCGGCGCCGATTGCCGTGCGCCGCTTCGAGGATTATGAGGCAAAACTTCTGGATGCCAAGGTCGTGCTCGATGCCGAGCGCCGCAAGGACACGATAATCACCGACGCCAGACAGCTGGCGTTCGCGCAGGGCCTTGAACTGGTCGAGGATCAGGGGCTGCTCGATGAGGTCGCGGGACTGGTCGAATGGCCCGTGGTGCTGATGGGATCGTTCGAGCAGGAATATCTCACGATCCCATCAGAGGTGATCCGCGCCACGATACGCACCAACATGAAATGCTTTGTGGTGCGCGATCCCAAGGTGGGAAAACTGACCAACAAATTCATCCTCACCGCCAACATCGAGGCCTCCGACGGCGGCAACACCATCATCGCCGGCAACGAGCGCGTGATCCGCGCGCGGCTGAGCGACGCTAAGTTTTTCTATGAGAGCGATCTGAGGACGAAGCTGGAAGACCGGCTGCCGAAGTTCGACAACATCGTGTTTCACGAGAAGCTGGGTACCCAGGGCGAACGGATCAAGCGGATCGAGCGACTGGCCGTCGAGATCGCACCGCTGGTCGGTGCCGATGTTGAAAAAACCGCGCGCGCCGCGAAGCTCGCCAAGGCGGATTTGCTGACCGAAGTGGTCGGCGAATTCCCGGAGCTGCAAGGCTTGATGGGAAAATACTACGCGCTGGCGCAGGGCGAGGATGCGAGTGTCGCCGCCGCGAGCGAGGAGCACTACAAGCCGCAGGGGCCGAACGATCGCGTGCCGACCGATCCGGTGAGTATAGC
>NZ_JBEKXH010000721.1:0-2581 GCF_049512235.1 Bradyrhizobium sp.
AAGGCTCCGACCACTGTTGCGGATTTCTACGACCCGGAGGAGATCAAGCGGGTCTACTATCCCGAGGTCGAGCGACTGCTGCGTGAACAGCTGGGTGCCAGCCGCGTCTTCGTGTTCGATCACAATGTGCGTAACGCCGGACGGCCAGGCGTGGCCGTCCCCTCGCGGCAAGTGCATAACGACCACACGGTGAATTCGGCGCCGCGGCGCGTCCGCGACCATCTTGGGGCCGAGGCGGACGAATTGCTGAAGCACCGGTTCGGCGTCGTCAATGTGTGGCGGCCGATCCGCGGACCCGTGCTGGATTCGCCGCTGGCGCTATGCGACGCCCGAACCTTTACCGACGACGACCTGATCGCCAGCGATCTCGTGTATGCCCATGTTCGTGGCGAGACGTCGCGGGTCGAATACAAGCCATCGCACCGCTGGTACTATTTCTCGGAGATGCAGGCCGACGAAGCGCTGCTGATCCGGATCCATGACAGCGCCAATGACGGGCGCGCCCGGCTGTCGTTTCATACCTCGTTCGAAAATCCGCTCGCGCCCAGCGCTCCACCGCGGGAAAGCATCGAGGTCCGCACGCTGGTGTTCTTCCCGCCGGGGTCCTGACGCGGTCCGAGGCGCTGATGCTTACGAAGGATGCCCGCCGACCTCAATCAAAAATAAGAAAGTGGCCGGGGACGATCTTGCGCCTGCCGGAGACGAGCCGCTGGCGTTACAGCAAGGTCGGCCGGTCTTCAGACGAAGTCGTCATGTGAACGCCCATGTTGCCTTGCGCCGACGGCCCGTGTCCAAGCCGCGATCAGAATGCGCCGTCATATTCCAGCGTGACGCGATGGATGCGTCGGGGCGCCTTGCCGTAGTCGCGCGCGGCATAGTGCTGGACCTGCCGGTTGTCCCAAATGGCGACGTCGCCTTCCTGCCACTCGAAGCGGGCCTGCACTTCCGGCGTCTTGATCAGGTCGTAAAGATAATTCAACAGGCTCTGGCTTGCTGTCTTGGAGACACCCAGCAGATGGCTGGTGTGCGCCTCGTTGACGAAAACCAGCTTGCGCCCGGTTTCGGGATGGGTCTTCACCACCGGAACCTCAATCGGCGGAAACCTGATCGCCGCCTCTTTGATACGCGCAAGCCCCTCTTCCTCCGTTTCCTGGCCCCCGGCCGCGTAGCCGCTCAGCAGATCGGCCAGCGCCGCCTTCTTCGGCGCGGCAAAGAAGGTGTTCACTGCCGTCAGCTTCTCAAAGTAGCGCGCGAGGTCGGGATCGAGCAGATCATAGACCGCGGTGGACGAAGCCCAGATTGTGTCGCCGCCGCCGCCGGGCGGCACCTGCTTGATATGCAGCACGGTCGCCTTCGGCGGCTGGCGCTGCCAGGACACATCGACGTGCCAATTATCGGTGCCGCCGGACTTGGTGTTCTCGTCGTGGGCGATGACCTCGATCTCGGGGAAGCCTTCGACCGACGGCAGGTAGATGTTCTTGCGGATCGGATTGCCGAAGACGCGGGCAAGCTCGACATGCTGCGTGAAGCTCAGCGCCTGCTTGCGGAAAAAGATCACGCCGTGCCGGACCAGAGCGTGGTTGAGATCCTGCCTGTTCTGGTCGCTGAGCGGCTTGGTCAGGTCAATGTTCTCGATCACGGCGCCGATCAATGGCTTGTAGGGCCGAATAGCAAAATCCTGGTGGCCCTGCTCTGCCTGGGCAGCATTCTTTTCCAGCGCGGCGCTCATTTTTGGTCCCCTTTTGAAAGATCTGGTCGCGCAACGGTAGATTTCATGAGCCGCACTCGTCAAGATGGTCGACTAAATAAGTATACTATTATCGTGCGAGGGTGGAAGGCGGGGAAGCTGCGTCTTCCCGTTAGAGCAAAGAGAACGTTTTACTCTCGATTTCGATCGGAAAATTTCGATCGGAAACATGGCATTCGAATCGGTGGTCGGGCGAGCTCGGAAGCCTCCCGTGTTGTCGCGGACAGCGGCGGTGGCTTTCTTCGCCGGATGTATCTCCGGGAACTCCGGTTGGCGCAGAATATCAACACCGGTCGCGCCGGCCAAAATCAACGGTCATGCTATTGACTGATATCTCTCGGCCTCTAGCCTGCCGCTCTATTCATGAGCGGGATGCGGAACTAGATCCATGATTATTCGAGCCCTATCAGCCATCGGATTCATCGCGGCAATGGCGATCGCCTCGGCGACCCCGGCCGTTGCGCAGACGCCGGCCGACCAAATCCGTATCGGCTATCAGAAGTCCTCGACGCTGACGGCTGTCCTGAAGGCCAACGGCGAGCTTGAAAAAGCCCTGCTCCCGCTCGGCGTACGCGTGTCCTGGTATGAGTTCACCAGCGGTCTGCCGCTATTGGAAGCTATCAACACCGGCAATATCGATTTCGGCGCCGACGTCGCCGATACCGTGCCCGTGTTCGCGCGAGCCGCCGGCGCCAAGCTCGCCTACATTGCCGAGGAATCCGCATCGCCCTCGGCTCAGGCCATCCTGGTCAGCGCAGACTCGCCCATCAAAACGCTGGCCGACCTCAAGGGAAAAAAAGTCGCGGTCACCAAGGGCGCCGGCAGCCATTTCCT
>NZ_JBEKXH010000722.1:0-2579 GCF_049512235.1 Bradyrhizobium sp.
CGCACACTCGATGTCCCCGAGCGTTTCGATTGTCATGTTGCTCTTCTCTTGATGGCCAGCGAGCTTCAATCCCGCGCTGTTGAATTTTACGTCTGACCGCATTGGTCTTCTCCAGTCGCATTACCTATTCGATCGCGGATCGAACGTTTGGAGTAAGAAGATCAACGAGCGACGAGATATCGCGGACGGACTCGAGATTGAGGACCATGTTTTCGATCGCGGATTGGCGATCAACCGAAACGATCGGGCGCGTCAAACTCCGGTACTTGTCCAGAATCTCGTCGTTCGTAAGAGTACGTGGGCCGGTTCCTCTCGGATGAGCGACGACCTTGCTGCGCTTGCTACCGTCCTTTGAGATGATGGAAACGCGCGTCGTCTCCCTCTCACCGACCGGAAGCTTATCATAATCCTTGTCATGGTAGGTTCTTGTACGACCAATCAGACTCCAGACGTCGTCCTTGTTGATTCGCTTCTCGGAGAACTGTTCAACCAGGACCTGTCCATCCAATAACGCCGCGGCAACAGCGTAGGCTACGTTCATTTGCGCCCCGATCGGCTCCAACGGACGGACAGCCTTCCAACCACCATGCCCGTAAGCGGCCTCGGGCATGAAGATGTCGATTTGCTCGATCTCGTCGATTTTCACCTCCGGCCCCAATTCGAGCGCGGCTCCGATCGCCGCATGCAGCAAGCCCATGGCAGCATACGCCTTGACGGCGATACGGTCGGTCTCCCATTTCTCCCCCAGATTAGCATAAATTTGGGACGCATCGGGGTGATGGCCTTCGCCAAAGACCGATAGCCATCCCCCGTATTCACGCTCGAAAACGCGTTTGATCCCTACGTAGCCTGCCGCGGCCAGCGCCGCAGCTGTCAATCCGTTTCGCGAAGCGAACCCGTGCTGCATGCGCTTGACCATGGATTCAAATTGCGCCGACATCAGACCGCATGATTGTGTGGCGGCACTGCCAAGCGCATCTTCAAACTGCGCCGCATTCAAACCATAGAGACAGCCGGCGGAGGCTGCAGCCGCAAGGGTGCCAAAGACCACGCCCGAATGCCAACCTCTCGACAGCATATCCAGTCCGCCGAGAGCCATACCCACCCGAGGGCCCGTCTCGTAACCAAGGATCGCACCGAGCAAAAACCGCGCGCCGTCTACCGGCCCTACGTGCGGAACCGCTGCGAGCATCGCGGGTAGCACGACCGCATTACTGTGCAGAGGCGCCAGCGGATGATAGTCGTCCAACTCGAAGCCTTGAATAAAGCTTGAGTTGAGCATGGCCGCAGACGATGAGCTAGTTGTACGTCCGCCCCAACCGATGAGTACGCCCTTACCGACTTCGTCAAGCGCCGTGATGCCTTCTACTCCCTTGCGGGATACGGGCAACTGCGCGCCGACCAACGCGCAGGCGACGCCATCCAAGATCAGATATTTTGCATGCTCGCGCACCGACGACGGAACGTCCTCAATACTGGTTGCAGCAAGCCACGTCGCGAGCCGACCTGTCGGTCCATGAGGATCCGTTGCGGCAGGCGGGTTCTGAAGCGAACTATGAGCATCGGCTTTTGCAGTTTTCATTCGGATTCTCCTGGGGTCGCCGTTCCAAAATTTCCATCATCCAGTCTCGATTCAAGCCATGACGAACGCGCATACTTTCTCTCCATTTCGTCGAATTTTTTCCTTGCCGACCAGACGCTGCCGCTCCGCGAAGGGCGCGATGCAGCCGTCCTGCTCGATTAACACACCCCTCTCGCGCAACGTCCGGAGAGCCGTCTGCATCCCGAGAAGCATTCCTTGAAGGGCCGCGTTTGCGTACAAGACGAAGGAAACTCCCATATCCCCGCAGCTCTCGCGGTGTCCTGCCCCCGACAGATGGATAGCGCAGAAGCCGAGGTCAGCGATCACGCGGGCGGCAAGCGCGTTCGGCGCTCCTGGAAGGATGACGCCTCGATCGCTTTTCAGCATTTTGCGCAGGGCCTGAATATTTTCTCTCGTCATCCTTATCTCCCTGGAGCGCGACTCCCGAGATCGCATTCGCTCCGGTCCGTCGAATCGCCTCACGGAATAAGCCTCGGGGCTTATAGTTGGATCAGCTCTTCGGTTTTTATGATCTGGGCAATTCGGCTCAATAGCCCTATCGACTCGCGATGAGCCTCTTGCGAGGCCGCCGCACAAGCGTCTTCAACAATTACCACCGAATAGTCTCGATCATGAGCGTCGCGCGCGGTTGCTTGCACGGCCCAAGGCGTACTGACCCCCGCTAACACAAGCCGATCGATCTTGTTTGCGCGGAGTGCGGACTCCAGGCTCGTGCAATAGAATGCGCTGACTCTCGGTTTTTCGACGATCATATCAACGAGATCAGCTCGCAAATCGGGGTGAAAATCGGTACCGTTACTGCCCAGCTCCAACGCTCCAAGCGCTTGGGCTGCCCCGAAGAAAGGTGATTGCTTGGGTAGATTTACATAGCCGGGCATAAACCCCACCTTGACGAGAATTTTGAGCCAATTTTTCTCACCAGACAAAGATATGATCCGGTTGACCCGGGCGATCGTTTCGCCGTCGAGCGGATGGC
>NZ_JBEKXH010000723.1:0-2576 GCF_049512235.1 Bradyrhizobium sp.
TACCAGCGTGCTGTGGAGCGGCCAAAATAGCTATCGCAAGTCCTCGAGCAGCGCGCGCGCCAGCTTGAGATCCGCGGTGTCGAAGCCTTCCGTGAAGCGGTCGTAGACGAGGGCGAGCGCATCCCGGGCCTGATCGCGCTGGCCACCTTCGGAGAGCATGCGTGCCAAGACCATCGTCGACCTCAGCTCCCAGGCGAGCGCAGATTGCGCGCGTGCGACAGCGAGCGCCTCGGTCAGGCAGTTCATGGCTGCTTCTCGGTCATGTCGTGCCGCGAGTATCTGCGATTTAATCCTGAGCAGTTCGGACAAGTGAACTTCCAATCCACTATTTGTCGCGCTCGCAATGGCTCCATTGATTGTGAACAGCGCCTCCTCGAATCGCCCGGTCTTGCGCTGGCCTTCAGCCGACGCACCGATGAAACGCGTGATTAGGAGATTGAACTGTCGAGCGTGCATGGTCTCCAACGCGCCCTGTAGTAAATCGAGACCGGCCTCCGGCTTATTGCGGGCGACGGCAAGTTCGCCTTTCAGCGCGATGCCGAGATTACGGTAAGGGGCAAGCGAGTATCGTCGGGCGTGTACGATCAGCTGCTCGATGAGGTCGCTGGCTCCTGCTAAATCACCCGTCCACAGTAACAACATCGATGTATAAGCCAGCGAAACGCAGATCGGAACTGGGTGATTCCGGCTCGCCGCTTCATCGATGGCCTTTTGTTCGATTCGAAGCGCCTGATCGGAGAAGCCACGCAGCCACAAGGTGTGGGCAAGGCGGACGAGCGCGAAGATGCGCGGATCAAAACCGAAGAAGTTGACGTTGGAGGTGCCGAGTTCGACCGCGAGTGCGAAGCCGCGCTCAAAATGGAGCTCTGCCGCGGTCTGGTTGCCCAGAAAGTGGTGGGCATTGCCCATCCACCACTCCGACCAGACGGTGCCAGCCGGGTGCTTGGCAGCCTGCGCGATGGCGCTGGCCTGTTCCGCGACCGCCAGGGCGTTGCGGATGTCGCCAAGCCGTGAAAACAATAGGTTCAGACCGGCGAGAAGCCGCAGTTGGCGCCCAGGATCCTGGAATGTTTCCGCCAGCGCAAGTCCACGCTCGATTGCGGCGCGAACCTGATCGCTGTTGCCCCCGAATATCGACGACATCGCTCGCGCTTCTTGAAGGATCATCTCGTGTCTGGTGTTTCGGCTGGTGTCGTCGAGCGCGGCCAGCGCCCGTTTACACCAACCCTTGCATTCCTCAAGCAGCGACAGTCCGAAGAACATTGGCGCCGCCCAGGTGGCGAGTTCGATGCCGACCGCGGCATCGCCATGGTCCGACAGCGCCCATCCGAGCGCCGCCCGCACATTGCCGATATGCAGGGCGTACCCTGAAAGATCATGTTCGCCGAACAACGACTGGATGATCTCGTCGCGTTCGAGAAACTCAGAATAAAACATCGCGTGGCGCCGGGCGATGCGATCCGTTTCGTCACGCCCTGCGAGCTTGGCGGCGGCATAGGCCCGCGTGGTGTCGAGCAGCCGATAATAAGTCGAATCGTTGATAACGGTTGCAGATATCAGGAATTTTGCAACCAGGCTCGTGACCGCGTCGATAACGTACGCATCGTCCACCTCCGTCTCCGAGGCAACGGAGCCGGCGGCCTGAAGCGTGAAGCCCCCGACAAAGACTGACAGCCGGCACAGGACCAGCTTCTCGCGATCCGAAAGCAGGCTGTGACTCCAATCGAGCAGCGCGTTCAGGGTCTCGTGCCGCGGCAGCGCGGTGCGGCGGCCCTGCCAGAGCAGGCCGAAGCGGTTGTCGAGCAGCTCCGCAACTCCACGAATCCCAAGGGAGCCAACGCGACTGGCCGCGAGCTCAATGGCAAGTGCGATCCCGTCGAGCCGGCGGCAGCTCCGGGCGACGATCGGCGCATCGAGATCGCACAGCTTGGCGCCATAGCCGCTCGCCGCGGCCCGCTCCATGAAAAGCTGGGCAGCGGGATACCGGAGCACTGCCAAAGCCGTCAGGCCAGCATCCTCGGGTGGACAATCAAGTGAATATAACAAGTGGACATGTTCACCTTCCACCCCGAGTGCTTCGCGGCTGGTCGCCAGGATGTGCGCTTGCGGCGCCTCGCTGACGACGCGTTCGGCCAGCGCTGCCGCAACGCCGATCACGTGCTCGCAATTGTCGAGCACAAGAAGAAGCTTCTTGTTGCCGATAAAGGCCACCAGACCAGCGAGCGGGTCCTGGCTTTGCACCATCAACCCAAGCGCCGACGCTACCGCCGTCGGCACGAGTTGGGGATCGGTCAGCGCAGCCAGATCGATGAAGAACACCGCATCATGGAATCCATCAACCAGCGCATGAGCGACAGAAATTGCTACGGTCGTTTTGCCGACACCGCCGGGACCGACGATACTGACGAAGCGCCACTCCTGAAGTTGCTGCGTCAACGCTCTAACGGTGTCATCGCGGCCGACCATTCGCGTTGGTCGCGGCGGCAGTTTTTGAACTCTTTCTGTAGTGGCGATCCCCGTGACCGGAACCAATTGCTTGGCGCTCGCGCGTGTGACTAGCGCAACAAAGCAATAAC
>NZ_JBEKXH010000724.1:0-2568 GCF_049512235.1 Bradyrhizobium sp.
ACGCTGCCGTCGGGTACGGCGAAGATCGGAGACATCCAGTATACGGTGCGAACCAACGCGACCCCAGCGACGATCGACGACCTCAACAATATGCCGGTGAAGTTCGCCAACGGCGCCACCATCTTCGTGAAGGATGTGGCCCAGGTCCGAGACGGAGCGCTGGTGCAGGAGAACGTCGTGCGCGAGGACGGTCACCGTTCGGTACTGCTCAGCGTGATCAAGAACGGCAATGCTTCAACGCTGGCGGTTGTCAACGGAGTCAAGAACGCGCTCGATGTCGCGCGCGCCGCCGCCCCGCCCGGCCTCACGATCAGCGAGCTTTTCGACCAGTCGGTATTTGTTAAAAACTCAGTCATCGGCGTGCTGCGCGAGGGCGCTATCGCCGCGGGCCTCACCGCGTTAATGATTCTGGTCTTCCTCGGCTCGTGGCGGTCGACACTGGTAGTGATGATTTCAATTCCGCTGGCGATCCTGTCGTCGCTGATCATGTTGTATTTTATCGGCGAAACTTTGAATACCATGACTCTTGGCGGTCTTGCATTGGCGGTCGGCATCCTGGTTGACGATTCGACTGTCACCATCGAGAATAGCCACCGCCTGTGGACCGAAGAGAACAATTCGCTTTCCTATGCGACGCTGCACGGTGCCGCTGAAATCGCGGTGCCCACGCTGGTGTCGACGCTGGCCATCAGTTGTGTGTTCACGTCGGTTGTTTTCCTTGATGGGCCGGCCAAATACCTCTTCACCCCGCTCGGACTTGCCGTGGTATTTGCGATGTTGGCTTCCTACGGATTGTCGCGGACCCTGACGCCGGTCACTATCGGCCTGCTGCTCAAAGGAGAGCACCGTCATTCGGATACCGACGCTCCCACGGGTGTCTTCTCGCGGCTATCCGCCGCGTTCAACCGCGGCTTCGAGCGCTTGCGCGAGGGATACTCGAAACTCCTCGCGCTGCTGCTTCGCCAGCGGCTCATCGTACCCATCGTCGCCGTCTTGATCGTCGGTCTAGGTGCGGTGATGTTCGAGTTCGTCGGCCGAGATTTTTTTCCGCTGATTGACGCTGGCCAGATCCAGCTTCACGTTCGCGCTCCCCCCGCTACCCGCATCGAATCCACGGAACGGATATTCCAGGCAGTCGAAGACAAGATACGCGAAGTCATTCCAGAAGCGGATCGCGAGCTCATCATTGACAATATCGGACTACCGGCGCGCGTTTATAATTGGGCCTTTGCCGACGGCTCGACCATCGGAATCAATGATGGCGTGATTCTGGTGTCGCTCAAGGATGGCCACAAGCCGACCGCCGCGTACATCAGGAAATTGCGTCAGGTGCTGCCGGCCGCATTCCCCGAGGAAATATTCTATTTCCAGGCGGCCGATATTGTAACGCAAATTCTGAACTTCGGACTACCGGCTCAGATTGATGTCCGTACGGTGGGCCGCGGCCTGAATAATCTCTCGATCGCAAAGGAACTGCGTCGACGGCTTGCCTTCATTCCCGGCATCGTCGATGCCCATCTTCAGCAAGAAGTCGATGCTCCCGCCTTCATGGCGGATATCGACCGGGCTCGGGCCGCGCAACTTGGCCTCAATGCCAGCACGATTGCTACCAATCTCAATGTCAGTCTCAGTTCATCAGAGCAGGTGTCGCCTAACTTCTGGACCGATCCGGCATCAGGCATCCCGTATTACTTTGCGGTGCAAACCCCGGAGCCAAAGGTCAACTCGATGAATGCGCTCTTGAACACTCCGGTTTCCAGCTCGTTGGCAAGAGGCGGTCAGCCGGTCCCGGGCATGCTCAGCAACGTCGCGACGATCAAGCGAGACAAGACAGCAACCAATTCCAGCCAGACCAACATCCAGACCGTTTTTGACGTCTATGCAAGCGTGCAGGGCCGGGATCTCGGCAGCGTCGCGGCAGACATTAGTAAGGTCACGACGGAGCTTCAAAAGGACTTGAAGCCCGGCAATACCATTAAGGTCGTCGGCCAGATCCAGAGCATGAACGACTCATTCCGGGATCTCGGCATCGGCCTGCTGTTCGCAGCGGTACTGGTCTATCTGTTGATGGTGGTCAACTATCAGAATTTTGGCGATCCGTTCGTGGTGATCCTGGCCCTGCCAGCCACGCTCTGCGGGATCGTCACGATGCTGTTCATCACCGGCACCACGCTGAGCGTGCCGTCGCTGATGGGAGCGATCATGTCGATAGGCGTCGCTTCGGCGAACTCGATTCTGCTCGTGACTTTCGCGCGCGAACAACAATTGAAAGGGCACACAGCCTTTGAGGCCGCGCTGAGTGCCGGCCACACGCGAATTCGGCCCGTGCTGATGACAGCCGCCGCAATGATCGTCGGCATGATCCCAATGGCGGTCGGTGGCGCCGGTGAGGAGCAAAACGCTGCGCTTGCACGTGCCGTCATCGGCGGTCTGTTGTTCGCCACACCGACAACCCTGCTGATCGTGCCTTACTTGTTCGCCATGTTGCGCAAAGGTAACGATGGAATATCTCACCACGGCGTGTTCGAGGATGTCTAGACATGAGCGAGATTCGTGTACGGTCGAAAA
>NZ_JBEKXH010000725.1:0-2562 GCF_049512235.1 Bradyrhizobium sp.
GGTTATGTCGCGAGCTATCTCGGTCCGGCGCTTGATGACCATGGCCTGATCACCGCGTCAGACCACCGGGACGCGCCTGGCGGCGACGGCAGCCGGTGAAATAACTTCAATATCAAGGGGTACACGCCAACGTTCCGTATATCGAACACGCGGCGCCGCGTTGCTGTCTTGCGCGCCTTCCAGAATGAAGCCATCCCAGCCGTTGTTCATTACCTCGTTGCATTTCTGCACATAGACGGGGAAGCCACCGATATATGGCATGAAGACGCGAGGGCGGCCGGGAATGTTGGCGCCGACATACCAAGAGCTACAGGTTGATCGCAATGAGACCGTCGATACTTCATTCACATGTTCGACCCAGGCGTCCTCATCCTTGAGGATCGGCTCGATGGATGTTGCCCCGACATCTCGCATGTGACCCATGCAGTCCGCCAGCCAATCGACATGCTGTTCGATCGCCTGGATCATACTTGCCAAGACGGAAGGGCTGCCAGGGCCCGTTATCATGAACAGGTTGGGAAAGCCGGCCGACGCTATCCCGAGATAGGCACGAGGGCCCGCCCGCCATTTTTCAGAAAGCGTTAGGCCATTGCGACCGGTAATCCTGATCTTGTCGAACGACCCCGTCATTGCGGCAAAGCCTGTGGCGCAAACAACGGCATCCAGCTTGTACTCGACGCCGTTGACCTCGATGGCGTGAGCGGTGAAGCGTTCGATCGGCGTCCGGGATACGTCGACCAGCTTTACGTGGGGCATGTTGTAGGTCTCGAAATAACCGGTATCGACGCAGAGCCGCTTGCAACCGAAGACGTTGTCCGGACACAGCAGGTCGGCCGTGACCGGATCCTTCACGATGCCGCGGATCTTGCGTCGGGCGAAGTCGGCGATGGTGTCATTGGCGGCTTTTTCGAACAATAGATCCCCGTAAGCACCGAGAAAGGGCAAGCCGCCGCGCGCCCAGGATTCCTCGTATTGCTTTTCGCGCTCCTCGGGGTTCGCCTCCAGCGCCGGCTTGGTATTGAAGGGAAAATAAAATCCGGTCGGGCGGGCACGCGCCTTCGCCCGCAGCGCCGGATAATCAGCTTTGGCTGCTTGCAGGTATTCCGGCGTCAGCTTTTCGTTCCACGCCGGCACGGACCAGGTAGCCGTGCGCTGGAACACCGTGAGGGCTGTGGCCTGCTGCGCGATAATCGGAATCGACTGGATCGCCGAGGAGCCGGTGCCGATGACCCCAACGCGCAGTCCGGTGAAGTCGACACCCTGATGCGGCCATTGACCGGTGTGATAGATGGGTCCGTTGAAATCCTCCAGGCCATTGAAGTTCGGACGGTTCGGCGCCGACAGACAGCCGACTGCCATGATCAGGAATTTCGCGTGAACCCTGTCGCCACGCTCCGTCTCGACAAGCCAGCATCCAGCTTATTCATCGAAGGTCGCCGAAGCGACGCGCGTGTCGAACACGATATGCCGGCGAAGATCGAAGCGATCGACAACATGATTGGCGTAGGAGAGAATTTCAGGCTGCGGGGCGTATTTCTCCGACCAGTTCCATTGCTGGTCCAATTCCTCCGAGAAGGAAAAGGAGTATTGCATGCTCTCGACGTCGCAACGCGCACCCGGATAACGGTTCCAGTACCAGGTACCACCCACGCCACCGCCGGCCTCAAAGACCCGTGCCGAAAAGCCGAGCCCGCGCAGGCGGTGCAGCATGTACATTCCGGCAAAGCCGGCGCCCACGACGATAGCGTCGAAAAAAGCTCCTGTTTCAGCAGAACGCGCCGGAGAAGTTTCGCCGTCGGCAATCATGGTTCGTTCGATACCCTTGTTGGTCCCACTGCAGAAGTAAACGGGGCCTTGGAGGGTAGCCGGATTGATCTGGAAGTCCATTGTGATATGCGCCCGAAGGGTGATCGGCCGGCGCATGCCCAGATGCATGCCCCGAACGTTGCCGCAAGAACGAACGGAACCTATGCTGGAAACGTTTTCGGCGCCCGGAGCCTGCATGATTACCCCGCAACACCCAGAAGACGCCGCCCGCGGACATTGCCCTTGCCTCGCACCGAAAGAAGGAGGTGACCTGATGGTACAGAAAGGCAAAGCCCGCGTGAGCGAAGAATTGGAGCGGAAGGCGTAATCCGCCGTTTGCCGATCATGAACAGGCGGGTTACCGCTTCGCCTCCAACCCGCGAGCTCTGCGGATGGGGCGGCTCAAAATCCGTGATCAACTGCGCGCGCCATGCGAAACGATTGCGGCGATGATGATCAGATGCCAGTGATTTGCCCGACGTGTCAAATTTTTTCTTGCCATCGCGCTTTCGGACGACGCCGCGCAAAACAACACTTGCCTGACGGGCTGGATCTGGTGTGATTTGGGCTGTCAAGGCCCAAACTAAAAAATATTATAGTTTACTTTTTGTTCGAATCAGTTATAGTCGCACCCGTCTCGTTCCAGATGAGGGGCGTATCGCGATCGTCAGACACGCGGGATGAGATGCGGTGGACGCGGCAGCGTCGGGCGTGGCTATGACATGGCAGGGCAGGATGTACATTGAGGTCGCCTGT
>NZ_JBEKXH010000726.1:0-2557 GCF_049512235.1 Bradyrhizobium sp.
GATGGCCGAACAGCACATTGGAGAGCGCGGGCTCCTCGACGAACACGTCGAATGCCGCGCCCGCGACCTGCTTGGACTCCAGCGCATCGACCAGCGCCTGCTCGTCGACCAGCCCGCCGCGCGCGCAATTGATGATGCGCACGCCTTTTTTCATCTTCGCCAAGGCCGAAGCATCGATGATGTTCCTGGTCTTGTCGGTCAGCGGCGTATGCAAAGTGATGAAATCGGCGCGCTTGAACAGTTCGTCGAGTTCGACCTTCTCGACCCCGATATCCCTGGCGCGTTCCGGCGACAGGAACGGATCGAACGCGATCACTTTCATGCGCAGGCCGAGCGCGCGGTCGGCGACGATCGAGCCGATATTGCCGCAACCGATCACGCCCAGCGTCTTGGCGGTGATCTCGACCCCCATGAAGCGGTTCTTTTCCCACTTGCCGGCCTGGGTCGAGGCATCGGCCTGCGGAATTTCCCGCGCCAGTGCCAGCATCAGGCTGATGGCATGTTCGGCCGTGGTGATCGAATTGCCGAACGGCGTATTCATCACGATGACGCCCCTGGCGGTGGCGGCCGGTATCTCGACATTATCGACGCCGATCCCGGCGCGCCCGATCACCTTCAGCCGCGTCGCCTTCGCCAGGATTTTCGCGGTGGCCTTGGTCGCGGAGCGGATCGCCAGTCCGTCATAATTGCCGATGATCTCGGCGAGCTTGTCCTTGTCCTTGCCGAGATTGGGCTGGAAGTCGACCTCGATGCCGCGATCCCTGAAGATCTGCACGGCGGCAGGCGACAGCGCATCGGAAATGAGAACCTTGGGTTTTGTCATTGTGGTTTCCTGAAATAATATTGGCGGTGGGTCGACCAAACCTTTTCCGCTTGGCAACGCCGCGAGCGAAGCGATCTCTTCTCCCTATCCCCGTTCTTACGGGGAGATGGTTGGGGTGAGGGGCAGTTCCGAGCGCGCTGCGGGTTGAAAGAGCCCCTCACCCGGATCGCTGCGCGATCCGACCTCTCCCCGTAAGAACGGAGAGAGGTTTAGCAAGAAACTTCAAGCCGCCTTGGCGAGCTGCGCCTTGGTTTCGGCAAACGCCCAGTCGAGCCACTGCGTCAGGATCGCGACGTCCTTGGCTTCGACCGTCGCCCCGCACCAGATCCGCAGACCCGGCGGCGCGTCGCGATAGGCGCCAAGATCGTAGCCCGCGCCCTCCTTCTCGACCGCGGCGACGAGCTTCTTGGCAAAATCCGCCTGCGCGTCGGGGCTAAGCGCGGTGATCGCGGGATCGACCACCTTCATGCATACCGAGGTATTGGAACGGATGGCCGGGTCCCTTGCCAGGAAGTCGATCCACGGCGTTTTCGCCTTCCAGTCGGCGAGCACCCGGGTGTTGGCGTCGGCGCGCGCGATCAGCGCGTTGAGGCCGCCGACCGACTTCGCCCAGTTCAGCGCATCGAGATAATCTTCCACGCACAGCATCGACGGCGTGTTGATGGTTTCGCCCTCGAAGATGCCGGCGTTGAGCTTGCCGCCCTTGGTCATGCGAAAGATTTTCGGCAGCGGCCATGGTGGCGTGTAGCTCTCGAGCCGCGCCACCGCGCGCGGAGAAAGCACCAGCATGCCGTGCGCGGCCTCGCCCCCCAGTGCCTTTTGCCAGGAGAAGGTCACGACATCGAGCTTGGCCCAGTCCAGCTCTTGCGCGAACGCCGCCGAGGTCGCGTCGCAAATGGTGAGGCCTTCGCGATCAGCGCTGATCCAGTCGGCATTGGGCACGCGCACGCCCGAGGTGGTGCCGTTCCAGGTGAAGACGATGTCGGAGGCCGGATCGGCCTTGCCGAGATCGGGAATATCGCCATAACCGGCATGCAGCCTGGTGACGTCCTTGAGCTTCAATTCCTTGACGACATCGCCGACCCAGCCCTCGCCAAAGGATTCCCAGGCGATCGTGGTCACCGGGCGTGCTCCGAGCAGCGACCACAGTGCCATCTCGACCGCACCGGTGTCGGACGCCGGCACGATGCCGATCCTGTAACCTTCCGGTACTTCAAGCACTTCGCGGGTCAATTCGATCGCGAGCTTGAGTTTGGCCTTGCCGATTTTCGCGCGATGCGAACGGCCAAGCGCAGCATCACCGAGATTTCGTGGATGCCAGCCGGGTCGCTTGGCACAGGGGCCGGATGAAAAATGCGGCACATTGGGCCGCGAGGCGGGCTTCGCTGCAGTCATGATCTATCCTTCCAGATAGCAAGCCTCCCGTTGGGGGGAGGTGTCCCGCCGCGGTGAATAAGGGAATAGCCCGGAATCGTCAAGGAACTTCGGGAGGATCAGGGATGGAATCACAAGCGATTGATGGCGCGGCCTGCTCCGGCAGAGCCTGCTCCGGCAAAGTCTGCGCCGGCAGCACCGGCTCCGAATCCAGCAATTCCTCAGCATCGGTGACCAGCCGCGCCGCCCTGCGCCGGCTGGAAATTTTCAGCACGCTCTCATCGCCGGCTTGCACGACGTATTCGTTACCGATCCGAACGATCGAATAATTTTTCATGTGCCGTCCCCAAGCTGCCCGAG
>NZ_JBEKXH010000727.1:0-2556 GCF_049512235.1 Bradyrhizobium sp.
GCGAATTGCGCGTCCGGCTGTTTGACAAGTGAATGGAATAGGCAGGCCTTGGTCCCGCGGCGAAGGCGATGGGCGGATCGCGCGCTCATTCAAGCCCGACCCGAGCATGTGCGGATGGGCCTGCGCCTGTTTTTTTACCTGTTTTAACAGGAGGAACAGGCGGCTCACCGCCGCGGCTGCATGATCGGCGCCCGATCCGTCAATTCACCGGCACGCCAGCGACATGGCGATACAGCCGCTTTGCTTTTACACCGGCTTCCTGATCTTCAGCCGCGCCATCGCCACGCCATCGCGCGCCAGTTGATCGGCGCGCTCGTTCTCGTGATGGCCGGCGTGGCCCCTGACCCAATGCCAGCGGACCTCGTGCGGTTTCAATGCGGCCTCCAGCCGCTGCCACAGCTCGGCATTCTTGACCGGCTTCTTGTCCGCAGTGCGCCAGCCGTTCCTCTTCCAGCCATGGATCCAGCCGGTGATGCCCTGACGCACATACTGGCTGTCGGTATAAAGATCGACGCTGCAGGGTTTTTTCAAAGCCTCCAGCGCCGAGATCGCCGCCATCAGTTCCATGCGGTTGTTGGTGGTATGGGCCTCGCCGCCATGCAATTCCTTTTCGACATTGCCGAATTTCAGGATCGCGCCCCAGCCGCCCGGCCCCGGATTGCCCGAGCAGGCGCCGTCGGTGTGAATGATGACCGAGGGGAGCACGCTCACGCTGGAAGACCCGAGGCGTCCACGCCGTAATCGCGCAGGCTGGCCACGGCCTGCTGAAACCGCAGCTTGCGGACATATTCGAGCGGATCTTTTGGTTTCACCAGCGCACCCGGCGGTACGTTGAGGAAATCGACCAGCCGCGTCAGCAGGAAACGCAGCGCCGCGCCGCGCGCCAGCACCGGCAGCGCATCCCGTTCGGCGTCCGACAGCTGCCGCTCCCGGCCATAGGCGCCAAGAAACGCGCGCGCCTTGGTGACGTTGAACGAACAATCGCTCTCGAAGCACCAGGCATTGAGGCAGATCGCCACGTCATAGGCCAGCATATCATCGCAGGCGAAGGTGAAATCGATGATGCCGGAGACCCGTTCGCCGAGAAAGAACACATTGTCCGGAAACAGGTCGGCGTGAATCACGCCCTGCGGCAGATTGTTCGGCCAGACATTACCTTCGAGATGATCGAGCTCGGCACGGATGAAGTCGGATAATCCGTATTGCAATTCGTCGGCGCGCGATGCGGCGGCGTCGAACAACGGACGCCAGCCCGACACCGACAGCGCGTTGGCGCGGGACATGCCGAAATCGCGGCCGGCAAGATGCAGCTTCGCCAATGCCTGACCGGCGCCGGCGCAGTGCGCCACGCTGGGCTTGCGCGGCCAGACGCCTTCCAGAAAATTGATGATCGCCGCCGGACGGCCGGCCAGCGAAACCAGCGCTTCGCCGCGCTTGTTCTGCACCGGCTGCGGACAATTGATGCCGTGGCGGGAGAGATGCGTCATCAGACCCAGAAAGAACGGCAGATCGCTTTTGGCGACGCGCTTTTCATACAGCGTCAGGATGAAATAGCCGGCCGTGGTGTGCAGCAGGAAGTTGGAGTTTTCGACGCCTTCGGCGATGCCCTTGTAGGACAACAACTCGCCGATGTCGTAACCGGTGAGGAATTCCGCGAGCTCATCGGCGGCGACGTCGGTGTAGACCGCCATGTCAGATCATTCTGCGGCGTCGGGCCGCAGCGAGCGCGGCAGCGGGAAGAACTCGTTCTCTTCCGCAGCCGAGACCGTCTCCACATGCAGTTCGTAGCGCTCGGCAAACGCCCCCATGATCTCCTCGACGATCACCTCCGGCGCCGACGCGCCCGCGGTGATGCCGAGGCTCCGGATGCCCTCAAATCTCGACCAGTCGAGATCGCCGGCGCGTTGCGCCAAAACCGCGATCGGACAGCCCTCGCGTTCGGCGACTTCGCGCAAGCGCTGCGAGTTCGACGAATTCGGCGCCCCGACCACGATCAGGGCGTCGACCACCGGCGCCACCTTCTTGACCGCGAGCTGGCGGTTGGTGGTGGCGTAGCAGATGTCCTCCTTGTGCGGGCCGGAGATGTTGGGAAACCGCTCCTTCAGCATCGCGACGATTTCGGCGGTGTCGTCGATCGACAGCGTGGTCTGGGTGACGAAGGCGAGATTATTGGGGTCCTTTGGCGTGAAGGTGGCGGCGTCGTGGGCAGTCTCGATCAGCGTCACCGCGCCGGGCGGCAGCTGTCCCAGCGTGCCGACCACTTCCGGATGGTGGGAATGCCCGATCAAGAGGATCTCGCGGCCGCGCTTGAAATGGATCGCGGCCTCGCGGTGCACCTTGGTGACCAGCGGACAGGTGGCATCGAGCGAGAAGAAATTGCGGGCGCGCGCGTCCGCCGGCACCGATTTGGGAACCCCGTGGGCCGAAAACACCACCGGCGCATCGGTATTGTCGGGGATTTCGGCCAGCTCCTCGACGAAAATCGCTCCCTTGGTCCTCAGGCTGTCGACCACATAGCGGTTATGGACAATCTCGTGGCGGACATAGACCGGAGCG
>NZ_JBEKXH010000728.1:0-2555 GCF_049512235.1 Bradyrhizobium sp.
CTCGACAATATGGCCGCGGCTCTTCAGCGTATCGACGGTGGCTTTCGGAATCCGGCTTTCCACCACCATCACGCCGGGGCGCGAGGTGCGCGGCCAGAACGAAATCGGAAAATGCTCGGAATGCCAGGCCGGCGCATCGATCGCTTCCTGCAGATTCATCTTGGCATGCACATGTCGCAGGAAGAATTGCGTGGTCCATTGGTCCTGCTGGTCGCCGCCCGGCGACCCCCATGCCAGATACGGCTCGCCGTCGCGCAACGCCATGGTGGGTGAGAGCGTGGTGCGCGGGCGTTTGCCGGGCGCCAGCGCCGCCGGGTGATCTTCCTCGAGCCAGAACATCTGCGCGCGGCTGCCGAGGCAGAAGCCCAGTTCCGGAATCACCGGCGAGGATTGCAGCCAGCCGCCCGACGGCGTCGCCGAGATCATGTTGCCGGCCTGGTCGATGATGTCGAAATGCACGGTGTCGCCGCGCACCTCGCCGAAGCGGCCGACGGTGGGCTCGCCGGCGCCCATCGCGCCGACCGCCTCGCGACGGCCTTCCTGACGGCGCAGTCTTACCACCGCGCCAAAACCCTGCACCGAGCCGGGGACGAAGTCGAACGAGGCCTTCTCCGAGATCAGCTTGCGGCGCGCGTCATTGTAGGGATCCGACAGCAGCGTTGCGATCGGGATTTCGCCAAAATCCGGATCGCCGTAGAATTTCTCGCGGTCGGCAAACGCGAGCTTGGCGCATTCGATCTGCAGATGAATGAATTCCGGGCCTGCAGGATCGAGCCCGTCGAGCTCAAAGCCCTTCAACAGCGCGAGCTGCTGCAGCATCACCGGCCCCTGGCTCCAGACGCCGGGCTTGCAGACGGTGTAACGCCCGTAGTCATAGGTCAACGGCGCTTCGACGCCAGGCTGCCAGCGCGCCATGTCGTCGCCGCGCAGCACGCCGCGATGCGGCGAGCCCGAGACATCCATGACCTCCTGGGTGCGGCAGAAGCTGTCGATCGCCTCGGCGACAAAACCGCGCGACCAGGTTTCTCGCGCGCGCTCGATCTGTGCCACGCGATCGGCGCCGGCGCTTTCGGCTTCCTTCAGGATGCGGGCATAGGTTTCCGCAAGTTGCTTGTTGGTGAACAGCGTGCCCGGCTTTGGAACTTCAAAATTCGGCAGATAGACCGCGGCCGACGTTGGCCAGTGCTGGCGGAACAAGGGTGCGACGGTTGCGATGGTGGCGGAGGCGCGCTCGACCAGCGGATAGCCATGACAGGCATAGGCGATGGCCGGCTCGAGCACGTCGCGCAGCCGCAAGCTGCCGTAATCGCGCAGCAGCAGCATCCAGGATTCGAACGTGCCCGGGACGCAGGCGGCGAGCAGCCCGGTGCCCGGCACCATGTCGAGGCCCTCGCTGCGATAGTGCGCGATGGTCGCGCCCGCTGGCGCCGGCCCCTGGCCGCAGATCACCTCGGTGCGGCTGCGCTTGATGTCGTGGACGATGATCGGCACATCGCCGCCGGGACCGTTCAGATGCGGCTCGACGACCTGCAGCGTGAAGGCCGTGGCGACGCCGGCGTCAAAGGCATTGCCGCCTTTTTCCAGCGTGGCCATCCCGACCGCGGTGGCAATCCAGTGGGTCGATGTGACGACACCGAACGTGCCTTCGATCTCCGGCCTGGTCGTGAACGGGTCGGGATTGATGTTGCTCATTCAAATCCATCGTGTTGATGCGGCGGCCCGAGCGCACTTGACCACAGCCAAGGCGGCCTGCCAACCAGGGCGCCGCGCCGCCTCGTTCTCATCCCTGTGATCATGCGGGGATCATGGCCTGCGCCGGCGTGTTGACGGCGTGGCAGGCGACGCCGTCGATCAGCGCGGGCGCTTCCTTGCGGCAGCGGTCAAACGCCAGCGGGCAGCGCGGATTGAACGCGCAGCCCGGCGGCGGATCGATCGGATTGGGGATTTCGCCCTGCACCGGAATCCGCTGCCGGCCGGACATCGCCAGATCGGGTACCGCGCCCAGTAGCATCCTGGTGTAGGGCATTTTTGGATTGGCAAAGAGCTCGCGGCCTTGCGCGATCTCCACGATGCGGCCGAGATACATGACCCCGATGCGGTTCGCCATATGCCGGACCACGGCCAGGTTATGGCTGATGAAGAGATAGGTGAGGCCGAACTTGTCCTGCAGGTCGCGCATCAGATTGAGGATCTGGGCCTGCACCGAGACGTCGAGCGCCGAGGTCGGCTCGTCGCAGATCAGGAATTCGGGC
This sequence comes from Bradyrhizobium sp., assembly GCF_049512235.1. Classification (GTDB taxonomy): domain Bacteria; phylum Pseudomonadota; class Alphaproteobacteria; order Rhizobiales; family Xanthobacteraceae; genus Bradyrhizobium. The sequence goes on from NZ_JBEKXH010000728.1 coordinate 2,253, forward strand.
TGGCTCGCCAGCGCGCGGGCGATCGAGACGCGCTGGCGCTGGCCGCCCGAGAACTCGTGGGGATATCGGTCGGCATCCGACGGCGCCAGCCCGACCTGGCGCAGCAGCGCCGCGACCCGGTCGCGCCGCGCCGCCCGGCCGGCGACCAGCCGGTGCGCGCGCAGCGGCTCGGCGACGATCGCGCCGACCCGCCAGCGCGGGTTCAGGCTGGCATAGGGATCCTGGAAGATCATCTGCATGCGGCGGCGCATCGGCCGCTGCCGCGCCCGCGTCAGGGTGCCGAACTCGGCGCCGTCGAACGCG
>NZ_JBEKXH010000729.1:0-2553 GCF_049512235.1 Bradyrhizobium sp.
AACGTGCGCGCGAGCGACCCTGGTTGTAAAATCACCAGAGCTGCGGGGTCCATCTGAGCTAATGCTGCACGTCCGGCCTCTGTCACCGAGTACCCGGTCTCCGCTACTGCCTGCTCTCCGATATTCTTGACGCCCGGCCGGACCAGTCCCCGCCGACACAATTCCCACGCCGCATCCATGAAAGCGGAGCCATCTTCCGGACAATCGGTTCGCGCTCATGATGCGGTATCTGTCGCTGCCATTCCAAGTACGTGCGGACGACTTGGGGCGGGTACAAATCGTAGCCATAAGACGCAGCTCCGCCTCGCAGCAGAACATCGATCGTCACGGCAATCGCCTCGTCTAACTCCATCGTTCCTCCTTACTTCAGATAAGGAGCAAGAGCGCCGATAGCTTCCTTCACGACTGTCGCCCCAGTTCGATTGAACTCAAATCTCATCATCGCGCTTCATGGCTTCGCCATGGGTGTGAGAGTAGGCGTGTGAGTAAGGAAAAATCCGCGACCGCGAAAGCTATTTCTTATCCATGGCCTAGGATCGACAGATTCCGCCGCCCCTGGCCACCACTTTGCCAACGTTCGGAATGATTCGGCGGATAATTCTTCATCGCTGAGATGCAGATATTGGTATCGAGCATGTAGGTGAGCATCAGAGCGGCTCGCGCTCCTCGGCCTGCGGCTGCACACGCTCGGCCATGAAGTCGTCACTGGCGCGCGGACCCGTGTGAAACAAGTCGTCCCACCGTTTGCCCTGCGGTACGATCAAGCGGCTGCGGCCAATCTTCAAAATATCCACCTGATGCACGTCCGCCGGGAAGGCAACCGCCTTCGGCAACCGGACGGCTTGGCTGCGATTGCTTGTAAATACCGTGGAAGCTGTCATTGCCTTATCTCTCTGTATGTCCAATTGGGATATACATAGATGAGCCGCCGCAATTCGCAAGCGGCATCGCGCTAAGGGTCGCCCCGGTCGGGCATCGGGCCGTGAAACGAGGATCGGCAGTTCCTGTGTGCGCACCACTGGGCTTGTGTTTCAACGATCCTGCGCGACGAGCCGTCGGAAGTACGCGGGCCAAGCTTGGTCAAGGCCATTCGCGCTTCCGCCTATCGCAAAACCGATAGCCCGACGAGTCCCCGGCAATGGGCGACACCACCTTTCCGCAACTCGCCAGCATAGCGCCGGGGTAGATTGGCAAACACCGGCTCATTGAAGTCCGTGATTTGAGCGTTCACGGCCGAGATTGCGCCTCGGCCGGTCTTGCCGGGGGTTGGGCCCGGCACTGCCGCGATCGGTATATTTGCGCGATGGCCGTCCGGGCTGGCCCGGGGTCACGCGGCGCCCGGGCATGGCGGCGATCTTCTCCGGGAAACGCGCCGCGCCGAGAACGAAGCCGCCATTCGTGGCGACGCGAATGTCGTTGACGACGGTGAGTTCATCAGGTTCGCTTGGCTCAGTTCGACCCGATGACGTACATTCATGCCGACCTCTTTGTTGGAGGATCGGACGAATCCTCAAATGAATCGAAAATCAGGCGCCGCTCGCAGCCCCAGCGCTCAACGCTTCACCGTAAAGCAAGGCCAGTACCTGGCCTTCATCTACACCTACTCGCACATGTTCCGGCGCCCACCCGCCGAGACCGACATGCAGCGTCACTTTGAAGTCAGCCCGCCCTCGGTCCACCAGATGGTCTTGACGCTCGAACGAAACGGCCTCATTCGCCGGCAACCCGGCGTCGCCCGAAGCATCCAAATCCTTTAAATTGTGGATTATTGCCGCGGATAGCCCGCAATGACGCGGAATGTTCGAGAGACCGGCCGTCTGGATTTCTCTCGACCTCCCGTCGATGAGGCCTCCACGATCAGCTTGCGTTACCAAGATGATGGATGACCGGCGTAAGACCGCCTGAGGTCAGATCCAAAGTCGCCACGGTGACGGGCAGGTTGAAACGTCGGGGCCCGGCGCTTCCCGGATTGAGATAGAGCACCCCGCGAATGGTCTCGATCCGGGGCCGATGCGAGTGGCCGTAAACGATGACGTCGACCCCGCGCGAGATTGAATCGAGATGCAGTGTTTTGATATCGTGCAAGACATAGATGCAGCGCCCACCGAGCATCATCATCCGGGTCTCCGGATAATGTTCCGCCCAGTGGCCGGTATCGACGTTCCCTCTGATCGCAGTAACAGGCGCAATCCGCTGGAGTCCGACGATGACGTTTGGCGAACCGATATCGCCGGCGTGGAAGATATGCGCCACGCCTGCGAGGTGTGCCTCGACCTCGGGGCGCAGCAGCCCGTGGGTGTCTGAGATGATTCCAATTCTAAGCACTGCGACAGCGTCCTGGGGCTCGCCGCCCGGAAAACAAGCGCGAGCCGATCGCGCTTGGTGATCGCCACGCGCAACGTGATCTTAGGCTGGCACTGCAGAAGCGAGAAAGTCCATTTCGCCAAGCGCAGGGGTAAACCGGGACGACGGTTACCATTTGGAAAAGCGAGCCGGAAGAGTTACGCTAAGGGGCTGGGTCAAGCATCGAAGAATGCCTGCCATCGAAATACG
>NZ_JBEKXH010000730.1:0-2547 GCF_049512235.1 Bradyrhizobium sp.
TGTACATCCTGCCCTGCCATGTCCTGGCCACGCCCGACGCTGCCGCGTCCACCGCATCTCATCCCGCGTGTCTGACGATCGCGATACGCCCCTCATCTGGAACGAGACGGTTCGGTTATGAACTGATTCGAACAAAAAGTGAACACATTTATTTTTCTATTTGTGGCTTGACAGCCCAAATCACACCAGATCTTGCGCGTCGGGTACGCGCGGCGTCATCCGGAGGCTCGGCGGACAAGAAAAATTCAGAAAAGGTTTGACACGTCGGGCAAATCACCGCTACTTCGTCATCATCGCAAAAGTCGAATGCCCGCGCCGAGACATCGGTCGCGGGTTTTTTGTTTGCCGTAAGCCAGCCTGGCCCGGACCAGCCAACGGACCGGCGCGAATGCGCCGCCGGTGACCGGCGCCGCGACGTCAGGGGATGCCTTGGTTGCGGTGGTCCCACATAGCGCGGAGTTTATCCTCGGGCCGTGCGAAGCATGTACCCCGGGTGTTCCGCTTGATACCAATGTGGTCTCCGAACTCAGGCGATCGGACAAAGCCAACCGCGATGTCGCGGCCTGGACCGCAACGGTTCCGGCCGCATGTTTCTTTCGCAACGCCTGGGATTTCAAGCCTATCGGCTTTGCCTTGCGCAATCCGTGCCAACCGCGAAACACCGCGGGCTCTCGCTGAGCGACTTTGCTGGCTTGGGCCGGCCGTCGCTCGAGCCACATGAGAAAAACTTTTTGCCGATGTCGGCGGGCAACACCCTCCTGCGTCCTAGAGAACGAATGCCCAGGCCAATCGACGGAGGAATAGCATGCCGACGAAGACTAAGGAACGAGTGCAGATGGAACCGCCGGCGGCAGGGGCCGCCCTCGCCTACTACGCCCGCCCTGGGGCAATGACGATCGCAAATAAGCACGCTGCGGCGCTGGAAACCTTGCCGGACGACCTCGGCGGCCTCGTACGCTTCGTACAAGGCGTGGTCCTGCATGAATACGTGGCAGGAGACCTCTATGGCTTCCAGGTTCCGAATGAACGCAAGAGCGAGAGCCATATTCGTCCCGCAGAACAGCTCCTCGACCGAATTCTCACCCTGGACCCCCGGCCATTCTCCGTCGCGCGACCCGTGGACAGGCGCCTGATCGGCGTATGCCGCCATTTCGCGGTGCTTCTTGCCGCCGTATTGCGTGCCAAAGAAATTCCGGCGCGGGTGCGCTGCGGTTTCGGAACGTATTTCAATCCGGGTTTTTTCGAAGACCACGTCGTCTGCGAGGTCTGGGATGCCAATGAACGACGCTGGCGGCTGGTTGACCCGCAATTCGACAAAATCTGGCGACAGGCGCTCGACATCGATCACGACATTCTCGACGTGCCGCGCGATCGCTTTCTGATCGCGGCTGATGCGTGGGTGCTTTGCCTTGAAGGTAAGGCCGATCCCAGGATTTTTGGCATATTCAAGGGCGACCTGCGCGGATTGTGGTTCATCGCGCGAAACCTGGTCCACGACGTCGCGAGCCTCAACAAGATGGAGTTGCTGCGCTGGGATGACTGGGGCGCCATGCCCAACCCGACTCAAACGCTGACAAATGATCAGCTTGACTTCTTCGACCGTCTTGCTGCGCTTACCGAAATGCCTGACCTGACATTCGAAAAGCTTCGCACGCTTTACGATGGCGATGAACGCGTTGAAGTGCCGAAGGTGGTTTTCAACGCTGTTCTGCAGCGTCAAGAACCGTTATGGGCAACATGAGGAAACCTCGCGGGGACGAGAGATCAGATGATCCGCCCCCCGAAGGCGTAACCCGCCATCTTGGCGGTTCATAGCGGCGGATGATGATCCGCCCTACGAACGCTGGCGATGATCCTTCCGGTGTCATGGCCGGGCTTCGTACCGGCCATCCACGTCTTTGTTACGTCGCAAGATCAAGCGCGATCGAAGGCCCAGCCAGTAGGATGGGTTGAGCCCTTTGCGAAACCCATCGCCCCCGCGAACTGCAATTGATGGGTATCGCTTCGCTCCACCCATCCTACGCCCTGCACCGCAATTCCATGACTGAATTGTCTCATCGCAAGGGCTCCTGGTTCAGGTGGTCCGCACGCCGATAAAGAAATGGCCGGGACAAGCCCGGCCATGATGAAAAAGCTTTTGGGTCCGGGGTCTGCGGCGCACCACTTCGTGCCGCGCAGCGCCCGGGACACGAGATCAGTTATCCAGGAACGAGCGCAGCTTCCTCGACCTCGACGGATGCTTCAGCTTGCGCAGCGCCTTGGCCTCGATCTGGCGGATACGCTCCCTGGTCACCGAGAACTGCTGGCCGACTTCTTCCAGCGTGTGGTCGGTGTTCATGCCGATGCCGAAGCGCATGCGCAGGACGCGCTCCTCGCGCGGCGTCAGCGAGGCCAGGACGCGCGTGGTGGTCTCGCGCAGGTTAGACTGGATCGCGGCGTCGATGGGCAGGATCGCGTTCTTGTCCTCGATGAAATCGCCGAGGTGCGAATCTTCCTCGTCGCCGACCGGGGTCTCCAGCGACAGCGGCTCCTTGGCGATCTTCAGAA
>NZ_JBEKXH010000731.1:0-2539 GCF_049512235.1 Bradyrhizobium sp.
CTCTCACTCCCTCTCCCGCTCTTCGCGGGGGAGGGTGGGGTGGGGGCGCGGCATCGGCGGTGTTGGTTACGTGTGGCCTCGATACCCGATCGATGGATTTTCGCCCGGAGCTTCCCCCACCCCAACCCTCCCCCGCGAAGGGGGGGAGAGGGAGCGCAGCATCGCAAGCGTCGATATGATCAGAACTTCGGAAACGCTGAACTAGAGCTCGCGATGGCCGGGGGGCGTGGATACGGGCAACACCGGTCATCGCGGCGAGGCCAACCATCCAAATCAGTCGTTCAGGCCAAAATAGCATCGCCGCTGCGCAACCGGGCAGGTTGATCCGGGGTCGGCAGGCGGGCATGATCAAAAGCTGTTACGTGCTGACAGGATTGGAAATCTGGCGATGAGGAGACCGGTGGTCGGTGTGATTGGCAATGCCTATCGCATCGAAAATCGATTTGCGACCCAGATGGTCGGGGAGCGAAATCTTCGCGCGGTGGCCGAGGTCGCGGGCGCGCTGCCGTTGATGTTTGCCGCTTCCCCTGAGATCACCGATATCGGCGCCTTGTTGGATACCGTCGATGGCGTGGTGTTGACCGGAGCTCGCGCCAATGTTCACCCGACGCGATTTCGCAAGCAGGCGGATCCCCGGCACGAACCCTACGATGTCGATCGGGACGATCTGGCGCTGGCGCTGTCGGAAGTTTGCGTTGCCCGCGGCATCCCGCTGTTCGGTATTTGCCGCGGCTTGCAGGAGATGAACGTCGCCTTTGGCGGTTCGCTGCATCCGGAAATTCGCGAATTGCCTGGCCGCATGAACCATCGGATGCCGCGGCTGGAGACCGGTGAAATCCACCCCGACCCCAATGTCGTCTTCGCCGACCGGCACGAAGTCTGCCTGATTCCCGGAGGGGCTTTCGCGCAGATCCTCGGTTGCGACAAAATCCGCGTCAATTCGCTGCACGGCCAGGGCATTCTCGAACCCGGCGAACGGGTCGTGGTCGAGGGCACCGCCGAGGACGGCACCATCGAGGCGATCCGGATCGCGGACGCGCCGGGCTTTGCGCTCGGGGTGCAGTGGCACGCGGAGCACGATCCACAGCAAAATCCCATCAACCGCGCGCTGTTCGAGGCATTCGGCAGGGCGCTCGCGGCTGCGACGCGGCAGGGATAGCCTACACTTCGCCTGCCCGGGATGAGCGCTCCTTTGTTCTGCTCCGGTTACCCGTCAAGTAATTTTTTGGCGCCGCCATCACCGGCTTTTTGTTCCTGGTTTCGGATGGCGTCCCCGACGAGAACGACCGGGCTTCCAGACGCCTCGATCTGACAAACAACAGGCGCTCCCATCGGAAGCGCCTGTTGCATCCGCTCGGTCCATGATACCGGCGTCAAACCATCACAGCGAATAGTACATATCGAATTCGACCGGGTGCGGCGTCATTTCGAAGCGCTCCACTTCGGTCATCTTCAACTCGATGTAGCTGTCGATGAAGTCGTCGTCGAATACGCCGCCGTTCTTGAGGAAGGCGCGGTCCTTGTCGAGATTCTCCAGCGCCTCGCGGAGCGAGCCGCACACCGTCGGGATGGCCTTCAGTTCTTCCTTCGGAAGGTCATAGAGGTCCTTGTCCATGGCGGGGCCCGGATCGAGCTTGTTCTTGACGCCGTCGAGGCCGGCCATCAGCATTGCCGCAAAGCCAAGATAGGGATTGGCCATCGGGTCGGGGAAACGCACCTCGACGCGCTTGGCCTTGGGATTGGAGGTATAGGGAATCCGGCAGGAGGCCGAGCGGTTGCGCGCGGAATAAGCCAGCAGCACCGGAGCTTCATAACCCGGAACCAGCCGCTTGTAGGAGTTGGTCGAGGGATTGGTGAAGGCGTTGATCGCCTTGGCATGCTTGATGACGCCGGCGATGTAGGACAGGCAGGTCTCCGACAGGTCGGAATATTTGTTGCCGGCGAATACCGGCTTGCCTTCCTTCCAGATCGACTGGTGGCAGTGCATGCCCGAGCCGTTGTCGCCATAGACCGGCTTCGGCATGAAGGTGGCGGTCTTGCCGTAGATGTGCGCGACCTGATGGATGCAGTATTTGTAGATCTGCATCTGGTCGGCCATCAGCGTCATGGTGTCGAACTTCATGCCGAGCTCGTGCTGGGCGGAAGCCACTTCATGGTGATGCTTCTCGACCTTGACGCCCATCTTGGCCATGGCGCCGAGCATTTCGGAACGCATGTCCTGCACCGAGTCCTGCGGCGGCACCGGGAAGTAGCCGGCCTTGGTGCGGATGCGGTGGCCGAGATTGCCGCCCTCATATTCGGTGTCCGAATTGATCGGCAGTTCGGAGGAATCGAGCTTGAAGCCGGTGTTGTAGGGGGTGGTCTGGTAGCGGACGTCGTCGAACACGAAGAATTCGGCTTCCGGTCCGAAAAACACGGTGTCGCCGACGCCCATCGACTTGACCATCGCCTCGGCCTTCTTGGCCATGCCGCGGGGGTCGCGGTTGTAGGGCTCGCCCGTGGTCGGCTCCAGCACGTCGCAGGTGATGACCATGGTGGT
>NZ_JBEKXH010000732.1:0-2535 GCF_049512235.1 Bradyrhizobium sp.
TGCCGGGTGTTTCCGGTGCCTCGCTGTGAATACTCGTGTGCGTGATGGCCGTTTTCTGCACGCGAGGCTGCGGGTGCCACTGGGCATCCGGCATTCCCCACGCCCTCTGTTTTCTGAGGGCGATGAGTTTACTGGCAAACGCCCGGGTGCATCGCGCCGCGGGGAGCGAACGCACGTTCGGAACGACCGTCATTGCGAGGAGCCCTTGCGACGAAGCAATCCAGCTTTCTCTCCGCAGCGCCAAAGCTGGATTGCTTCGCTAAAGCTCGCAATGACGATCTCGGATTATTTTTTCATGGCTGTTTAAAAATTGAATCAGAAAAATTCGTACCACTCGTCATCCCCATGGGATCTTCGATCTTCGCGCAGTTGTGCCGGGCATCCACGTCTTGGCCGGAGAAAAGACGTGGATGGCCGGGCCTTCGCCGCGCCGAGGGGGCTTCGGCCCCGCAGGCGGGACGAAGCCCGGCCATGGCGAAAAACTAATGACTGTCTCGCCTGTTTGAATATTGAAACGGCAATCGCGTGGGAGTGTGATCCAAAATGAGGGCTCGATGTTGCGGCAACGGCAGTAGGCTCGCTCGCCCCGCTTGCGGGGAGAGGGTTGGGGTTGGGGTTGGGGTGAGGGGCTCTCTCCACGGGTTCGTCTCGCGAGAGACTCCCTCACGCGGATTGCTGCGCAATCCGACCCCGGGTCAAGCCCGGGGCAGGCTCTCTTCCTGCAAGCGGGGAGAGGCGAGGAAACCACGGGCCATTGCCCACGCCTCACGCGGTCTTTGCCGCCTTCAATCCGAGCTTTGCCTCGACCGTCTCGCGCATCGCAAATTTCTGGATCTTGCCGGTGACCGTCATCGGAAATTCCTCGACGAATTCGACGTAGCGCGGGATCTTGTTGTGCGCGATCTGGCCCTGGCAGAAGGCGCGAATCTCCTCGGCGGTGAGGCTCTCGCCGGCGCGCGTCCTGATCCACGCGCACAGTTCCTCGCCATAGCGGTCGTCGGCGACGCCAAAGATCTGCACGTCCTGGATTTTCGGATGGCGGTAGAGGAATTCCTCGATCTCGCGCGGATAGAGGTTCTCGCCGCCGCGGATCACCATGTCCTTGATGCGGCCGACGATGTTGCAGTACCCCTCCCCGTCAATCACGGCGATATCGCCGGTGTGCATCCAGCCACTGGCATCGAGCACATCTTTGGTCTTTTCCGGTTCGTCCCAATAGCCCAGCATGACGCTGTAGCCGCGGGTGCAGAGTTCGCCGCGTTCGCCGCGGGGCACCACGCGGCCCTCGAGATCGATCACCTTGACCTCGACATGGGGATGGATGCGGCCGACGGTCGACACCCTGCGCTGCAGCGGATCGTCCACGGCGCTCTGGAAGCTCACCGGGCTGGTTTCGGTCATGCCATAGGCGATGGTGACATCGCGCATGTTCATCTGCTCGCTGACGCGCCGCATCACCTCGATCGGGCAGGGCGCGCCGGCCATGATGCCGGTCCTAAGCGACGACAGATCGAATCTTGCAAACTCCGGATGGTCGAGTTCGGCGATGAACATGGTCGGGACGCCGTAGAGCGTCGTGCATTTTTCCCGCTCGATGGTCTCAAGCGTGGCCAAGGGATCGAAGCCCTCGCCGGGATAGACCATGGCCGCGCCCGAAGTAACGGAAGCGAGATTGCCCATCACCATGCCGAAGCAGTGATAGAGCGGCACCGGAATGCAGATGCGGTCTTGCTCGGTCAGTCCCATCGCGCGCCCGACGAAATAGCCGTTGTTGAGGATGTTGTGATGGGTCAGCGTGACGCCTTTCGGCGAACCGGTGGTGCCGCTGGTGAACTGGATGTTGACGGGATCGTCGAACTGCAGCGTTTTTTCCAGCGCCGCGAGCGCGTCGCGGTGGCGGTCGCCGCCCATGCCCGGCACCTTCTCGAACGCGATCGTGCCGGGCCAGGCGGGACCGCCGACCTGGATTACCGCGCGCAGTTTTGGCAATCGCGCCGCGTGCAGGTCGCCGGGCGCAGCGCTCGCAAGCTCCGGCAGCAGCGTGTTCAGCATCTCCATATACTGGCTGGTCTTGAACGCGGTCGCCGTGACGATCGCGGCGCAGCCGACTTTTGCCAGCGCAAATTCGAGTTCGCTGAGGCGATAGGCGGGATTGATGGTAACCAGAATGAGCCCGGCCTTGGCCGCGGCGAACTGCGTCAGCGTCCATTCCGGCCGGTTGAGCGACCAGACGCCGACGCGGGCGCCGCGTTCGAGGCCGAGCGCCAGAAAGCCCGCGGCCAACGCCTCGACCCGCGCGGCCAGTTCGTTCCAGGTCCACCTCACGTCATGGCTCGGCGAAACCAGGGCCTCGCGATCGGGCCAGCGCCGCGCCGCGGCATCGAGGCTGCGCCCAATGGTATCGCCGAGCAGCGGCGCATCGGCGACGCCACACACATAACTATCCGCGTTTTCGCTCAATTGGCTCTCCGTGCCCAAAGGCCGGCGCGATCGGTTCGACGACCGCGCCGGGAAGCGTTGCCAGATCATGATCTG
>NZ_JBEKXH010000733.1:0-2517 GCF_049512235.1 Bradyrhizobium sp.
CGCAAGCCGCGGCTGGCCAGTTAATGCCCGCGGAGCCATCACGTTGAACGCGTCGTCGAAGCAGGGTGCCGGTGGTGCAGCCGCTGAGGTTAAACAAGGGAGGATGGGCATGGCAACATCCGAGGCGCTTCGCTATACCAGGATTCATCTTGCCCACGGATCTGGCGAGCTGCCCGCGGTCGGGTTTGGCACGCTGATTCCGGATCGTCTTGCGACCAAACAGGCTACCAAGGCCGCATTGGAAGTGGGATTCCGGCATCTCGATTGTGCGGAACGCTACCGCAACGAAGAAGCGGTAGGCGATGCGATCCAGGAAGCGTTCGAGGCGGGGACCCTTCAGCGGGAGGAGCTGTTCGTTACCACCAAGCTATGGAACACCAATCATCGTCCGGAACGGGTCAAGGCCGCCTACGACGCGAGTCGTCAGCGACTAAGAGTCGACTATATCGATTGCTATATTATCCATACCCCCTTTGCCTTCAAACCGGGCGACGAGCCGGATCCAAGGGACGAGCAAGGTCGGGTAATTTACGACTCAGGCGTGACGTTACTGGAGACATGGCGGGCGCTCGAGCGTCTCGTGGACGAGGGGCACTGCAGGTCGATCGGCTTATCGGATATTACTTTGGAGAAGCTGCGGGAGATCGTTTCGGCTGCGCGGATCAAGCCTGCCGTCGTGCAGGTCGAGTCGCATCCGTATCTTCCCGAATGGGACCTGCTAGAGTTTTGCCGGAAGCATGGGATTGTACTGCAGGCGTTTGCGGCGGTGGGACATGCCCTGGAGCCAAAAATAATCGACGATCCGGTGATTACAGCGATCGCACAGCGTGTGCACAAGACACCAGCTCAAGTGGTCTTGGCCTGGGCCGTACAGCGTGGCACCGCTTTCCTGACCACCTCGACCAAACCTCAGCGCATCCAGGAGAACTTCGAGATTTCAGCTCTTCCCGAAGACGCCATGCGGGAGATTCGGGACCGCATCACAACAAGTGCCCGGTTCAACGCGGTGGTGAAGACCGGCGTGCCTGGATTTATTCCCCGGGCCCCGGTGAATTGAAGCAGCAGCGCGGAGCCGCAAGGGTAAGCCTCCCGACCTCCGGGTTCGCCTCGGCAGGTAGAAAGCAAAGAGGTCGGAGGCGAGCTCGCCTTGCCGGCAAGGCGGTACGCCTTCCGATGCTTGACAGAATGTACAAGGAATATCCGCGGGGAAAAGCGCCCGAGCAGCTTCAGCAGTTGGCCGGCAAGATCCGCGATACTGAATAGCAACCGTCCCCAGAGGCAGGCGAGGTCTTACTCTTTGATCCGTTCAATTCGAGACCGGGAATGCAATTACCGACAATGTTCCATCCGGCCCCGAATACTGCTCGAACGTTCCACCTAGGACATCGACTAAGGAGCTGATAATTTTTATCCCGCTTCCAGGATTACAGACCTCCATGCCAACCCCGTTGTCGGACACGCGACACTCGGTTTGTCCCCTGTGTGTCCTGAGTTCGACTCGTATGGTTCCTCCATGTTCGCCAAACGCATGACGAACAACGTTCGTGATCAGCTCGGAAATCACCATTCCAAGCGTCCAACAGTTTTCAGCTGTCAGTTGTATCGGTGGCCGTTCGACAAAGACCAACTCGATATTTCGGCAGGCAAGCTTTGCATTACTGATGGATCGGCATAGATCGCTCAGATAAGACGACGTATCGATACGCCACGGGGTCGTTGGAATTTCCAGAGCGCGATGAACGTGAGCGTAGTGGTGAAGTTTTTCGAGTACGTCCTCCAGGGCAGATTTTACCTTGGCGTCAGAAGACCGGGACGCATTGAGAGACACCATGCTTATCGCCGAGGCAAATTCGTTGTTGACCCGATGACTCATCTCCATCAGCAGGAGTTGACCATGTTCGCGCTCATAACGGTGTATTGGCTCGGCCGGATCCAGCGCCGACACGGAACGAATTTGCAACGATGGCATGGTGTTCATTTCATTGTACCCTTCTCCTCGGAGAGATTTCGATGTTTCGCGGTATGGTCACCAAGTGCGAAAGTCTGGAAAAAAGGCTCCGGGCACCATGTCCGATTTCATGTGAAGCCCTCCATGTGTGAGCGCGCAAGTAATCAGGCTCATGCGCTCACAAATCGATTACGACGTCGCCCTGGGGTTGCGAGCAGCAGATCAGCACGTTACCGTCCGCCGGTGCGTCGACCGGGTCCGGGCGGTAACCGATCTTGCCCGCCACAAGCCCGGTCTCACAGGTATGGCAGACCCCGGTTCGACACGCCCACCGCACAGGCACGTCGCAAGCCTCGGCCACCTCGAGCAAGCTCTGGAACGATGACCCCCAGCGGACATTGAGACCGCTGCGGGCGAACGAAACCATCGGTCCTGAGCCAGGGGACCCTGCCGGCAAATGAGGCGGCTGACGTGGCGAAGAAGCAATGCCTGGCGTTTTAGATGGACCGGCGCCGAATATCTCGGTGTGGATGTGATCCGGCGCGACGCCACACGCAGCAAGGCCGCCC
>NZ_JBEKXH010000734.1:0-2509 GCF_049512235.1 Bradyrhizobium sp.
TTGTTGCCGGCAATGTTGAACACCACGCGGCCATCTCTCAGGATGCTGGCGGACCGGACGTCGCGCTTGACGGCGGCCGGGCTTGCCCAATCGGCGATCTTCACCTGCCGGGCCCATGCCATCATCGGTTCGCGCGCATCGGCGTAGGCCGGGCTTCGCGCGAGAAACCGCTTCAGCGTACCCACAGCGATGATTCTCACCCGCTACCTGTATCATGTTCCTGCCTGCCGACGCGCAGCCCTCGCGCGAATTGTCTCGACTCCACGCCCACCTGCGCTGATAGTGGCTTCGCTCCAGTTGCAGTTGGTGGTTGCGTCCCATGTCGTTGCCAGCGTCCGAGCAGGCGTCCTCCGGTCCCAGGCAACTGGCGCTTGAGCTGCCGGCCCCGCCGGCCACGGCGGAGGCCCCGCTGGTCCCGGTGCGGATGGTCAACGAATATGTCTACTGCCCGCGCCTGGCCTTGCTCGAATGGGTCGACGGCGAGTGGGCCGATTCCGGCGATACCGAGGAAGGCCGCCGCGCCCATGTCCGGGTCGACGGCGGCGGCGGCAAGCTGCCGGCGCCGGCCGAGGTCGACGGTAAGCCGGATTTCGTTGCGCGCTCGGTGACGCTTGCCTCCGAGAGGCTCGGCATCATCGCCAAGATGGATCTGGTCGAGGGCGAGGATGGCACGGTCACCCCGATCGATACCAAGAAGGGCAAGCGCCCGCATGTCGCCGAAGGCGCCTATGATCCCGAGCGCGTGCAGGTCTGCGCGCAGGCGCTGATCCTGGAAGATGCCGGCTATCGGGTTGCCGATGCGGCGATCTGGTACGCCGGCTCCCGCGAGCGCGTGCGCATCGCGCTCGACGACGAACTGCGCGCCAAAACCCGCGCCGCCATCTCCAGCCTCAGGCTTGCGGCCGCTGTCGGCCGCCTGCCGCCGCCGCTGGTCGACAGCCCGAAATGCACCAAGTGTTCGCTGGCGGGCATCTGTCTGCCGGATGAGGTGACCTTCTTCCGGCGCGGGCTGGCGCCGCGCCCGCTCAATCCCGCGGCGCATACCGCGCTGCCGCTCTACGTGCAGGAGCCCGGCGCGCGGGTGACCAAATCCGGCGAGGTGCTCGTGATCGAGGCCGACGAAAAGAAGACGGAAGTGCCGATCGGCGACGTGTCCGAACTCGTGCTGCATGGCCCGGTGTCGCTGACGACGCCGGCGCTCGCGGCGCTGCTGCGTGAGGAGATCCCTGTCACTTATGCATCATCGGGCGGTTGGGTGCTCGGCCACACCGTCTCGACCGGCCACCGCAACGTTTCGGTACGGATTGCGCAATCCCGCGCCGCCTTCGACGAGCGGCGTTGCCTCGCCTTTGCCCGCACGCTGGTGGTGGCGAAGATCCGCAATTCGCGCGTGTTCCTGCGCCGCAACTTCAAGGCCGGCGATGAGATCGAGCGCGATGCAACACTCGAAGCGCTGTCGCGGCTGGCCGATCGCGCCGCCCATGCATTGACCGAGGCGGAATTGCTCGGCTTTGAAGGCGAGGCCGCCGCCCGCTATTTCCGCCTGTTCACATCGATGCTTGGCGAGGCAGGGCGGGATTTTCCGGAGTTCTCGTTCGAAAAGCGAACGCGCCGTCCGCCGTCCGATCCCCTCAATGCCATGCTGTCGTTCGGCTACGCGCTGCTGACGCGCACGTGGCTCACCGTGCTCTCGGCGGTCGGCTTCGATCCCTATCTCGGTTTCTATCATCGGCCGCGGTTCGGCCGGCCCGCGCTCGCCCTCGACATGATGGAGCCGTTCCGGTCGATCCTGGCGGATTCGACCGTGATCCAGGTCATCAACAACGGCGAGGTAAAGCCCGACGGCTTTGTTGCCGCCGGCCCGGCGGCAAACCTCAAGCCGCATGCGCGGCGCGCCTTCATCGCGGCCTATGAGCGGCGCCTCGACCAGGAAGTGACGCATCCCGTGTTCGGATATCGCGTCTCGATGCGCCGGCTGCTGGAAGTGCAGGCGCGCCTGCTTGCGCGCCATCTCCTGGGCGAGATCGACGACTATCCACATTATCTGGTGCGGTGAACCGATGGTCGAGGAGCGGCTTTATATCGTCACCTACGACATCTCGGACGACAAGCGCTGGCGACGCGTGTTCAAGCTGATGCACGGCTACGGACGCTGGCTGCAGCTCTCGGTGTTCCAGTGCCGGCTCAGCGCGCAGCGCCGCGCCGAACTGGCGCGCCGTCTCGAAGAGGTAATCCACGGCCGCGACGATCATGTGCTGATCCTCGATCTCGGCCCGGCCGACAAGGTCGATCCGCGGGTCGAAAGCCTGGGCAAGACCTTCGAGGCGGTGACGCGGGCGGCCGTTGTGATATGATGCGATCGAAGACCGGTCGATTCTGCCTGTGGCGCGCGAGCGCTGCGATTGCCGATATCGGCCGGCCAGCGCTCGCAGCGTGAGAAGACCCGACGAATCAAGTGGTTGTTTGACATCGTGAAGCAAATCGAAGGCGGACGAAAGCCGGGACTCGG
>NZ_JBEKXH010000735.1:0-2501 GCF_049512235.1 Bradyrhizobium sp.
ACGAGGTCGCGCGCCAGCGCCAGCACGTCATCCGCGGTAGCCTCGTCGAGATTGCCAGTGGGCTCGTCGGCGAGCAGCAGCAGCGGTTTTACGGCGAGCGCGCGGCCGATCGCGACCCGCTGCTGCTGGCCGCCGGACAATTGCTCGGGATAGCGTTTTGTCAGATTGCCCAGTCCGAGCCGTTCCACCAGCTCCGCATGCCAGGCGGCATCGTGGCGGCCGGCAATTCGCGACTGGAATCTGAGATTGTCTTCCACGCTCAGGCTCGGAATCAGGTTGAACTGCTGGAATACCAGGCCCAGCCGATCACGCCGCAAGGCCGCCCGGCCGGCATCATTGAGTTCGGACAGCTCCGTTTCGGCCAGCCTGATTTCGCCGGCGTCGGGGCGATCGAGCCCCGCGACCAGATGCAACAGCGTGCTCTTGCCGCTGCCGGATTCGCCTGTCAGCGCGACCCGCTCGCCGGCGGCGACATCGAGGTTGACGCCGCGCAGCACCACCACCTCTTCGCCGGCAGAACGATAGCTCTTGGTCAGATGGCTGACGCTCAGCACGACGGGATTGCCTGTTGCCGTTTGAAGGAATCACGCAACATAGCAAGAGCATGGCGGGAGATCACGGTCTCAATCGGGACAGCGACACGATCGTGATCCGGTTGCAGGATACTCAGGCGACAGTTTCAGGCAGTATCGGAAGGCAGACTTGGAGTTCCGGCGCGCGCGATGGGCCCGTAATGCGCGGTTGCATTGCCCGTCATCCCGCCTGTAGCATCGGCGAGAGGCCGATCAACAGGGCCAGAGAGACAAAACCGGGGGAATCCATGGCCACGCAACCGACGCCCAAGGGCGCCTGGAAGATCACGTTTCTCCTGTTTCTGTTCATGCTGGTGAATTTCGCCGACAAGATCGTGGTCGGGCTGGCCGGCGTGCCGATCATGACCGAACTGAAACTCGAACCGGAGCAGTTCGGCCTGCTCGGCTCCTCGTTCTTCTTTTTGTTTTCGATCGCCACGATCGTGGTCGGCTTCATCGTCAACCGTATTGCCACGCGCTGGGTGCTGCTGGCGCTGGCGCTGATCTGGGCGCTGGCGCAGTTTCCGATGGTCGGCACCATCGGCTTCTCAACGCTGTTGATCTGTCGCGTCATCCTCGGCGCCGGCGAGGGCCCGGCGTTTTCGGTGGCGGCGCATGCGGTCTACAAATGGTTTCCCGACGAGAAGCGGACGCTGCCCACCGCGATCCTTTCGCAAGGCTCGGCGTTCGGCGTGATCCTGGCGGTACCGGCGCTGAACTGGGTGATCGTCAATTACAGCTGGCACTATGCTTTCGGCGCGCTCGGCGTGGCCGGCCTGATCTGGGTCGCGGCATGGCTGATGCTGGGCAAGGAAGGCCCGCTGGTGCAGACGGTCGCGATGGCCAAGGCCGATCCCCGCGTGCCCTATTTCCGGCTCCTGACCTCGCGGACGTTCATCGGCTCCTGCGTCGCGACCTTCGGCGCCTATTGGGCGCTGTCGCTCGGCCTGACCTGGTTCACGCCCTTCATCGTCAAGGGGCTCGGCTTCTCGCAACACGACGCGGGCTTTATTTCGATCCTGCCGTGGGTCTTCGGCGCCGCCACCGTGCTGCTGACGGGCTGGCTTTCGCAGGTGTTGATGGCGCGGGGGATGTCGACCCGCGGCGCCCGCGGCGTGCTCGGCGCGACGCCGCTGATCGCGGGCGGGGCCATCCTTGCCGTTTTGCCCCACATCGACGGCGCCGGGCTGCAGATCGCCCTGCTGGTGGTCGGCACCGGGCTGTCCGGATCGATCTATGTGGTCTGCCCGCCGATGCTCGGCGAGTTCACCCCCGTGCCGCAGCGCGGCGCCGTGATCTCGATCTACGGCGCGATCTACACGCTTGCCGGCATCGTCGCCCCCGCGGTGATGGGCAAGGTGATCCAGAACGCCGGCGGCATGCTCGAGGGCTACCTGACCGGCTTCACCATCAACGCCGTCATCCTGGTCGCCGCCGGCCTGCTCGGCCTCTTGCTGCTCTGGCCCAACACCGAACGCGCCAGGCTGATGGCGCAGGCGGCGCAGCCGAAATTTGCGTGAAGAGTTTTTCGATTCCGACGCGGTATCTTCCGCCAATTCAGCCACCGGTCGGCGCAAACGCTGCGCCACGGTGTGCGGCGGCTGTTGGCGGGCATCCCCTTTTTTCGGTCAGGCACTGATTGACGTTCACCCGACCACCCGAATCGCTCATGATACTGAGATCAATCGCATTTTTGCGTTATAGGCGCAGCCTTGGCTGCGGTTGGTTGCATATTTAATAAATTGCAACCATTAAGACCGGACTCCTACGAAACTGGGATGAGGACCTTTCAACTGTCATTGCGAGTTGATCTGGCCGCCGCGTTCGTTCAGCTTGAACCACGGAAGATCGCCGGGCAGCCCTTCCATGGAGATTTTGGGCGATGGACCGCAGGAAAGACCGCGGCAACGGGTTCGTCTGCCGGTCGTG
>NZ_JBEKXH010000736.1:0-2501 GCF_049512235.1 Bradyrhizobium sp.
GGCCGCAACGAAAGCTATCCAATGTTCGAAGGACATGAGTTGCCTATCTATGCGAGACAGCCGCCATTCGCCGAAGGCCTTCGCGCCGATGATCCTATTGATCGTGATCCGGCCACTGACCGCGAAAGACGAACGACTTCGCCGGCCTTCGCGTGCGTGCGGCCCGCTCCTTTTCCTGTAAGGAGGCCGGCAAATCCGATGCTTCGCCGAGATAGCCGATCGCGATCGCCGCCACGGCTTCGTGGTCGTGCGGGATATTCATCCGCGTTCTCGCACGCTCGGGATCGAACCCCGCCATCTGATGGACATGAAGGCCGAGGGCGATCGCCTGGAAGGTCAGATGTGCGACGGCCTGCCCCAGGTCATAGCGGGCATGCGGGTTGACGCTGCCGTCCGGCTTGGTGGGACGCACAATGGCAAGCGCCAAAATGGCGGCTTTGCCTGCCCATAGCGCGTTTGATTCTTTGAGGCAGCCGCGCAGCCGGTCGAAACCCTCGGTGCCGCGCGATGCGTGAATGAACGCCCATGGTTGCAGATTGTTGGCAGAAGGTGCCCAGCGCGCCGCTTCGAACAGCGAGGCTATGGTCTGTTCCTCGATGGTCCGGTCTGCGAAGGCGCGTGGGCTCCAGCGGCTCGCCAATGCCGGATCGATCGGATCGTCAGTGATGGCAATTCGGCTCGACATAGGAGGCCCTTCGTTGTCGGCCGGTTCTGCCATGCTTGCATTTTGCTCGCTAATGCGTAGTTTTCCATCGGATGTGCGAAAAACTCACAGGCCAATTGATTGTCGCGAAAACTGCCGTCCCTCAATGCCGTGAAGACTTTTGAAGCAGCGGTACGCCACGGGACGACCGTCGGGGCTGCGGCAGAGCTCGGAGTTACACATGGCGCGGTCAGCCGCCAACTGCGGCAACTCGAAGCGTGGATCGGCAGGCCGTTGTTCGGGCGCGAGGCTGGCAGACTCGTCGTCACCGAGGCGGGGGCCGCCTATGCAGATATTGCGGGCCGCGCTCTCGACCTTCTCCATGACGGGACCACAGAATTGCTCAAGGTGTGCGACAACGTGGTCCGCGTCAGCACGACCGCGTCCTTCGCTTGCGAATGGTTGATGCCCCGCCTCTCGGACTTCCGGTCGCGGCACCCGCGGGTGGAAATCTGGGTCGAAGAAGCAAAGGAAATCGTCAATCCGCGCTCCGGCGGCTGTGATCTGGCCATTCGCATGGGGCAAGGCGGTTGGCCCGGCGTGCATGCGGAGCCGCTGATGGACGACAGGTTGTTTCCGGTCTGTACGCCCGCAATCGCGGAGAAGCTGAAGCATGCCGACGACCTCGTCAATGTCCCGCTGCTCCATGACGACGACCCGCAGACGCAGTGGATCCGTTGGCTGAAGGAGGCCGGAATCGAGGTCACTGCTGCCAGGTCGAGCTACTTCAGCCGCGGGGCCCGCTTCGCGAGTTCGTCCCTGCTGCTGCGTGCGACCGCGGCGGGCCAGGGTGTTGCCGTTGCCCGCGACCGCCTGGCCGAAGCCTGGCTGGACAGCGGAAAGCTCGTGCGCCCGTTCCGTGAAACGGTCGAACTGGGGCCTGCCTATTGGCTGGTCACGCGGCCGGACATCGAGCCGCGCCGCCCGCTCCGCAGCTTCGCGGCGTGGCTGAAACGGCAAACACGCGTGTAAGCTCGCTAAATTTCAAACCATAGGATTGTTCAGGACTCCATTAACGCTTCGATTGGAGCCCCGACGCGCAAGCGCATTGAACCGCGCGTCAGGTCATGCCGGCGTAGTAGCGCCGCTGGATAACATGCCAGGCCGGGCGCCAACGGGCATCAAACGACGCGCAACTCCTCGTAGGACACCATGACGTGCTCGCAAAACGCCGGTCTGCCAGTGAGGCGGTGGTAGTAGTTCAATAAGGCGGGATGCGATGGCCGCTCGATACCGATGTCGAAGTATCGATAAAGCAAATGGCCGAATTGTATATCAGCAAGTGTCAAAGCATCGCCGCAGAGGTAGTCATTTTCCGCCAGGCGTGCCTCGGCTATGTCAAGAACCTTAGCGAGCTTGGCGACCGATTTCCGGACGGCCGACCAGTCGATATCGTTCGGCGCGGTGCGCACCACGCGCCAGAAGATGGGTCTGGTAAACTCAAGCGCGACATTGATCTTCGCCCAGTCAGCCCACATGTCGACTTGCGCCCGGGCGGATGCTTCGGTCGGCCAAAATACCGGGTCAGCGTAGCAGGATGCCAGGTAACGAAGAATGGCCCCGGTTTCCCAAATGGGCGCACGGTCGCCATCGACGAGAACAGGGATGGTGCCGTTTGGGTTCATGGCCAGAAACGCAGGCGTATCATTGCCGCCGTAGCGGTGACCGACGTCGTGGCGCTGATAGGTCAGACCCAGTTCGCCAACGCACCACATCAGCGCCTGTACGTTGGACGACGTCTTTCGACCCCAAATCGTCAGCATTCATGCTGCCCCTTCATTCTCTCGGCCGTTGGCCG
>NZ_JBEKXH010000737.1:0-4465 GCF_049512235.1 Bradyrhizobium sp.
GACCAGGACGATATTGTAGGGAATATGCGCGCGGCTCTCGGGCGTGGCGGCGCGGCACACCAGCGAGGTGGCATAAACCGTCCCCTCGCCGCTGGCGCGCGCTTCCGCCGGGTCCGGCGCGCCGCAGACGGCGCAAAAGCTGCGGCGGAAATATTGCCGTGCGCCGCAGGCCGCGCAGGATTGGTAGATGATCGCGGCTTGCCCCGTGGTCCAGTCCCCGCTCATCGCGTCCGCTCCAGAAACAGGCTGACATGCGACGACAGCACGCCGCCATCGCCGTGCAATAGCGCGATCGAGGCGTCGCGCACCTGGCGGTTTTCGGCGCGTCCGGTCATCTGCAGATGGGTTTCGACCAGATGGGCCATCGCGCCGCCGACCCCGCAATGGCCGTAACTCAAAAGTCCGCCATGGGTATTGAGCGGCATCGTGCCGTCGCGGGAAAAATATCCTGCGCGCACCAGCGCCGCCGCCTCGCCGCGCCCGGCCAGGCCAAGCTCTTCCAGCAGCATGGCCAGCGTGATGGTAAAGCTGTCATAGACCGCGGCGTAACGCACGTCGGAAATGTCAACGCCGGCGGCCTGCTTTGCCCGCGCGATGGAAATTTCGGCGCCGAGTTCGCTCAAGGCGGGCGCCGCGGTGACATGCTGGTGGGTATGGGCCTGCGCGCAACCGAGCACGCGCACGCCGGCCTCGCCGGTCGTCTCGCGGCTGACGACGAAGGCCGCGCCGCCATCGGATACCGGACAGCAATCCAGGAGTTTCAGGGGCAGCGCCACCGCTTTCGATGCCATCACGTCAGTGACTGTGATGGGTTCGTGAAACTGCGCGCCGGGATGCAACAGCGCATGGCTTCGCATCAGCACCGCGAATTCGGCGAGGTCTTCTTGCGTCACGCCATATTCATGCATGTAGCGCGAGGCGACCAGCCCATAATAGGCCGGAATGGTCGGGCCCAGCGGCACCTCGTAATCGGGATGTCCGACCTGCGCCAGCGCCAGGATCGAGGCGTCACGGCTCTGCCCGGTCAGGCGGTTCTCGCCGGCGACGACCAGCACATGCCGGACCACGCCGGCCTGCACCAGGTGATGGGCCAGCATGGCCATGGCGAGACCGGTGGCGCCGCCGACCTGCACTGCGTGCGCGTAAGTCGGCCGGATTCCAAAATGCTCGGCGAACACGGTGGCCAGCATGATGTGCGGCGAGACCGTGGAGTAACCGCAGAGCACGCCATCGATCTCGCCGCGTTTCAGCCCGGCATCCGATATCGCAAGCTCCGCCGCCCGGCTCATCAGGTCAAGCGAGGATGAACCCTCATGCCTGCCATAGGCCGTCAATCCGACGCCGGTGATGAAGCTCATGGCGTGCCGCCTCCGCGATGGACCCGACGGCGCAGCACATCGCAAAGGGCGGGTTTATCGTCTTTGCGAGGAGCTCTTGCGGCGAAGCAATCCAGCTTTCTTTTTCGCGGCACCAAAGCTGGATTGCTTCGCTGCGCTCGCAATGACGATTGCTTTGCCATCGTGCCAGAACCTCAATACGACTTCGGCAGGCCGAGCACCTTCTCCGCGATAAAGCTGAGAATGAGCTGCGGACTGATCGGGGCGATGCGCGGGATCAGGGATTCGCGCAGGTAACGCTCGACGTGATATTCCTTGGCGTAGCCGAAGCCGCCATGGGTCATGACCGCCTGCTCGCAGGCCTGGAAACAGGCTTCGGCGGCGAGATATTTCGCGGCGTTGGCGGCGGGGCCGCAAGGATCGCCCCGATCATATTGCCAGCCGGCCTGCAGCGTCATCAGCCAGGCTGCCTCCAGCTCCATCCAGTTCTTTGCCAGCGGATGCTGGATCGCCTGATTCTGGCCGATGGGGCGATTGAATACGATGCGGCTCTTGGCGTAAGCCGCGGCCCGCGACAGCGCCAGCCCACCGAGCCCGACCGCTTCGGCGGCAATCAGGATCCGCTCCGGGTTCATGCCGTGCAGGATGTATTCGAAACCGCGGCCTTCCTCGCCCAGCCGATCCTCGACCGGAATGGCAAAATTCTCGATGAAGAGCTCGTTGGAGTCGACGGCCTTGCGGCCCATCTTCTCGATCTCGTGCACGGCAATACGGCTGCGATCAAAATCGGTATAGAACAGGCTGAGGCCGCGGGTTGGGTTTTTCACTTGCTCCAGCGGTGTCGTACGCGCCAGCAGCAGAATCTTCTCGGCGACCTGCGCGGTGGAGATCCAGACGTCTTCAATTGCGTGGTGTTGAGGCCGGTATTGGGTTCGGTGACGGCGAAGCAGGCCTTTTCGGTGCCGGCGACAACGGGCGGCAACATTCGCCGGCACTGCTCCGGCGTGCCGAACACGACCACGGGATTGAGCCCGAACACATTCATATGCACGGCGGAGGCGCCCGACATGCCGGCGCCGGATTCGGCGACGGCGCGCATCATGATCGCGGCATCGACAATGCCGAGGCCTGAACCGCCATAGGCCTCGGGAATACAGATGCCGAGCCAGCCGGCATCGGCCAGGGCCTTATGGAAGTCGGCAGGGAAACCGCCCTCCTTGTCTTTCTTCAGCCAATAGGCATCGTCGAAGCGCGCGCAAATCCTGGCGACGGCGTCGCGGATCGATTCCTGGTTGGCGCTAAGTGCGAAATCCATGGGTTCTAGTCCCTGGGCGTGCCGGGCGAAGCTCCGGTGACGCCGTCGCGCACCAGCGCTGCGATCTCGTCCGCGGAGTAGCCGGCCTCATGCAGGATCTCGGCGCCGTGCTGGTTGAGCCGCGGCGCCAGCCGCGTCGGCTCGGCTGGGGTTTCCGACCAGGTGGCCGATACCTTCATGTTGCGGATCCGGCCCTCGGTCGGATGATCGACCACAGGAAAAAAATCCGTCGCGACGAGGTGCGGGTCCTGCAGGATGCTTTCGAGATCGTGCATCGGCATGACCGGCACATCGGCCCTGTCCAGCAGCTCGGTCCACTCGGTGGTGGTTTTCGTCGCAAAAATGCGGGCCAGCTCGGCGTAGACCGTGTCGATATTGACGGCGCGGCCGGCAAAGGTGGCAAACCTGACATCGCCGCGCAGATCGTCGCGGCCAGTGGCCTCGAAGAAGCTGTTCCATTGCTTGTCGTTGTAGACGATGACGCAGATAAAACCGTCGGAGGTCTTGTAGGGCCGCCGGTCGCGCGAGAGATGCCGCGCGTAGCCGCCTCTGTCGAGCGGCGGGTCGTAGGTCAGGCCGCCCAGGTGATCGCCCATGACAAAGCCCGCCATGGTTTCGAACATCGGGATATCCAGGCGCTGGCCGCGCCCGGTGCGGTCGCGATGCACCAGGCTGGCGCAGATCGCGCCGACCGCGGTCAAGCCCACGATGCGGTCGACCAGCGCGTTCGGCACATAGCGCGGCGTGTCGTCGCCGCCGACCGCCATCAGATGCGCCAGCGCCGAGCCGCCCTGGATCAGATCGTCATAGGCCGGTTTTGCCGCATAAGGGCCATCCTGGCCGAAGCCGAAAACGCCGGCATAGACCAGGCGCGGATTGAGTTTTGCAACGACGTCGTAGCCGAGCTGCAGCCGCGCCATCGCCTGCGGCCGGACGTTGTAGACCAGCACGTCGGCGGAGGCGATCAGCCGCAGCACCACGTCGCGTCCCGCCGGCTTTTTCAGATCGAGGCAGATGCTGCGCTTGCTGCGATTGGTATTGAGAAACACCGGCCCCATGCCGGGATGCCGGGTCGGGCCGATCTGCCGGGTCACGTCGCCGTCCAGCGTTTCGATCTTGATGATGTCGGCGCCGTAGTCGCCGAGCATCTGGGTGGCATAGGGCCCCATCAGCACCGTCGTCATGTCGATGATCCTGACGCCCGAAAGCGGCCCCATGGTGGTGTTTGCTCCCGTGAGATGTTCGGCGCGCCGGTCCGCGCCGTTGTTTCCTCGGCCAAGTAACGGCAGGGCGCAGGCAAGATCAAGCGCGGGAGGCGTATGGGGGTATGCGAAAATTTCAAAAACCATCCTCGGAAAAGCATTCGCGCCCCGCGGCGCGGGGCGCCCGGGCTTTGCCAGAACGTTTCACCCTCGAGATAACAGAGGGCGCGGGGAATGCCGCGATGCCCAGAGGCACCCGCGGCCTCGCGTGCAAAAAAAACGGCCGACGCACACGAGTAACAGCGAGGCACCGGATCATCCGGCATTCCCCACACAATGGGTTTACGGTTTATGACGCGCTCTCCCCGGCAAGATAAGCTCTGTTGCTACCGTCGCCTTCGGATTAACGGTTTTGTAAGGCCCGGTTGAGCCGAACGAAACCTCCGAAGACTTGACACCAGCATTGGGTGCCAGGACCACACGTTTTCCCCGTACGCTTCAGCGCCGTCGTCTTGCTTACGAGGTATTCGCTCACGCTTGGCATACCGCCCCCCGCCCTGCGAACCGTCGCACGCCTGACGCTGCCGCGTCCACCGCATCTCATCCCGCGT
>NZ_JBEKXH010000738.1:0-3381 GCF_049512235.1 Bradyrhizobium sp.
TCGTGGTGCAGATATTTCCCGTTGCGCATGTCAATTGGATGCTTGTCGTGCATTTGCAGAAAACAACGCGTGTTTCGTTTCATTGACTCAACCGCTTGCGCCGCCGAAAATGTAGAGCGTTAGTCAATGACAGCCAGGCTGGAGGGGACGACGGTGAATCAGATCCTGCGATCGGTTTCGGCCCAGCCGACCCCAAGCCATCCGCAGCGTCGGTCGCTGCTCAGCGAGGCTGCTTTGAAGCAGTTTGCGGCGCGCGCCCCAGGTTATGACCGGGACAATCGCTTCTTTGATGAGGACCTCGCCGACTTGAGCGCAGCGGGCTATCTGCAGCTCGCGGTTCCCGAAGAGTTCGGCGGCTTGGGATATTCGATCGCCGAAGTGGTCGGCGAGCAGGCGCGGCTTGCCTATTACGCGCCGTCGACCGCGCTCGCCATCAACATGCATCTCTATTGGACCGGCGCCGCCGCCTATCTATGGCGGCAGGGGGATCATTCGCTGGACTGGTTGTTGCGCGAGGCGGTGGCCGGCAAGATCTTTGCTGCCGGGCACGGCGAGGTTGGCAATGATCTCGGGCTCGCCAACTCCGCGGTTGTCGCCGAGCCGCTGGCCGACGGCGGCTATCGTTTCACCGGGCGCAAGATCTTCACCTCGCTGTCGCCGGTGTGGGACTGGCTCGGAATCCATGCGCTGGACAATTCAAACCCTGAGCAGCCCCAGATCGTGCATGCCTTCATCCGGCGCCAAGACGGCGGCACCCGCACCGAGCTGACCTGGGACACGATCGGCGTCCGGGCGACGCGCAGCGACGACACCGTGCTCGAGGGGGCTGTCGCAGACGCTACCCATGTGGCCCGCGTGTTGCCGGCGGGCCCGCCGGATGATCCGTTTATCGCAGGCATTTTCGCATCCGCGATTCCAGGCATTGCTGCGGTGTACTATGGCATCGCCAAGCGCGCATTTGATCTTGCGCTTGATTCCGCTGGACGAAGAACATCGACTGCACTTGGTGGCAAAACCTACGCCCATCATCCCTATGCCCAGCGCGACGTGGCCGAGGCCGCGATCGAACTCGACAGCATCTGGGCGCTTCTGGACCGGATCGCGCAGGAGCTGACCGACGGGGTGGATCATGGCGCGTTCTGGCCGGCCAAGATTCTGTCCGCCAAGCAGCACGCGGTGGATGGCGCAAGGCGGGCTCTACAAGCGCAACGAGCTCGAGCGGCTCTATCGTGACGTGCGCTCTGGTCCATTTCATCCGCCGACCACCGATGTCGCCTATGACCTGATCGGCCGCAGCTATCTCGGCGTGCTCGGAGCGCCGGCGTAAGCAGGATCCTCAGGCGGCGGTTTTGATCAGGTTGTCCAGGGGGCGTCGATCGACCCATGCATTGACGTCAAAATCGTGATCAAGAAAGCCGAAGCTCAGCAGGAAATCCTTGAAATGATCGATCGCGGCAATCTGCTCGGGCTGCAGCGCAAGGTCGAGCTTCAGGTGAACGTCCGCGCCATAGGCCGAAGTAGCGGCTTCCTCGCTGGTAAGCACCTCCTGGGCCACGAAGCGCAGCGTCTCGGCGGGATTCTGGCGCGCCCAGTCGGAGGCGCGATGGACCTGCGTCACCAGTTCGGCGGCAAGATCAGGCCGCTCCTCGATGAAGGAGGCGTCGACAGTCAGCGTGCGCGGCGTGCCGTTGTTGATCCGGATCTTCGGATCGGCATGATGGCCGGTCTCGACAACGATGGTTGCAGCCAGCAGGTTGGAAATCGTGATGCCTTCGGCGCCCTTGACGAAGATCGCGTCGACCTCGCCGCGGGCCAGCGCCGCGATCTCCGGCCAATAGGGGTGTCGCCGCGCCAGCCCGAACAGGCCCGGGTCGCCCTTGTGGGTGATGATGGACTCCCCGATGGCGACATCGACCAGCGTAGCGGCACCGATCGGCTTGCCGATCAGCGACAGCGCGGAGACCACTCCCTTGAGCGCCGTCGCCCTGTGGAAATCGATGATGTTGCCGGCGCGTCGGGGGATGCCGATGCGGCGTCCGGGCAGATCATCGACGCTGCGAAATGGGGATCCGGGCAGGGCAATGATGGCCTGATACTCATCAACCCAGGTCAGGCCGATCAGCTTGGTCTCGCGGCCCTCGGATCGTGCGCGGATCGCCGGGATATTGCCGCCCTGCCGGAACGACCAGCGCAGGGTATGATTGAAATGGCTTTCGCGCACGGCCGGGTCGCGGGAATCGGCGATCGACTGCACGTTGATGCCATATTGGCCGAACGCCTCGTCGAGCCAGCCGAAGCGGGCGGCAAGCCCGAGCGGCGAGGGCACCGGACAGCGCGTGTACCAGATTGAATTGCTGCTCATGACGAAAGTGTACTCCGCGATGCGATGATAGGCTCTAACCGCTGGTGCGAGCCTGCCGGAGGCTAGGTACCCGGCTATGAAAAGTCGATAGAATGAATATTCGTTTTGGTGTCGCTTAAGAGACGAGAAGAACCGTTACATGGGTGATCCGCTTGTCGAGCGTGCCGGGTTGCGGTTAGCCGCCGCCCACAACGATCGCAGCGGTTGTCCGCTTCGTTGGTTTCATATGCTCCCGACGTCCGGGAATTCGCTGCAATTATTCCCCGATGGCGGCTCGCATGAGAAAGCATCTTACACCCGTTCCATAGTAGATAATTACGGCAGATGAACCAAACTCAGCCATTGCAAGCATTACCACGAAGGAAAAGTGAGATGATCTTTCGCGCCCTCGGCCGGTTCAGAAATGGATGCCTTCTCGCGATTGTGCTACTGTCGGCAATGGTTGTCGGAGCCAGTGCCGAACCCTCGCGCGGCGGTACGCTGCGGTTTCTGGTCGAGCAGGAGCCGACCACGCTCGTCACCATCGCGCACACCGCCGGGCCGTCCACCCGCGTGTCGCCGAAGGTGACCGAGGGCCTTTTGACCTACGATTTCGATTTCAAGCCGCGGCCGGCGCTGGCGACGGAATGGACGATCAGTCCGGATGGACTGCGTTACAGCTTCAAGCTGCGTCCGAACGTCAAGTGGCACGATGGCAAGGATTTCACGTCGGCCGACGTCGCCTATTCGATCAAGCTGTTGAAGGAGAATCACCCGCGCGGACGCGGCACCTTCGCCTTCGTCCAGGAGGTGCAGACGCCGGATCCGCTGACCGCGATCATCGTCCTCGCCAAGCCTGCGCCCTATCTGATCAAGGCGCTCGATGCATCTGAGTCGCCGATCGTGCCGAAGCACGTCTATGAGGGTACCGATCCGCTTGCCAACAAGAATGCGAGCGCGCCGATCGGCACCGGACCCTTTGTGTTCAAGGAATGGGTCAAGGGCAGCTATATCATCCTGGAGCGCAATCCGAACTATTG
>NZ_JBEKXH010000739.1:0-3429 GCF_049512235.1 Bradyrhizobium sp.
TGCGCCGGTCATCGTCGCCGCGCTTAGCGGCTCCTCGACCTATGGCTCCTCGCCGCCTAATCCTGGACTGTCGGCGACCGGGTTGCAGAACGGGCAGAACGTCAGCGTGCTGACCGGGCTGCGCAACTCGTTCGACGTCACCGGCACCAGCAGCACCGGCATTTACCCGCTTAATGTCGCGGGCACGCTCGCCAACCCCAACTACACGGTCGCCAGTACCAATAACGGAAGCTGGATCGTCAATCCCGTGTCTGCGCTTCGCGGTTCCCTTCCCGACGGACCGTCGCCTTCCATCCCGGGCTCGTCGCAATACATCCCTGGCTCGTCGCTTCCCATCACGGGCTCAACGCTTCCTATCCCGGGCTTCTCGGTCGAAGCCCCATCCGGCGCGGACGCCGGCGTACTGAACGGGCCTGCCAACGCGGCTGGCAAGGTCAGCGCCGAAAACGGAAGCGTCAGCGGTCGCGGGGCTTCGCCTGGAGGACCCGGTGCCGGCGTGCCGGCCTTCAGCCCCAACGCCGGAATCTTCCCGGCCAGCCCGGCTCCGGTCAGCGTCAGCGGTCGCGGGGCTTCGCCTGGAGGACCCGGCGCCGGCGTGCCGACCGTCGGCCCCAACGCCGGAATCTTCCTCGCCAGCCCGGCTCCGGTCAGCGTCAACGCGCCGGTCGCCGGCGCATCGCCGCAGATCGCGGCGAACGGCAGTCCGGTTCCGAATGGGCCTTGCGCAGGCGGGGGCCTCGAAGGCGCCGCGAACGGCGCCTTGGCGTCCGGTCCGGCTGGTTCGTCCGATCAGTGTGGCGCGGCCGTCCCGAACAAACCCCACGGTCTGATCAATTTCGCGCTGTTGAAGCTCAATCGCGAGGCGCTGGTTAAAGCGATCGACCGCGAGTTTTCCGAAGTGACAAATCTCAGAAGTGGCCCGCGCGCGGTCCTGACGTTCGTAATCGCCGGGACCAGCCTTGGGCTGACCGCCGGAATTATCGGCTGGCTGCTGCGCGGCGGCGGGCTGCTCAGCGCGCTGCTGACATCGATGCCGCTGTGGCGCGGATTCGATCCGCTGCCGATCGTGATGCGGCCGCGACGGCGCGACCAGGACGATCAGCCGCCTTCCGACGTCGATCGCATGTTTGACAACTCCCGGGCAGACCTGCGAACGGCCAGCCTCGCGATCAAGCTCGGGCGCGGATACGCGGATGTGCCGGGCGTCCGGCAGGGCCGGCGTGCCGGCATCGACACATCGGCGGTGATCTGATGTGCGGGCCATCGAAAATCGAGCTAGACGGGCGATTCCGTGGAACCTATCGCTTCAGGCCAGGGGCGTTGTCCTCTCACTCCCTCTCCCGCTCTTCGCGGGGGAGGGTGGGGTGGGGGCGCTACTCGGGAGTGGGCGAAAAAACCCTTTGGAATCAACGGGAGCAAAAGGCCCACTTTCTCGCCGGCGTGGTGCGGGCTGCGGGGCGCTGGTGGTCTCCCCCGCAAGTACGGGAGAGGGGGCGCAGCATCGCGTGCATTTTACATTGGCGATATGACCAGAAGATCAAAATCGCTCAACTGGTGACGCTGGCCGGCATCGTGCTGGCGATACCCGCGGCGGTGCAGGCGCAGGCGGTGCTGCCGCAGGGCGGCAGCGTGGTGTCAGGCCAGGCCAGGATATCGGCGCCCTCAGCCAATGCGCTGAGCATCAGCCAGAATTCGTCGAAGGCGATTGTCAACTGGAACAGCTTCTCGGTCGGGCCCAGTGCCAGCGTCAACTTCGTCCAGCCCAATGCATCCTCGGCGATTCTCAATCGCGTCACCGGATCGACATCCTCGACCATTGCCGGTGCCATCACCGGCAACGGGCAGGTGTTCCTGGTCAACCCCAACGGCATCGCCATCACCTCGACCGGCACGGTGCAGGTCGGTGGCGGCTTTGTCGCTTCCACGCTCGATATCGGCAATGCCGACTTCAACGCCGGCAATTATAACTTCGCCGGCAAAGGCGCCTCGGCAGCGGTCGGCAATGCCGGCACGATCTCCAGCTCGCCGGGCGGCTTTGTTGGCCTGATCGGCGGCACGGTGTCGAACTCGGGCACCATCAGCGTGCCGCTCGGTAGCGTTGGCCTCGGCTCTGGCGAGCGGGTCACGATCGATCCGACCGGCGACGGGTTTTTGCAGGTGGCGGTGCCGACCGGCGCCGTTGCGGCCGATGGGCGCGCGCTGATCGATGTTTCAGGCCGCATCAGGGCCGCCGGCGGCAGCATCGAGATCAAGGCTGCGACCGCGCAGCAGCTGGTGCGCGATGCCGTCAATGTTTCCGGTTCGCTGTCGGCGCGATCGGTGTCCGGCCGCAGCGGCAGCATCGTGCTCGATGGCGGCGCCGGCGGCAATGTCGAGGTTTCCGGAAAGCTGGCTGCGACCGGCGGCAAGCACCACGCCGGCGGCACGATCGTGGTGACCGGCAGCGATGTCAGGCTGACATCCAGCGCGAGGCTAGATGCCAGCGGGACCAGCGGCGGTAACATTCTCGTCGGCGGTGACCTGCACGGCAGCATCGATCCCACGGTCAAGCTCGTTCAGGGCACGGTCGCCAATGCCCAGACCACGACGGTCGATCAGGGCGCCGTCATCAACGCCAACGGCACGGCCGGCGCCGGCGGCAATGCGGTCGTGTGGTCTGATGTCGCGACCGATTTTCGCGGCACCATCACCGCGACCGGTGCGGGAACGGGGAGCGGCGGCGCCGTCGAAGTCTCGAGCCATGGCGTGCTCGGCTATGACGGCCTCGTCGATGTGACATCTGCGAGCGGCACGACCGGGACGCTGCTGCTCGACCCCTTTGACGTGACAATCTCCAACGGCGGCAATACCAATATGTCGGGCGGTACTCCGTTTACGCCGAACGGCAACAATTCGGTGCTGTCGGTGGCGACGCTGCAGAACGCGCTTTCAACCGCCAACGTCACGGTCAACACCGGTGGTGGCGGCGGCCAGGCCGGCGATATTACCGTGGCCAACGCGGTGACCTGGAACAGCGGCAGAAGCCTGACGCTGACTTCGGCGGAAGATATCGACGTCAATGCCAACATCAGCAGCAATGGCGGCGCGTTGACGCTGACCGCCGGCCGCTCCGTCAATGTTACAGGCGCCACGATCAACACGGGCGGCGGCAATCTCACTGCAACGGCGAGCACGACCGATGCCACGAATGGCATCACCCTGACCAACGCGACGATCAGAAGCTCTGGAAACGTGAACATGAGCGGGACCTCGGCATCCGGCGACGGGGTGGCATTGTTGGGATCAAATTCCTTCACCAACAACGGCGGCGGGTCATTTTCGCTGAGCGGCACCAATACCGGCGCCAACAACAATGCCTTCAGTTTCATTACAGGCGCCAGCCTCACCACGTCGGGCAACATGACGTTGTCGGGGACTATACCCATCACC
>NZ_JBEKXH010000740.1:0-3160 GCF_049512235.1 Bradyrhizobium sp.
C
The DNA here is from genome assembly GCF_049512235.1 of Bradyrhizobium sp. Classification (GTDB taxonomy): domain Bacteria; phylum Pseudomonadota; class Alphaproteobacteria; order Rhizobiales; family Xanthobacteraceae; genus Bradyrhizobium. The sequence continues at coordinate 2 of NZ_JBEKXH010000740.1, forward strand.
CATTGTGTGGGGAATGCCGGATGATCCGGTGCCTCGCTGTTACCTCGTGTGCGTCGGCCGTTTTCTTGCACGCGAGGCCGCGGGTGCCTCTGGGCATCGCGGCATTCCCCGCGCCCTCTGTTATCCGAGGGCGAGACGTTCTTGCAAAAGCCCGGGCGCCTGGCGCCGCGGGGCGTTTATTCGCGTCTGGATTTCGTGAGGCCCGGGCATCCACGTCTTTCTTTCTTCGGCGCGGAAAAGACGTCGATGGCCGGGACAGGCCAGGACGTAGCCCGGCCATGACGACAAATAAAGTGACTGACTTGTAAAGTGACTGACTTGGCTGTTTGACAATTGAATCGGAAATTCATGCGGCGGGCCGAAGGCCGCCGCATGATCTACCTGTTGCCTCACGGCAGCTTGTCATACCCCTCCGCCAGCCCGTTCAGGCTGAGCGGAAAGCCGATCCCCTCTTCCGGGGTCTCGAAAATAATGAACGTCGCGGTCTTGGCGCTTTTCAACTGGCCGAGCAGCTTGTCGTCCATCACGACTTCGGCGACGCAGCCATTGGGCAGGCACCTGACAAAGCCGGCGCGGCCGACATCGACATTGTCGAGTTTCAAGCCGAGGCCGGAGGGCAAGAGCACGCCGAGCGGCGCTACCACGCGCATCAGCCGGCTCTTCTGGTCGGCGGTTTTCAGCATGATGACCGTGAGGCCGGCATTGGAGCGGTCCTCGGCTACCACGCTCTGGATCAGGGCGCACTGCTCGGCCTGCGCGCCGGGCGGCGTGTCGCAGCGGATCTGCCAGTCGCCATGGACCGATTTGATAGCGCCTTGGGCGCTGGCGGCCGCCGTCAGGCCAAACAGGAAGGCAATGGCGAGCATGGCGGCGGCAAGATTTGTGGCAAAACTTCCGGAGGCAGGACCTTTGGTGAAGCTTGCGCCCGGCCGGCGGTCGAAAGCGGCGGCAGACGGATGGCCGCGACCGGCATCGCTTCTCGCCCTGTATGTCGAAGGCCCCATCGGGGTCGATTCCTTGATATTGGCTTGGAGACTACCTTGGATTTTCCCTGGGATATTCCCTTGCGCAACCGGGCAGAAGGTTGGACCGATACCGCGCTGGTCTGATACGGCAATGACGGCGTCTTGAAGGCATTTTAGCGTCGGCACGTGACTCCGCCGATCGCGAATCAGGTCACGGTCAAAGCTTTCTCGCCTGTGCCTACAGCGGGCAATCCGCCTGTCAAGCGGCGCCGGGGAGTAAAAGGGAGTAAAAGCAGCGCTGTGGCTGATTTCAAGTTAAAATCCGACAGCCGCCGATTAGCCGGTGCAGCCTCACTCTGCGTCGCACTCCTGCATTGCGAGAGCCCGAGAATTATGGTTTGAGAGGCTGGATTTCGACGCATTCCAGCGATCTGGCCCGGGAGCTTGCCAAGTCTTCACCTTGACTAAGTCTTCCCCAGGGCCGTTTACCGGGGGGCGGAGCGTGCGGCATTCCCGCCACCAGGCGGAATGTTTTGGCGGTTTGATCTAAGGGAGCGCGAGCGGCATGACGATGGCGAGAGCCCGGATGGGCCGGCGGTTTCTGGGACTGGCGGTGGCCGGTGGTGTGCTGGTCACAGGCGGGGCGGCATTGGCCGAACTGGGGCAGCCGGCGCCGTGGGAATACCGGCTGCAGGAAGCGGCGACGCCGGTGATGGAAAGCATCACCTGGTTCCACAATGTGCTGCTCTTGATCATCACCCTCATCACGCTGTTCGTGCTGGCGCTTTTGGTTGCGGTCGTGGTGAAGTTCAACGCCAGAGCCAACCCGGTGCCCTCCAGAACCACCCACAACAGCCTGATCGAAGTGGCGTGGACGCTGATTCCGGTCCTGATCCTGGTCGGCATCGCGGTGCCGTCGTTCCGGCTGTTATTTCTCGAGCTCGACGTTCCCAAGGCCGACCTGACCGTCAAGGCGACCGGCAAGCAGTGGTACTGGAGCTACGCCTACCCGGATAACGGCAAGTTCGAATTCGATTCGCTGATGGCCGAGAACAAGCAGCCCCGGCTGCTCGGCGTCGATAACGAGATGGTGGTACCCGTCAACAAGATCGTCCGGGTTCAGACCACCGGCGCCGACGTGATCCATTCCTTCGCGGTGCCGGCGTTCGGCATCAAGATCGACGCCATCCCCGGCCGTCTCAACGAGACCTGGTTCAAGGCCACCAAGCTCGGCATGTTCTACCACGCCTTCATGCCGATCGCGGTGCGGGTGGTGAGCGATCAGGAGTTCACGGCCTGGGTTGAGGACGCGAAGAAGAAATTTGCCTCCGCGCCGGCGAATTCCTACGCCTCGGCGGGCGCCGTGGCGCAATAGGCGCAAAAGGCTCAAGGCCGAAGAGCCGAGGGCTTATCGATTGAGGACAAGGGCGACGGGACCGCGAGGTCCGAAAAGGGACTGCAAGGCAGGATTTGAAAATGGCAACGACTGCAGCGACACACCACGACCACGCCCAAGACCACTCACATGACGATCACGCCCACGACCATCCGACCGGCTGGCGGCGCTTCGTCTATTCGACCAACCACAAGGACATCGGCACGATGTACCTGGTGTTCGCGGTCATCGCCGGCATCATCGGCGCGGCGATGTCGATCGCGATCCGCGCCGAACTGATGTTTCCCGGCGTGCAGATTTTCCACAATACCCACACCTACAACGTGTTCGTGACCTCGCACGGCCTGATCATGATCTTCTTCATGGTGATGCCGGCGATGATCGGCGGCTTCGGCAACTGGTTCGTGCCGTTGATGATCGGCGCGCCGGACATGGCGTTCCCGCGCATGAACAACATCTCGTTCTGGCTGTTGCCGGCTTCATTCGCGCTGCTCTTGACCTCGACCTTCGTCGAAGGCGAGCCCGGCGCCAACGGCGTCGGCGCCGGCTGGACCCTGTACGCGCCGCTGTCGACATCGGGCCATCCCGGACCGGCGGTCGATTTTGCCATTCTGTCGATCCATCTGGCCGGCGCCTCCTCGATCCTCGGCGCCATCAACTTCATCACCACGATCTTCAACATGCGCGCGCCGGGCATGACCCTGCACAAGATGCCGCTGTTCGTGTGGTCGATCCTGGTGACCGTGTTCCTGCTGCTATTGTCGCTGCCGGTGCTGGCCGGAGCCATCACCATGCTGC
>NZ_JBEKXH010000741.1:0-2674 GCF_049512235.1 Bradyrhizobium sp.
ATCGCGGTAAAGTGCGATGTCGGTAACGAGAGCGATATCCTGGCGCTGTTCAAGGCTGCCGATGCGTTCGGAACGCTGGGCGCGCTGGTCAACAATGCCGGCATCGTCGGGACCACCTCGCGGCTCGACGAAATCTCCGCGGATCGGATCGCGCGCATGATGCAGGTCAACGTCACCGGCAGTATACTGTGCGCGCGCGAGGCGGTGAAGCGGATGTCGACCCGCCACGGCGGCAAGGGCGGGGTCATCGTCAATCTGTCGTCGGTCGCCGCTAAACTCGGCGCACCCAATACCTATGTCGATTACGCCGCCTCCAAAGGCGCCATCGATTCCTTCACCATCGGTCTGGGTTACGAAGTCGCCGGCGAGGGCATTCGCGTGGCGGCGATCCGGCCCGGCCTGATCGATACCGAACTGCATGCCTCGGGCGGCGATCCCGACCGCGCCCACCGGCTCAGCCATCTGGTGCCGATGAAGCGCGTCGGCAGCGCCGAGGAGATCGCCAACGCCATCGTCTGGCTGATGTCGGACGAGGCCTCCTACGTCACCAGCGCCATCCTCGACGTCTCGGGCGGCCGCTAACCAGCGCCATCCTCGACGTCTCGGGCGGCCGCTAACGCCTGTCACACCCATCAGCTACGGAACGTTTCAATATGGCTAGTTACGATCTCGTCGTCATCGGCACCGGTCCCGGCGGATATGTCTGCGCGATACGCGCGGCGCAACTCGGCATGAAGGTCGCCGTGGTCGAGAAGAACGCGACCCTCGGCGGCACCTGCCTCAACATCGGATGCATGCCGTCGAAGGCGCTGCTCTACGCCTCCGAAATGTTCGAGGAGGCTGGGCATTCGTTTGCGAAGATGGGCGTCAGTGTCGCCGCTCCGCAGCTCGATCTGCCTTCGATGATGAATTTCAAGCAGCAGGGCATCGACGGCAACGTCAAGGGCGTCGAGTTCCTGATGAAGAAAAACAAGATCGACGTCATTGTCGGCAAGGGCCGGATTCTCGGTACCGGCAAGGTCGAGGTCACGGGCGACGACGGCAAGGCGCAACTGGTGGAGACCAGGAACATCATCATCGCCACCGGCTCCGATGTCGCCCGCCTCAAGGGCATCGAGATCGACGAGCGGCGCATTGTGTCCTCGACCGGGGCACTCTCGCTCGACAAGGTGCCCGAGAAACTGTTGATCGTGGGCGCCGGGGTGATCGGGCTGGAACTCGGCTCGGTCTGGCATCGGCTCGGCGCCGCGGTCACCGTGGTGGAATTTCTCGACCGCATCCTGCCGGGCATGGACGGTGAAGTTGCAAGGCAATTCCAGCGCATTCTCGAAAAGCAGGGCTTTGTGTTCAAGCTCGGGGCCAAGGTCACCGGCGTCGATACCTCGCGCAACAGGCTGGTTGCGCAGATCGAGCCGGCCGCGGGCGGCGTTGCGGAGACCCTGGAAGCCGACGTCGTGCTGGTGGCGATCGGTCGTGTCCCCTACACCGAGGGGCTCGGCCTGAAGGAGGCCGGCGTTGCGCTCGACGGCCGCGGCCGGGTCCAGATCGACGCGCATTTTGCCACCACCGTGAAAGGCGTCTACGCCATCGGCGACGTGGTTGCCGGACCGATGCTGGCCCACAAGGCGGAAGACGAGGGCGTCGCGGCCGCGGAGATTCTCGCCGGCCAGGCCGGGCATGTTAACTACGACGTCATTCCTGGCGTCGTATACACGACGCCGGAAGTGGCCTCGGTCGGCAAGACCGAGGAAGAGCTGAAGCAGTCGGGCGTGGCCTATACCGTCGGTAAATTCCCGTTCACCGCCAATGGCCGCTCCAAGGTCAATCAGACCACGGAAGGATTCGTTAAGGTTCTCGCAGATGCGAAGACCGATCGGGTGCTTGGCGTGCATATCGTCGGCCGAGAGGCCGGCGAAATGATCCACGAAGCCGCCGTATTGATGGAGTTTGGTGGCTCCGCCGAGGATCTGGCGCGCACCTGCCACGCCCATCCGACCCGTTCGGAAGCCGTCAAGGAAGCCGCGCTTGCGGTAGCAAAGCGCGCCATCCATATGTGATCCACCTCCAGGCCGGATGGTGGTAAACTTCTAAACGGAAGTTGCATAGCAACTTCCGTTTAAAGCCACCGCGCCGGACACGGAAACATGATGCGCCGCCTACTTCAGCCTTTCTGGGTTCTGCTTGCGGTCATCTTCCTGATCGAGGCCTGGCTGTGGGATCATCTTGAGCCTGTCGTGGCGTGGGGGGTGGCACGCATTCCGCTGCGCGCCTTCAAGCTTTGGCTCGCCGAGCGCGTCGATACGCTGTCGCCGGCGATGACGCTGATCGTGTTTTTCGTCCCGGTGATCCCGCTGTTCCCACTGAAGCTGGTAGGCCTATGGCTGCTCATGCATGAATACTGGATCAGCGCCGTCCTGCTCATCATCTTCGCAAAATGCCTCGGTGTCGGCGTCGCAGCTTTCGTATTCGACGTGACGCGGCCAAAACTGCTGGAAATGCCCTGGTTCGAAAAGCTCTATGACTTCGTCATCGCGCTGCGCGCCAAGGCCACCGCGCTGGTCGAGCCGATCCAGCTGCGGATCAAGCAGGCATTGCGCGGCAGCAGGGACGGCTGGTCATTGCGCACGCTGCGGCTGATCCAGCGCTTCCGCAAGAGCGTGCATGGGGCGCGGTA
>NZ_JBEKXH010000742.1:0-3417 GCF_049512235.1 Bradyrhizobium sp.
AGGCGACCTCAATGTACATCCTGCCCTGCCATGTCCTGGCCACGCCCGACGCTGCCGCGTCCACCGCATCTCATCCCGCGTGTCTGACGATCGCGATACGCCCCTCATCTGGAACGAGACAGGTGGGACTATAACTGATTCGAACAAAAAGTAAACGGTAATATTTTTTACATTGGGGCTTGACAACCCAAATCACACCAGATCTGGCCCGTCGGGCACGTGCCTTTTTGCTTGGCGTCATCCGAAGACTCGGCGGACAAGAAAAAAATTGGCACGTCGGGCAAATCACCGGCATCTGTTCATGATCGCCGCAATCGGTTCGCATGACGCGCGCGAGATGGTCCAAGGATATGGAGCCGACCCATCCGCCGAAGCTCGCAGAGCGACGGTTGAAAGCTGTGAACGGCGCCCGAATTAACAGCAGTCAGGTGCGTTCACCCGTCGTCGACCTCAAATCATTACCATCGTTTAGGGTTCCAAAGCACACCTTGAAGCCCCGCGGCGGTAGCGGAAGCTTGTAGGGCGGATCGTGATCCGCCGTCATGCCAGGTCCATCTAGTGCAGCGATTCCGTGAAACCAATCAGTTCCAAGCGCTCGGTCCTCTTCCTCCCCTCCCCCCACGCGCATCGCGCGTGGCGGGGAGGGGTCGGGGGTGGGGGGTGGCGCGGCGTACACCGAAGCAGCGGTTCCTGCGGATGGTTCACCGAAGCAGCGGTTCCTTCCGATGGACCCCCCACCCCCGACCCCTCCCCACCGCTTCGCGGGGGGGAGGGGAGAAGATAGTGGCGCCGGCGCCGGGTAACTCGGGAACAGGCTCACGCGCGATATCGATATGATCAGAACTTCGGAAACGCCGTACTAGTTCGCTGCCTGCAGCCGTTGCGCGCCGTCGGCGCAAACCGATGCGATGATACGGCACGCCTTGCCCCTCCTGCTGCAATCGGACACAGCGTCCTCCTTGGCTTTCTGGATGTCCGCCCGAGCAACCATGGCCCAGCTCGATTCCGAGTGGGCGAAGACGCCGCATTCCGTCCCGAAAAAACTGATCTCCGTCGAACACTGTGACGCGTCGCCACAGGATGCGCGGGCGCTCTCGACAGCCGCTTTCCGCGTATCCTGCGACCAGGCCATGCCCCATTTGCCGGTCGACCTCGAATAGATGATGGAGCCCCACGGCTTCAGGCCGCTGATTTCACGCAGGCGGCGCAGCAGCCCTTGCGTGACTTCGCCGGTGGAGACAAGTTTGTTGGCTTGTTCAAATTCCCGAACGGCCCGATGCGCCGCCGCGCTCATCGGTCCATCGAACGGGCCCGGATCGAAGTTAAGCTCATAGAGCCGTTCCCGAACTTCGTGGAGCAAAGCGGGATCGCCGAGTTCGACCTTGTCGCTGGGTTGCTCGACGGTTGCTGATTCAACGGCAGCCGTCCTTTGCTGTTGCAGATTGATTTTCGCGATATCCGCAAAGACCCCCTTTGGGTAGCGGTTGAGATAGGCCTGGAACAGCTCGGGGTTCTTTTCGTTCTTGATCGATTCCCAGAACTCGAGCTCAATGAACGGTTCCTGCTTGTTGTTGGTCGCCTTCAAGACGTCGTCGCGGGCATAGCCAAAGGCCTTGCGCAGATCGAGACCGGGGCGGGGCAGATATTTGACCAGCGCGGCGGTGAAGGGGCTGTTCTTGCTGTCGCCGTCATAGGCGGTCGACCCGGCCTTGGCCGCGAAGGCAACCAGCGTGTTCGGACTTTCGGGCTCGACCTTGGCCAGGCCCCGTCCGATCGCGCGCGAGCCGGTCGTGCGCTTCATGGTCTTGTTGAAGGGGTTGTCGCGGCACGCGTCCAGGATGACGAGCCGCAGTTGCTTCGCGGGCTCGATGACCGTCAGAATTCGATCGAGCGGAATGGCTTCGTCAAATGCATCGATGTCGCGTTCCAGCACGGCGTCGACCGGGATCACATAGTTGGTGCCGCCGATCTCGATGCCGTGTCCGGCGAAGTAGACGATGGCGACATCGGCGTCGCGAACGCTGTCGGAGAAATCGCGCAGAGCGCGGCGCATCTCGCTCACATTGAGGTCGCGTTTGAGCTCGACGACATCGAAGCCGGCTTTCTTGAGGATCGCCGACATCGCTTCGGAATCGTTGGTGGGATTGGCGAGCCGGCTCACATTCTGATAGGCCGAGTTGCCCATCACCAGCGCCACCCGCCTCTCGGCGAATGCAGGCTGACTGAAAAGCCAGGCCGAGCAAACCGCTAAAAAGATGGCCCCAATGGCGCGCATCAGGAAATCCCACATCGGCAACGAGCTGGACCCTAGCATCCGAGCCAACGATCACAATAATTTCGATCGGAATATCTTTCTGTGATTGAAATCACACGCCCCGGCCGGAGCGGGAGGGCCGCGAGAGGCGCACTTCAATGCGTCAGCACCGCTGCCCTATCGACCCCGAAAGCATTGTTTCGAATTCGAGGGGCTCGGCATGCCCTCCCTGTGCCGTCGAATGACCGGGTGGAATCGTAGCGCCGAGAATCTCCGAAATATTGTGAATAAATACTTTCAGATCTTGTTGGACACGCGCACCCTCCGGGGGCCGAGACCATTGCAACTGTTCGCGTCCCGAATTGTCTTTGGCTGTCGGGGGGGCTTCACTCATGACGAAGGCAATCGCGATTGCTCTGGGCGTATTGCTGTCGGTGTCAGCTGGGAGTCGGATTGCACTGGCTCAAGCGGGCTCGACGGGTGGGACAATTGGGAAAACTGACAAGTCGGTGTCGGGTGACGAAGGCCAGCAGCATCAAAAGGCAAAAGTCAAAAAGCGAAGTTCCACTGCCGCGAACGAACCCCCTGTGCTGTCAATGAATGGAAAATGGATGTGGACCGCAAAATGTGACGACGGCAGCGAATGGGCTGGTGCATTCGACCTCTCGCAAACCTCGGACGGCGCAGTCAGCGGTTCTGCAAATGGAAACGACGGAAGCGGAACCATTTCAGGCAAGCTCGCAGGTGGCAGATTCACAGGCACCCGTTCCTACTTGGACCACAGCACTCGCATGGTTTTCACGGCAGGCAGACGCAGTTTGGACGGCTCGGAGAACTCAAAGAGTCATGGAGTTTGCAGATATAAAGCCCAACGAACTTGATCCTTGAGCCGCGGCCGATCCGCCGCTAGCTTCAGCCACGATCAGGCCGGCAGGGAATATGGCTGAGGAAATTTCGAACGGCGAAACGCAGGTTGTCGCGGCCACCGATCCGTATCAGCCCGAACCGCAGGCGATCGCGACTATGGATCCGGCGAAGCCGGAATTGCCGGCCCTGGCCGCCGATGTGCCCCTGCTGCGCATCGAGGGGGTGGTGAAGACATTCGGCCGCATCCCTGCGGTCGATCAGCTGTCGCTCGACATCAGGGCCGGCGAGTTTTTCGC
>NZ_JBEKXH010000743.1:0-2926 GCF_049512235.1 Bradyrhizobium sp.
GACTTCTTTCCTGATCGACGGCGACGCCCCGATCCTTCGCGAAAAGGACACCGTCACCGCGGAAACCGCCAACACCCCGGCCAGGCGGCTCTATTACTGCGTCCAGCTGATGTATCTGAAAAACGACATTCCGAAATATCGAGCTTCGTATCTCGGCGGCCTCAAGGACCTGCGCGAAGCGCTTGCAAGCTGCCGCGACGCGATCGACGGCATCAACAACCATGTCACCGCGGGGGCTCTCTACAAGGCTCTCAAGGAAATCAGGAAATTGATAAAGATCGAAGAAGAGCTGGTGATGAGCATGCCGGGCGCGGCCAAGGCCTGCTCGCGCTAGGAACAGCATTTCCGAAGTTCTGGCAGTTCTCGAACTGATAGGAAACCTCGGCCTCCAGCATGAGGGAAGCACTTACCGCGCATCATAAACGGTCGTCATCGCCCGGCTTGACCGGGCGACCCAGTATTCCAGAGACCTCTCCGTCGAAACGCTGACCTCACCCACCCGCGATCTCTGGATAAAGCTCTCGGCGGCCTTCGATTTGTGTTCGGCTACGCGGCCAATGAGATCGTTGGTCACGCCGATGTACAGTGTACCTCCGATGCGACTTGCAAGTATGTAGACGTAGAGCTCCGTGCCCCCATCGCCGCCTCTGTAATACTGGGTCGCCCGGTCAAGCCGGGCGATGACTGCTGTTCATGGTGCGCGGCAAGTGCCTCCCCTCATGCTCCGGAGCCGTGTGCGCTGAAGGTCTCGCGGTTGCCGCGACATTTGCCGAGGCTTCCGTATTAGAACGGACACCAAAATTAACGCGAATGAGCAAGCGCAGGAGATATTGGTCGCAAGCGAGGACATCCGTTGCACCATCGCACGTGGCCTGGCCGACAAGATTCCTTGCAGGTTGTATAGGTGGCGCAGTCACTTTCCGGCGAGAGCCGCCGGCATAATGGAGTCCGGCAGTTTCCGGATCCCTGACACGAAGAATGGTTGACGGCGACCGCAACACGAAGGCTTGGAAGGCGTATTCCGATGGACGATCTGTTGCGGGAATTCCTGACGGAGACCGGCGAGAGCCTGGATACCGTCGACAATCAACTGGTGAAATTCGAGCAGGACCCGAACAACGCCAAGATTCTCGATAACATCTTCCGCTGGAAGCGCTGGCCCATGCCGCCGAGACCCTGATGGGTAAATTCCGCGACGGCATGCCGGTGACCGGCGCGGCGGTGACGCTGATTCTGGGCACGATCGACCGCATCAAGGACATTCTGGGCCGGCTCGAGGCCACCGAGGCGGAGCCGGACGGCTCCGATCAGGACCTGATCGACGAGCTGCAGGCGATGGTTGAGCGTGGCGTGGCAGCGATGTCAGCGCCGGCTCCGCCGATCGCGTCGGCGTCGGCTGTCGCAGAGCCGGTGGCCGCCATCGCCCCGGCGATCGCGCAGGGCATCCTGGTGCCGCAGACGCTGGAGCGGCCCTTGCGCCTCGGCGAAGTGTCGCTGGATGAACTGGAGCGCGCCTTCCGCGAGACCGAAACCGAGATTGCGCCGCCGCCACCGCCGCCGCAGCCGGAAAAGGCCGCCGCCCCGGCCGCGGCTGCTGCTGCTGCGCCCAAACATGGCAGCGCAAAAACTGGCGTCGCCAAAGCGGTTGCCGGCAAACCGGTCATCGAAGTCGAGGTGCAGGAGGCCGACAAGGTCGCCAACCAGTCGATCCGGGTCAATGTCGATACGCTGGAACATCTGATGACGATGGTCTCGGAGCTGGTGCTGACCCGCAACCAGCTCTTGGAGATCTCAAGGCGCAACGACGATACCGAGTTCAAGGTGCCGCTGCAGCGGCTCTCCAACGTCACCGCCGAGCTGCAGGAAGGCGTCATGAAGACGCGGATGCAGCCGATCGGCAATGCCTGGCAGAAGCTGCCGCGGATCGTGCGCGACCTCTCGGGCGAACTCGGCAAGCAGATCGAACTGGAGATGCACGGCGCCGACACCGAGCTCGACCGCCAGGTGCTCGATCTGATCAAGGACCCGCTCACCCACATGGTGCGCAACTCCGCCGATCACGGCCTGGAGACGCCTTCCGAGCGGGCAGCCTGTGGCAAGCCCGAGCAGGGCACGATCCGGCTGTCGGCCTATCATGAAGGCGGCCACATCATCATCTGCATCGCCGACAACGGCCGCGGCCTCAACACCGAGAGGATCAAGGCCAAGGCGCTTCAGAACGGTCTCGTCAACGAGGCTGAACTGGAGAAGATGACGGAAGCGCAGATCCACAAATTCATCTTCGCGCCGGGCTTCTCGACCGCGGCCGCCGTGACCAGCGTCTCCGGCCGTGGCGTCGGCATGGACGTGGTGCGTACCAATATCGACCAGATCGGCGGCACCATCGACATCAAATCGGTCGCCGGCGAAGGCTCCAGCGTCACCATCAAGATTCCGCTGACCCTGGCGATCGTCTCGGCCCTGATCGTGGAAGCCGGTGGCGACCGCTTTGCGATCCCGCAGCTGTCGGTGGTCGAACTGGTGCGCGCGCGCGCCAATTCCGAGCATCGCATCGAGCGCATCAAGGACACCGCGGTATTGCGGCTGCGCAACAAGCTGCTGCCGCTGATGCACCTGAAGAAGCTGCTCAAGATCGACGACGGCTCCTCCTCAGACCCCGAGAACGGCTTTATCGTGGTGACGCAAGTCGGCAGCCAAACCTTCGGCATCGTGGTCGACGGCGTGTTCCACACCGAAGAAATCGTGGTCAAGCCGATGTCGACCAAGCTGCGCCACATCGACATGTTCTCCGGCAATACCATCCTGGGCGATGGCGCCGTGATCATGATCATCGACCCCAACGGCATCGCCAAGGCGCTCGGCGCCGCGGGCGCGGCCAGCCACGAGATCTCCGAGGACAACGCCGCCTCGCGCGCCAACGCCGCCG
>NZ_JBEKXH010000744.1:0-2578 GCF_049512235.1 Bradyrhizobium sp.
CCTCGACATCCCGGCCGGCCATCTTGCCGCCGAGATCCTTGACCGCGAGTTCGAAGCCGTTGCGGGCCTGTTGGCCGAGCGCCGCGGCTGGACCCGATAGCGTCACGATCAGGCCGATCTTGAGCTTTTCCTGCGCGACGGCGTGGCCGGCGGTGGCGCTCAGCAGAACCGCCAGGCTTGCGAATTTCAACCACTGTTTCATGATCTGTCCCCTGATCGGCCGCTACGCAGCCAAAATCACTTAACTACGGGCTCTCGTGACGCAAGCTTATTCTGATGACGGCTATCGTCGCAAGCCAAGCCTCAAGCCAGCCCGATCTTCACAACGGCGGCATGCAAGCCGCGCGCCAATTATTTGATACCTAAAGAAATTCGCGAGCGTCGCGAGGCCGCCGCCATGGCATTTTGACTTGCGGCAACAGCTGAATTATTTGAAGGTCAAAACATTCAGTTGAAAGGCCACACGCGCGAAGGCTCGTTCGCGCTTGCGGCAGGTAACCAGCAGGTAAGGGGCATCATGATCCTTGATTCCGAGACCAAGGCCGTCGAGCTGCCCCAGGATCATGGCGACGAGCTCAGATTATGGCTTCGCCTCCTGACTTGCACGACCTTGATCGAAGGCGAGGTGCGCAGCCGGCTGCGGGCGCGGTTCGATGTCACGCTGCCGCGTTTCGACCTGATGGCCCAGCTCGACAAGGCGCCTGACGGCATGACGCTGTCGGATGTCTCGAAACGCATGATGGTTTCCAACGGTAACGTCACCGGTCTCGTCGAGCGCCTGGTCATATCGGGCCATCTCGACCGCCGCACATCCGATGCCGACCGGCGCGTTCAGGTGATCCGCCTGACCAAGACCGGGCGCGCCGAGTTCCGCAAGATGGCCGCCGAGCACGAGACCTGGATCGCCGATATATTTTCCGATCTTTCGCCGAAGGATGTCCGCGAATTGATGCGGCTGTTGGCCAAGACCAAGGCCTCGGCCCGGAAAGCCGCACAGCAGGGAGCGGTGTGACTTGAACGCGCCTGTCGATTACGAGGTCGAATACAACAACCGGGCGCGGGTTCCGGAGAGCCCCGCGCTGATCGCCAGCTGGGCCCAGGACGCCGCCCTCTATCGCGAGCGCCACGCCCCTCGCTCGATCGCCTATGGTCGCGGCGCGCGCAATATCATCGACTTTTTTCCCGGCAACGGCCAAGGCCCGGTCGTCGTCTTCATTCATGGCGGCTACTGGCAGGCGCTGGACATTTCATTTTTCAGCCACCTCGCCGGAGGGCTGAATGCCCACGGGCTCAGCGTCGCCATTCCCGGCTATGATCTCTGTCCCGGCGTCACCGTCGATGACATCATCCGGCAGATGCGGATGGTGACGCGGGCGCTGTCGCGCCTCGATCGGCCGCTCGTGATCTCAGGCCATTCGGCGGGCGGGCATCTCGCCGCCTGCCTGCTGGCGACCGACTGGCCGGGGTTCGATGCGTCCTTGCCCGCAGACCTCGTGGTCGCGGCCTATGCCATTTCCGGCCTGTTCGACCTCGCGCCGCTGGTCGAAACCTCGATCAACAACGCGCTGCATCTCGACAAGGCCACGGCGCGAGCGGCAAGCCCGTTGTTCTGGAATGCGCCCGCACGTAAAAGTCTCGACGCGGTGGTCGGCGAACAGGAGAGCGCGGAATATTTTCGGCAAAGCCGGTGCATCGTCGATCGCTGGGGCGAAGCCGGCCTTGCGACGCGGTTCGGTACCATCCCCGGCGCCAATCATTTCACCGCAATCGCGCCGCTGGCGGACCCGGACTCGGCGATGGTTGCGCGCCTCATGGAACTGGCGTCGCGCTAGTCCGGCGATTCATCGCTTAAGCGATGCGTCTCGAAGGATGGCCGCAAAGATGGTGCAAGCTGCCATCCTTCGAGACGCGAGCCCTCGCCCTCCGGGCGAAGGCTCGCTCCTCAGGATGAGGGCAGACGCGGCGGGGCGAAGAGCGCGCTTCGCCGGGCATTAACTCCCAGGAAGGAAGTACTCGCCGGACAACAGTTTCAATGGTGAGGCGTCCGGCGCTTGGCGAGTTGCTGTAGCGACGCGAGGTCACCGCGAACAAGGGCCAGCTTCAGTGGATATCCTCATGGTGAGGAGGCGCTTCTTCAGCGCCGTCTCGAACCGTGAGGGCGCGGGGTCATCCTTCGAGACGCGCGCGCAAGGGCGCGCGCTCCTCAGGATGAGGACCGAGAGCTCGGATACGATAGGTTTCACGGAATCGCTCAACCAGGCGTGGATGGCCGGGACAAGTCCGGCCATTACTCCTAAGCGATGGTTCAACATCATCCGGACGCGCTCCAGCCTTCAAAAGCGTCTGACGGCGCCGATTTTGCCACTTGCGCCAAATTACTTTAAGTATAAAATAAAGGCGCCTGATCTGAGAGAGCTTTTACCCCGCGAAACCAGGGACGATGGAAATGTCGGGTGGAATTCAAGGCTTTGTCACTCAAAATCTTGGCCCATCGGGTCATTTCGATGATTTCACGCGGCGCAATCTTCCGCCGCCCTGGGAATGGCCGGAATTGCTGCTTGACCGGCCGGAGTTTCAG
>NZ_JBEKXH010000745.1:0-2732 GCF_049512235.1 Bradyrhizobium sp.
AGGCCGCGACACGCTTTCAACCCGGGCAGTCGGGCAACCCGAATGGACGCCCCAAGGGTTCGCGCAACGTCAGTGCGCTGGCGCTGGAAGCGCTGCTGGATGGCGAGGCCGAAGCTCTCACACGCAAGGCGGTTGATCTCGCCTTGGCGGGCGACATCGCGGCGCTGCGGCTCTGTCTTGATCGGATCCTGCCGCCGCGCAAGGATCGGCCGGTTTCGTTCGAGATGGTCCCCATCAACAATGCCGACGACGCGCGGGTGGCGTCCGCGGCGCTCTTGGGGGCTGCCGCCGCCGGCAGCCTCACGCCATCGGAGGCCTCCGAAGTCGGCAGGCTGATCGACGTCTACGTCAGATCATTCGAACTTTCCGAGGTGCAAAAACGCCTCGACAAACTGGAAGGCGGCACGACATGAGCAGGATCAGGGATCGATTGGCCCGGCTGGAAGCCAAGGCAGAACCGGCGCGGCCCGACAGGTGGCACAGCGTCACCGGCGACACGAAAGCCGAATGCGAAGCGCAAAGGCGTGCGATGATCGAACGCGGCGAGGCGGCGGAGGCGGACGGCTTCACTTTCCGGATCATTATCAGGGGTGGCTACCAAATGAGCCGCGGCGTTGATTTTGCGGAGCCGCGGGGGCAATGAAGCAGTGACTCATCTTGTCCGCCGGCATCTCGCAAAAATGCGCGCGAGGCTTGAGCCTGTACGGCGCAATAGCGCCTCGTCTGCTCGCACCAAACTAATGGCAGGACCTTCAGCGGGCGGCACAGTGGCACTCACGCCGAAGATAATCCATGAATTCTGAACATGGCCTGAGCCAGGTCCCCGAAGTCACGTTGACGTTTTGGGTGATCAAGGTTGCCGCAACCACCCTCGGAGAGACCGGCGGCGACGCCATGTCCATGACCTTGAATTGGGATATGCGCTCAGCAGCGCCCAGCTAGTGCATCGGAATCGTCGTGGTCGCCGTCGCTGCCCAAATTTCTTCCAAACCGTTCCATCCGTTCCTGTACTGGGGCGTCATCATTGCCACGACGACCGCCGGCACCACCATGGCGGACTTTGCCGATCGTTCGCTGGGCATCGGCTATCCCGGCGGATCGCTGATCCTGTTCGTGCTCCTGATGGCATCCTTGGGCGTCTGGTATTGGCACGCCGGTGCATCAGCTAGGCATGCATCAGCTAGGATTGCGGTTGAACGAGCCACTGGCTTTCAAAATTTCTGGCTTTCTTCAACAGCGCTGACTGGGCAGTTTGATCGCAAGCAACCTCCGCCAAATTCAGTGTCGTTCATGCGTCCCAAAACGACGCAAACATCCTTGTATTCACCAAGGATTCTGTTGCGGAGCCGAATGGTGATCAATGTGAAGCCGGTCTCCATGGGCCTGCCTTTCCACTCGGCGCGCCCATAATCGGCAATCTCGGAATTCAAGGACTGCAGCTCCCAATGGTCGCGAACCATGTTTTGATACCAGGTGACAAACCTGGGATACTGCGCGTATCCGGCACTCTGTTGCCAATCGTCGCGGCTTGCGGTGGCATCTCGTACGTCCTTTGCAATGGCGGCGGAATATGCCGCCGCAACTTTTCCAAATTGCGATTGAAGAGCCTCCTGCCGCGCCCTTGCTGTTGCGCTTTCCTCGGCATTCATCGTCCTTCTCAAATTCTCCCTGGCCTCTTGCTGGGTCTTTGCGAGGAGCGCCTGCCTTGCATCTTCCTCCCTTTTTGCCTGCGCCAATCTGTCGGCCTTCTGAATCTCCTCGTCTCTGTTCCAGATCGCCGAAATGGAATGGTCTGCGCCGTCCTTCGCCATTGCCGCTGTAAGGATTTTCAGCTCCGGGCCGGCCGAATAAATCGCCTGACATTCGTCCCGCTGCAGCGCCTTGTAGGCATCGTCCAGCGTCGGCTTGGAGATGATGTCGGAAGTCGACAGCTCGACCTTTTCCTGCAGAAGCTGCCTATGGGCAGCTTCCTGGTCTTTGACAACCATGCAAATCGTATTGACCCGCGGGCTTGCTTCAACGATTCCGTAGCCCTCGCCGGATCCGCTTTCGATATCCGCCTGAATTCGGGCTTGTGCTTTTTTCTGGTCGGCCAAGATCTCGTCAAGCCGCCCCGAAGTGATGGTTTCCAGGTGCTTGAAGTGGTTGGCTTCGACTTCGGAGTACAGGGCAATCTGATGCTCGGATCGCATTTGCGCGAGATGGCCGCGTTCAACGGCGATGACGTCGTACGTCAAGAGGCTGCTTCTGGAACATTCGCGCGAATCGACGCCGGGCTTTTGCAGCCTGTATTCGGAAATAAGCTTCTGTTTCATCAGACGGCGTTGCGCCTCGTCGAAGTTCGGTTCGTAAAGGCAGGCGGTCGCTTCTTGATTTTCGAATGTGATCGTGCCGCTCAGGTTCCTTGTGACGTGCGGCGCTTGCGGTGACGAGTTGTACAGGAGGATGAAATCGCGTCGGTCACCATCGGAAAGAAACGCATTCTTCTCGGTCTTGCGCAGCATGCTCGAATCGATGGGTTTGTCAGCCGGTCCCGATCGGCCCAAGACATTCTTTGATGTGACAAAATCGTCCTGGAGGTGAGCTTCGCGTATCGCAACGTCCACCTTGCTCGTCAATGCCGTCAGTTTTCCCAGATCAGGTGCTGCGACGTTCGTATCGAGATCGTCAAGCAAATGAATGAATGCGCCGGTGTACGATGCGGTGGGATTGTTGGTGATGTAATAACGGAT
>NZ_JBEKXH010000746.1:0-5243 GCF_049512235.1 Bradyrhizobium sp.
GTGCTCTTCGAGGACATGATGTATTTTCCAAATTATGGAAGAAATTCTTTGCCCGCAATCTTCTGGAATTTGGAAGATATCAAAGAGTCGGTTAAAGGAAGCCCCGGTCCGTGCGTCAAATCGAGCTGGCCGATAGTGGGGCAGCCGTGCGCCCGGCGGAAAATCCGGCCCTCGCGTCGGCACCGCACCGTCCGCAGCCTCTGGCCGCGTGCAATGTCTAAGGAGTGTTGGCTGAAATCAGCCAACATCCCCGTCATGATGCCTTTGGCCAAATACCGCACCGCCGCCGCGACTGTGCCGGTCTGGGCGGTGCCGAGATTGCCGGCACGCCGGAGGCGCGCAAATTTCATGAAGCGTGATTTCTGGCGGTCGTCGGATCATCCAGCGACGCTGGCGATCCGTTCAATCACTTCTCCAGCACGCGAGAAAGGTACTGCCGTTGCACCAACTTGCAGCAGATTTAGATCGACCGCCGACCAATCATCCTCATCATCGTATACGATACGTTGAATGATGTTCGGGTTACCGGTCGCTTTGACGTCAAGGTTCGCGACGACGCGGGCATTGATTGACGAAGGATCGTTAGAGACAGGATCGATTATCAGCTTCCGTTCACCATCCAAACTGACGATGTTCGCGAACCTATGTTGCTTGTTGCTATGACCGACAAAAAATCCACCATGGGCAACGCGAGCATCAAAGCGCTTTGAAAGGAAATCAGCGAGTAGTTGTTTAAAATCACGTGCGCGCTTCACCTTGCCATGGTCGAACATCCAGCGAGCAACCTCTTGCGATGCATTCGCTACCAGCAAGATCGCGAGCGGGGTCGCCTCCATCGACATTTGCGGCGTGTAGATGACACTCTCTCTAATCAATAGCCCTTGTTCTCGCACCAGATGCGCCAGCGCGCGATCATAATTCCTGACTTCGATCCCGCCCGCCAAAGCTTCGCCAAGCGCTCCACCCTCATCGGAGGCAACGATCGTCGCTCCGCTGCCACGCACCGTTACTCGAACTAAGCTGTTTGACGGATACATGCAGTGCGTTGTCGCGACGATGCCGTCTTCCACTCGCTTGACGCCAGCGAGTTCAAAAAGTCCGTGGCATGCACGCATCATAAGGTCTGGATTAGGTGTCATATCAGTAATCCTGGTCCTGGTAGACCCATCAGATGGCTGCCGGGAAGAGAATCAATATTTGTGTCGGTGCAAAACCAACGCAGAATTGCATCGAACGTTCGACCCGGCTGCATGTATGGCAGAGCATCGTGAAGCTTTGGAGGCTTGGTTACCCCCCGAAAGAAACGTTGGTTAATCGGCCATGAGTGATAATGAGGGCCGACGACGACCATTGGAACCCACCCATTGGTATAGCCGGTAATCGAATTTGGATGCGTCTCGTCGGTGTAATCGAGCCGACAAATAGGCCCATCCATCACGATTTGAAGCCTAAATTTCAGATCTTCCGAACGAGGAAACCCAATTACCCAAAGCTGCCCGATCAACTCACCGCCAACCTCTAAGGGATACTTCATGACGACTTCGTGCGGGCTGAAACCCTGTGCCCAAGTCGGGGTCGAGTCGTAACCCAGAATGCGCTTGTGAGCGGCCATATAGGCCGTGATCGCAGCGAGCATTTGCTCCCGTGTCGCCATGCGTCCCGTAGGTTGTGCCAACTTGCGTGCTTCCGCAATGGCAAAATACCTATCGAAGGTCTGGACCTGAGCGACCGTAAGAGGGTCTTACGCTAAGTTTGCGTGGTCAACGCCGCGCCCGACCATCAGCAGGATGCCGCCGACCTGGGGCAGCAGCGCCAGCAGGATCGGGCGCAGCATGCCGAAATCGTCGGCTGCGGGACGCACCAGTCCACCGGAAACCCAAGCCACGATCCGGGTCGCTGCCTCGGTCTGCGGGTCCGCTGTCCGTTCGACCGCCTCATGGCAACGTCGAGGGCCTGCCGGCGATCGGCCACGGCGGTTTCCCGTTCGCGGCAGAACTTGCCGACCCCGCCGGCACATTCCCGGGTCGCGGGCCGTGACGGCGTCGGCGAGGGCGGCATTGGCCAGCGTGACGACCGGCGTGACGCGTGACGCTCTGGCCAGCGTCACGTCACTGATGTTGAGGCTGGCAAAGCCGATGCCTGCCGTGGCTGCTAACGCAAATACCGTCGCCCAGATTATCCATGCGGCTAATGGCGTGCCAGGCTGACCAGCCTGCCAGCGCTGGACGGCACAGCGGAGGGCAGAGCGAGCGCGGCGATATCAGCGGCCACGCCAAGCCCCAGGAACAGCCAACCGGCGACGTCGCTCGACCCCAGCGACCGAGCGAACCAGCCGTTGATCGTGATGCCGACTACTCGCCTCAGACGGTTAGCCAAATCGGGAAAAAGTCCAAATGGATCAGTGCGCGGGATATGCCAGTTAGCCAAGCCAACGTGTTGATTTCATTGGGAAGTGGCAGAACCACACGACTTCACCGTCCGCATCAGCGCCGTTCGTCTTGCGTGCCATTCGTAAAGCTCACAGGCGCAACTCAATGTGCATCCTGCCCTGCCAGCCTGGCCACGCCCGACGCTGCCGCGTCCACCGCATCGCATTCCGCGTGTCTGACGATCGCGATACGCCCCTCATATGGAACGAGACGGCCGTGATTATAATCGATCAGAACCAACTCAAGAGTGACGAGTTTTCCGCCTTTTTTTCGAGTTTTTGGCGCGGCGCAGATGGTCGGCGATCCATTGCGCGGTGAGCCTGTCGAGTTCGTCTAGTTGCTCTCGGGAGTAATGTTCCGGGGCGTAGTCCATTTCGATCCAGGCGATCAGGTATTCCTCGATCCAGTCGCGACGGAAGTCGGGATATTGCTTCTCGATGTGCGCGACGGACTGATCGAGATCGAGCAGCTCTCCATCAGGCCAGATGAAGCGGCGTTGCGCGGCATCGAGGTGCACGTCCGCCATGAGATCACAGAGCACGTCGGCGAACTCGGCATATTGCTGGCCTTCGGGCGAACCCCTCCACTCCAGGAGCTCATCGAAGAAGGGATTGTTTGCGAAGATACTGTCTGCCGAATCTTTCGCGTTCTCTTTGCGCCAACTGCCCACGAGGTTGATCTCCTCAAGAGGTTCCGTACCGCCTGTCACCGCCGAATGCCTATCGCGTCGTCGCGCGATCGCTGCGTTGATATTGCCGCGCCGAAGCGTTCGCCGGCTGCGGTTTCCGGCCGGATTCGCCATCCGCGCAGCTCCCGATCATGAGCATCATCATGGTTAACGAATTATGAATCTTTGGTCCATAACAAGGGTCCCGGATCAACGCAACCATGGATCGGGCCATGTTGGATCGGGGACGGGCGCTTTCGCTGTGGGGCTTGTGGTGGAATGCAATCCAGCTGCTACGCCCGGCATTCTCGCGTCAGAGCACCTTCATGTGGTTCGTCACCGCCGTGGCCGGCATGATGGTGCGCGCCGACACGCTGGGCGTTACCAGCATCGTGCGCGCGCTCAATCTGAGAGACAAGCTCTATCACCGGCTGCTGGCCAACTTTCACAGCACCGGCGTCAAGCTCGATCGGCTCGCGGCGCTGTGGACGCAACTGGTATTGCGGTTGTTCACAAGGCCCGTGCGCGTCAACGGCCGGCTGGTCCTGGTCGGCGATGGCATCAAAGCCCCCAAGCGCGGCAGGAAAATGCCGGCCGTCAAGCTGTTGCATCAGCAATCGGAATCCAACACCAAGCCGGAATACATCATGGGACATTCCATGCAGGCCGTGGGTCTGCTGGTACACGCGGCCGCGAGCGTCTTCTCTGTACCGCTCGCGGCGCGTATCCACGAAGGCCTGGTATGGTCCAATCGCGACCGGCGCACCTTGCTCGACAAGATGCTCGGCCTGCTCGGTACCGTGGCGCTGAAAGCCCCGTTCTACTTTGTTGCCGATGCCTACTACGCCGCCGGCAAGATGGTGCGCGGCCTGCTCGGACAGGGCAACCATCTCCTGACCCGGGTTAAATCCAATGCGGTGGCCTACGCTCCCGCCGAAAGCAAGAAAGGCCGCAGGACGAGGGGGCGACCCAAGACCTATGGAAAGAAGATAAAGCTGAAGTCGCTGCTTGCGGATGTGAAATCCATGCAACATCTTGCTAGTCCGGTTTATGGAGAGCACAACGTCACGCTGCGTTATCGCGTCTGCGATCTGCTGTGGCGGCCGGCGGGACAACTGGTCCGTTTTGTGGTCGTCGTCCATCCCACCAGGGGATCTTGCATCCTGATGTGCACCGATACATCGCTGAGCGCCACCGACATCATCCGTCTCTACGGCCTGCGCTTCAAGATCGAGCACAGCTTCAAACAGGCCACGCGCCTGATCGGCTCCTTCGCCTATCATTTCTGGATGAAAGACATGGTCCCGTTGCGATACCGCAACGGCAATCAGTACCTCCATCGCAAGTCGGCCGACTACCGAGATCACATCAAACGCAAAATCAACGCCTACCATGTCTTCATCCAGGCCGGCGTCGTCGCCCAGGGATTGCTCCAATATCTCGCCGTCGCCTCTCCAAAGCTCGTTTGGGACTCGTTCGGCTCCTGGCTCCGAACCATTCGTCCCGGCATCCCGCCGTCGGAGTTCGTCGTCGCAAACGCCTTGCGCCAGACGCTTCCCGAATTTCTCGTGAGTTACTCTGAAGACGATTCTCTCGCGAAATTCATCGCCGATCGTCAGGATACCGCCAATATGCGGATATTCCGCCTAGCTTCGTGAGGAGAAAGAGGCACTCTTGAGTTATGTTCTTATGTCAATCGAAACCATGGGCGAAGCGTATCTGCTGAATTGGCGCCCCGTCCGCTTCACGCCCGTGGAACGATTTATTACCCCATGCAAGGGTTTTGACCCGGCTTTCCGTGCTGGAACGCCGGGTTTCTTTATTGGAAGCCCAGATTAAATTTCGCTCAGAACCCGCTGCAGAGCGACTTTTGCAGCCGCAATCACCTTGTCCTTCTCATGATCCGCCCCGCCCGAGGGCGTGAAGGGAAATTGAAGGTTGAGTGATGCTGTAGGACCCGGCGTCGGGGTCGGGGATTGATCGAAGGCGACCACGTTGGCAGTGCCGCCCATCAAGTCGATGCTTGCTACTTGAACCTTAAAGGTCATGGGGAATCTCCAGTTGTTGCGTGGCGGCACACAACTGCAGCGAGTCGCTATGGTTTGTAAAGTACACAATTCCCCGGTACCTGCCTCCATATTTCCGAA
>NZ_JBEKXH010000747.1:0-2580 GCF_049512235.1 Bradyrhizobium sp.
CCCGACGCTGCCGCGTCCACCGCATCTCATCCCGCGTGTCTGACGATCGCGATACGCCCCTCATCTGGAACGAGACGGGTGTGACTATAAATGATTCGAACAAAACAGCAACAATAATATTTTTCATATTGTGGCTTGACAGCCCAAATCACACCAGATCTGGGGCCTCTCCTGGCCCGTCGGGCAAGTTTCTTTTTTGCGCGGCGTCGTCGGAAGGCTTGGCGGACAAGAAATAATTTGACACGTCGGGCAAATCATAGGCAACTCCTCATCATCGTGGCAATCAGTTCGCATGCCGCGCGTGCGCAGCCCAAGGATTTGGAGCCGCCCCATCCGCCGCAACTCGCAGAGCGAAGGCGGAGATGCCACAGGGGAATCGCATTTGGAATTCTAGTTCCGGCTTGGCGTATTTTGGCGTTTTTGACGAAATGGATTCTAACGGGGCACGGATGATTCGTGGCCCCGGGAGATTACTTTGGATCGCTTTATCGAATGCTGGGAGGGTCTGGACGACCCGCGCACCGGCAATGCTGCCCTGCACGACCTTCATGAAATTCTGACGATAGCGATGTGCGCGGTGCTGTGCGGCGCGCAAGGCTCGGTGGACATGGGCCTGTTTGCGAAGGAGAAAGAGCCGTTCCTGCGGGGGTTTCTGAAGCTTGAGAATGGGGTGCCGAGCCACGACACATTCAGTCGGCTTTTCCGCATGCTCGATCCGGAGCAGTTCCGGGCCGCGTTTCAGCGCTTCATGGCTGATTTCTCCAAGCAATGCGAAGGGGTTGTGGCGATCGACGGCAAGGTTCTGCGCCGCTCGTTCGACCGCGCCAGCGGCAAGTCGCCGTTACACATGGTCTCCGCCTGGGGCTGTGAGCAGCGCCTTGTGCTGGCGCAGATCGCTACCGATGCGAAGTCAAACGAAATCACTGCCGTTCCGAAACTGCTGGAGATGCTGCAGCTGAAAGGGACGATCGTGACCACCGACGCGCTCAATTGCCAGCGCGCCATCGCCGGCCAGATCGTCGATCAGGGTGGCGACTTTGTCCTCGCCCTGAAGGAAAACCAGCCAACGCTTTATGATGACGTCGTGCTGCATCTTACCGACCCCGCCAGCGAAAAAGTCACCGCCAAGCCGGTCGTCGATGCCGATCATGGTCGTATCGAAACCCGCACCGCCACGGTCTCCACCGACATTGCGTGGCTGATCAAAGACCATCAATGGCCGGGCCTGGTCGCCGTCGGCAAGGTCGAGCGCAGCCGCGAAACCGCCGGCAAAACAACCTACGAGACCGCCTATTATCTGCTCAGCGCGGCTTTGACCCCCGAACGCTTCAACGAGGTTGTCCGTTCTCATTGGGGTGTCGAAAATCGGCTGCACTGGAGACTCGACGTCGTGATGAACGAGGATCAGGACAGAAGCCGGCTGGGGAATGGCCCGCAAAATCTCGCCATGCTGCGGCACATGGCCATCAACGTCATGCAAAAAGACGGCGAAAAGGGATCGCTCCGAGGAAAAATCAAGCGGGCCGGCTGGAATGATGCGTATCTCACCAAGTTAATGACCATGAATTGAAATGCGATTGCCCTGCCTTGCAGTGTTTTGGCTATTCTCATGTTCGGAAGTTCTGCTAATAGCTAGCCAAGCGCGGGCCATTTGGTTCGCTGCATTGCTTGCCCGGCACAGATCTGAAACGGTGACGAGATTGTTGAAGCGATTTCTGCGAACGGCCTTGCGCCGCCTGGGCTACGGGCTGGTGCGGCTTCCCGGTGATGCCGCGATCCCGGTCTCGGCGACTGGCCAGGACTGGGAGCGTCTGTACTATCAGACGCTCGAGCGGTTCAGGCTGTCCGAGGCGATGCGGGACATCCATCGCCAGGACGCCGTCGAAGTCGAGGAGCTCTACCGGCATTTTCTGTTCACCGACCTGCCGAAACGGGAGGGGCGCGCGCGGGATCTCAGCGATCTGATCGGCACGACCGTGAGCGAGGCGGTCTATGTGATCAAGAATCTGCATGATGGTCTGAAAGTTCCGGGCGACATTTGCGAGTTTGGCGTGGCCCAGGGCGCCACGTCGAAGCTGCTGGCTTCCGAGATCATGCCGCTGGCGGACCGCAATTTCTGGCTTTTCGACAGCTTCGAGGGCCTTCCGGCACCGACCAAGGAAGACAGATTGATCCACGATATCTTTAAACTCGGGACGATGGATAAGTACAAGGGGACGATGGCATCTCCCGAGACCGAGGTCCTCGGCAAGCTTGCCTCGGTCAACTTTCCGCGCGAACGCATCAAGGTCAAAAAGGGCTGGGTCAAGGACGCCATCAAGAGCGGCGAGTTGCCCGGGAAGGTCGCGTTCGCGTATGTCGACTTTGATTTCTACGATCCGATCAAGGACGCGCTGGAATTTCTCGATACCAGGATGGCCGCCGGCGGGCGCATCGTGGTCGACGATTACGGGTTCTTTTCCGAGGGGGCACAGCTCGCCGTCGATCAGTTCGTCGCCGCCGCGGGCGATCGCTACAAGTTCGAGATGCCGCTGCCATTCGCCGGCCACTTCTGCATGCTCAGCAAGGTTGCCTGAGCGG
>NZ_JBEKXH010000748.1:0-3904 GCF_049512235.1 Bradyrhizobium sp.
AGGTACTAGAGCCTTCCTCTTTTGGTAAGCGATTGAAATGACTAGACAAAAGGACAAGAAGGTTTTTTACGGCATCCCTATTTCAGCAGGCGGGTCGCTTTGGAACAATCCCGCCAATCCGTACCACTGTGTTGGTGGTGTCGTAAGAGGTCTAGGCGAATGCTGGTCTGGGAAGACAGGCGATCCCATAGCCCAACAAGACGTAGACCTGATATTTGGTGGTCAGGCCGGTGACGTGCATCTGGTTTCACTCAAGGACAGAGTGAGGGATTATCTTTTTGGCGCAGGATCGGCAATCAATCCATTGCACCATGAGAATGCTGATTTTTACGAGTCTGACCTAGAGGCACTCGTCTCAGATTGGGATGCGACAATTTCGGACATGTACACGGTATTGCGGGCGGCTGATTTTGTAAAAAATTCGAAGTACGGGCAATCAAAGGATGACCAACCAATCGAACGGGGGGAGCGAGAAGCCAACTCCGGAGAGATCGAACGACAACGCTCCAAAGCAGCTACCTGAAGTTCTTCCCCCTGCGCTGGAAGGTGCGCTTGAGACGGCTGGCGTTGATGTAAGTAACCCGGAAGTCACCAAAGCCGTTGAAGTAAGCGCGAGTTTCTTCATTGCCCGCGGTTCTTTGCCGATTATGCCTCCAGAAATTCTGGCGCAATACGAGCGAGAATTTCCGGGTCTCGCAGATAGACTTGTTAATTGGACGGAGCAGCAACGAAGCCACCGCCAATCTCTGGAACGACAGCGAACAGACGGTTCTGAGA
Organism: Bradyrhizobium sp.; assembly: GCF_049512235.1. GTDB lineage: Bacteria > Pseudomonadota > Alphaproteobacteria > Rhizobiales > Xanthobacteraceae > Bradyrhizobium. The sequence continues at coordinate 778 of NZ_JBEKXH010000748.1, forward strand.
GACGCATGGATAGAAGCCAGCTCATCGCCGGTACAGTCGCGGTTTGGGGCATAACTCTTTCTGCACTCGTAGGAATCTTCGGAAGCCCGTGGGCCGCAGGCGTTATCGCAGTCGTTGCGATAGGGGGTCCCACGGCTGCGATATGGCTTGCAAAGACGATGAATGGTGGCGGAAAGCCCCCATCAACGCCAACCAAACCCTCCAATCTGCCTCACCGCACCTAGTCAGGGTCGGATTTATCTTTCTAGCACCGGCCTATATGTAAGAGGTTTTCGTGGGTCCGCCGCAAATTTCCGGTCCTCTTGTTGTTGTTGCGAGACATGCTGCGGCGCTGGCTTAGACGGAAGTTGCAGGGCTTTTTGAGCCTAACCGGTTGATAATATTTGCACAACCTCACTTTTCATGATTAAATGTACCCATGTAATTTGATGATTTTATCTTGACGGGGCGAATCAACCGTGATTCAAACTCGCCATGTACGTCGAGAGCATTCCAAATCGCAATTCGCCGCCTGCGATCCTGTTGCGGGAGAGCTATCGCGATGGCGACAAGATCCGCAAGCGCACGCTGGCCAATCTGTCGGATTGGAAGCCTGCGAAGGTCGAGGCGTTGCGCTGCGTGCTACGCGGCGACGCTGTGGCGCCGGTCGGTCGCGAAGCGTTGTCGATGCAGCGCAGCCTTCCGCATGGCCATGTCGCGGCGGCGCTGGGGACCTTGCGCAAGCTCGGGCTTGACCGGCTGTTGTCGCAGGGCGGCCGACAGCCCAAGCTTCAGGTGGCTCTGTGTATCGCCATGATCGTCGCGCGCCTGCTTGAACCGGGCTCGAAGCTGGCGACGGCGCGCGTGCTCGACGGCGAGACCGCGACGTGCTCGCTGGGCCAGGTGCTCGGGCTCGGCGCGGTCGACGAGCAGCAGTTGTACGGCGCGCTCGACTGGCTGCTCGAGCAACAGGAGCGCATCGAGAAGGCTTTTGCCAGGCGCCACCTGAACAATGGCACGCTGGTGCTCTACGATGTCAGCTCGACCTATTTCGAGGGCCGCACCTGCGAACTCGCCCGGCTCGGGCACAATCGCGACGGCAAGAAGGGCAAGCTGCAGATCGTATTCGGGCTGCTGTGCAGCCAGGATGGCTGCCCAGTGGCGATCGAAGTCTTCGAAGGCAATGTCGGCGATCCCTCGACGTTGCCGACCCAGGTCGCCAAGCTGAAGGAGCGCTTCAATCTCGATCGCGTGGTGCTGGTCGGAGATCGCGGCATGATCACCGAGGCGCGGATCAGAGAGACTGTCAAGCCGGCCGATCTCGACTTCATCACCGCGCTGCGCGCGCCGGCGATCCGCAATCTCGTCGACGCCGGCGAACTGCAGCTCTCGCTATTTGACGACCGCGATTTGGCGGAGATCACCTCGCTCGACTATCCCGGCGAGCGGCTCGTCGTCTGCCGCAATCCGTTGCTCGCTGAGGAGCGGGCGCGCAAACGCCGCGAGCTTTTGGCCGCCACCGAGGAGAAGCTGCTCAAGATCCAGGCCCGCGTGCGGCGCGCCAAAAGATCGTTGCGCGGTCGAGATGCCATCGGCATCGCTCGCCGTCGGCAAGGTCATCAATCGCTACAAGATGGCCAAGCACTTCGAGATCACCATCACCGATTCCGATCTTGTCATCGAACGCAGGAGCCAGCCGATCGATGATGAGGCCTCGCTCGATGGCATCTACGTGGTGCGCACCAACGTCACGGCACAAGCGCTCGCCAGCTCTTCGGTCGTGCGGGCCTACAAAGGGCTGTCGAATGCCGAACAGGCGTTCCGCAGCCTCAAGACCGTCGATATCGAGATCCGACCGATCCACCATCGCCGCAACCACCGCGTCCGCGCCCACGTGCTGTTGTGCATGCTCGCCTATTATCTCGAATGGCACATGCGCCAGGCCCTCAAGCCCATCCTGTTCGACGATCACGACAAGCAAGCGGCCGAAGCGGCACGCAGCTCCGTTGTCGCCAAGGCGGAACGCTCCGAAGCCGCCAAGCGCAAAATCAGCACCAAGCGCACTGACGACGATCTGCCGGTGCACAGCTTTCAATCCCTGCTCGCCGATCTCGCCACCTTCACCCGCAACACCATGATGATGGGCGACAGCTCTGCGACCTTCGTGCTCTATCCAAAGCTCACCCCCGTCCAGGAGCGCGCCTTCCAGCTGCTCGACGTCCCGACCGCCTTGTAGCCAGTACAGCCACTGACCCTTCCGCCGATAAGCGAATCGGATCAGGGATTTACGCTTTCGCGAAGCTGCAACTTCCGGCTAGTAGCGGGCAACGATGGTGACGGTCACTGGCGCCCCGCGCCAGGTGAGGCCTGCCGCCGCCTCTGCGGCGAGCAGAAAGCAGAGGAATGCAACGGGCAAGAGCAGAGCTCTTTCGATATATTCCGGTCAGCTTCCGCCCCCGGGAACAACCTCTGCCCTTATGGTTAATGAATGCTTATCGAAATGGTTAATGAATGTTTATCGAAGAGGGCCTCGTAGCTGGCGGCCGGTTTTATTCCGGCTTGTCCGTGACACGGCGAATCCGTCACGCAGGCGGATCAACGAAACTGCCGGTTGCGGCTCGACCATCCGGCGGGTGCGATCAAGCCCGGTGCCTCAGGTCTCCGGGTCCAATTTTGAAGTACTTCTTGGCATAGGCCACGATTTCGCGGTCGCTGGGATGGTCGGAGGCTTCTACCGCCACAATATGATCGCCGATTTTCGGGTGTTTTTCGCGCAAGTATTTGGCCAGTTCGGTCTTCGCGCCAGCCGGGCCGATGATGAGGATTTCGCCGGCATCGCTGACTGCGTTCAGCACCTGGCCAAAGAACTCCTTGTCCAGCCCGGCATGACCGCTGCCGATCGCGTTGGCCTTGTGGTGAAGATGTCGCGTCGGCAGGTGTGGATGCAGGATCATCTCGTCCTCGCCGGACAGGCCAACATGGAAAACCTTGGCCTGCGAGTGGTCGATCCAGACAATCGCATGAAAGTGCGTCGGCATGATCATATCTTTCTGAACAGGGACCAGTGCATTCAGGTCCTGGCGTCAACCTGATGCGCCCGTCGCGGCATTTACCGGACACAAATAGCGTAATCGCGTATGCGCCGATT
>NZ_JBEKXH010000749.1:0-7309 GCF_049512235.1 Bradyrhizobium sp.
GTGATCCCGACGCTGACGAATCCGGTATTGGCGGTCACATCGTATATGCCATAGGGCACGACCTTGCCGAGCTTCTTGTCTTCGAAGTCGTGCACGTTGACGCGCTGCGGATCGCCTTTGGGACGATAATCGGTGCCGCCATTCTTAAAGTTGCCAACCAGCTCTTTCTTCTTGGTGTCGACCGAGATGACGGGTTGTTGTTGGGCTTGCGCCGCAAGGACTTTCGCGTTGATGTATTCGAACTGGGCGTTGCGGTCGGGATGCTTCGAGCCTTCGTCCGCCTTGCGGTTGGACTGGCGCGAAAACCCGAGCTTCATCAACTCGGTGCACACCGTGTCGGCACTAATCGGATGCCCCATCTGCGTCAGGGTTGCCGCAATCTTGTCCATGCTTTTCGACACCCAGAGCAACGGTCGCATGGGATCGCCCAACGTCACGGGCTCGACCAGGCGTTTGAGCGCTGGGACGAGCCCTGGATCGTTCTCGCAAACCGAGCGGCGACCACCACCGGCACGGCGAGCCTGTCCCTTCGGCAGTGGTTGTGCATCAAGATCCTGCTTGCCGCGATTGATCGTCGAGCGGGCGAGCCCGGTGATTTTCGAGACGATCACCAGACCGCCTCGACCCGCGGTCCGCGCCTCCGCCGCCGCAAACAAGCGCCGGCCCCGCTCGTCGAGCAGCGAGCCTACCGCGTCCCATCGCAGCTGAATGGCGGCCTTGTCGATCATGAGACCGACTTACGCCGCTTCGTCAAAAACTGGAATCCCCAAAACCTGAGTCAATCCGCCGCATATTCGCCGGATCGCGATTCAGTTATTGTTCGGAGCGTCCTAAGCGGACTAACCTCAAGAGAAATTCTGCTGCGATCAGTCGGTCGGATATCCGACAGAGGAACCCGCCATGAGGAACTCGAATGACCTGCCACCGGCCGCAAGGCGCGTGGGAAGGACAGCAAAACCTCCGTACCCCGAACGAGATTCTTGCGCTATGTTGATGCAGCTATTGCGTTTCACTGGATTGATGCAGGTGCTTCATGAGAGAAACTACGACCTCTCCTTCGCGCAAAAAGCCGCCCACCGTCCTTAAAGGCAACGGAAAGAGCAATGGCTCCGTCGAAGATGTGGCCGCAGCGCGATCCCGTCTGCTTCTTACGGCCATGATGGCTTTCCGCGACGGAGATTTTTCGGCTCGCCTGCCGGCGGATTGGCCAGGCATAGATGGCAGAATTGCTGAGGCCTTTAATCAGAGCTTGGCCCACGAAGGCCGAATCTCCCGGGAGGTGGCTCGGTTGAGCGTCACGGTCGGCAAGGAAGGGCGCCTCAAACAACGCATGACCGTGCCGGGTGCGGTCGGCCAGTGGGCCGAGAAAGTTGATTCCATCAACACGCTTTTGGACGATCTGGTGCGGCCAACGACCGAGGTCGCTCGTACCATCGGTGCGGTAGCCAAGGGCGACCTCGGACAATCCATGGAACTTGAGGTCGACGGACTGGCGCTCAAGGGCGAATTCCTACGCTCCGCCAAGCTCGTTAACACGATGATCGAGCAGCTTTCCGTTTTCACGTCCGAGGTCACGCGGGTCGCGCGCGAGGTCGGCACGGAGGGTAAGCTCGGAGGGCAAGCCCAGGTCAGAGGCGTTTCCGGCGTTTGGAGGGAACTTACCGAGTCGGTAAACCAGATGGCCGGCAATCTCACGGCGCAAGTCCGCAACATCGCCGACGTCACCATCGCCGTTGCCAACGGGGACCTCTCGAAGAAGATCACTGTCGACGTGCGCGGCGAGATCCTGCAACTCAAGGAAGCCATCAATACGATGGTCGACCAACTCAGGTCGTTTGCATCGGAGGTGACCCGCATGGCGCGCGAGGTCGGCACCGACGGAAGTCTTGGTGGTCAGGCGGTCGTGCCGGGCGTGGCCGGCACCTGGAAGGATCTCACCGATTCCGTCAACGCGATGGCGACCAACCTGACCGAACAGGTTCGCAACATCGCGACCGTTACGACGGCCGTGGCCCGCGGCGACCTTTCGCGCAAGATCACCGTCGATGCCAAGGGCGAAATCCTTGAACTCAAGGAAACCATCAACACGATGGTCGACCAGCTCAACGGCTTCTCGTCAGAGGTGACGCGCGTGGCGCGTGAGGTGGGTACGGAAGGCAAACTCGGCGGACAGGCGCAGGTGCCCGGTGTCGCCGGCACCTGGAAGGATTTGACGGACTCCGTCAATTCGATGGCATCCAACCTTACGGGTCAGGTCCGGAATATCGCCGACGTGACGACCGCGGTCGCCAGAGGCGACCTTTCGCGCAAGATCACGGTGGACGTGAAGGGCGAGATCCTCGCGCTCAAGAACACCATCAACACGATGGTCGATCAGCTCAACGGCTTCGCCGCCGAGGTCACCCGCGTCGCGCGCGAGGTTGGTACGGAAGGCAAACTAGGCGGCCAGGCGGCGGTGCCCGGCGTTGCCGGCACCTGGAAGGACCTGACCGACAACGTCAACTTCATGGCGTCAAACCTGACCGGTCAGGTCCGAAACATCGCCGAAGTCACCACCGCGGTCGCCCGTGGCGACCTCTCCAAGAAGATCACCGCGGACGTACGCGGAGAAATCCTGGAAGTGAAGAACACCATCAATACCATGGTGGATCAGTTGAACGGTTTCGCATCCGAAGTGACGCGCGTTGCGCGCGAGGTCGGCACCGAGGGCAAGCTCGGCGGTCAGGCCCAGGTGCCCGGCGTCGCCGGAACCTGGAAGGATTTGACCGACAACGTCAACTCGATGGCCTCGAATCTGACCGGTCAGGTCCGCAACATCGCGGACGTGGCCACAGCGGTCGCAAACGGCGACCTTTCAAGAAAGATCACCGTCGACGTCAAGGGTGAAATACTGGAACTGAAAAACACGCTGAATACGATGGTCGATCAGCTCAACGCGTTCGCAGGCGAGGTCAGCCGCGTCGCGCGCGAAGTCGGCACCGAGGGCAAGCTCGGCGGTCAGGCCGCGGTGGAGGGCGTGGCCGGCACCTGGAAGGATCTGACCGACAATGTCAACTCGATGGCCAATAACCTGACCGGCCAGGTCCGCAACATCGCCGACGTGACCACTGCGGTCGCACGAGGCGATCTCAGCCGCAAGATCACCGTCGACGTCAAGGGCGAGATCTTGGCGTTGAAGAATACCATGAACACCATGGTCGACCAGCTCAACGGCTTCGCGGCGGAGGTGACGCGTGTCGCGCGCGAGGTCGGCACCGAGGGCAAGCTTGGCGGTCAGGCCGCAGTGCCCGGCGTCGCCGGCACCTGGAAAGATCTCACCGACAACGTCAACTTCATGGCCTCGAACCTGACCGGACAGGTCCGCAATATCGCCGAAGTCACGACCGCGGTGGCCCGGGGCGATCTTTCAAAGAAGATCACCGCCGACGTTCGAGGCGAGATCCTCGAAGTGAAGAACACAATCAATACGATGGTCGATCAGTTGAACGGTTTCGCCTCCGAAGTGACCCGGGTGGCGCGCGAAGTCGGCACCGAAGGCAAACTGGGCGGTCAGGCCCAGGTGCCCGGCGTTGCGGGCACCTGGAAGGACTTGACCGACAACGTGAACTCGATGGCCAATAACCTGACCGGCCAGGTTCGTAACATAGCCGAGGTGACCATTGCTGTTGCCAATGGAGACCTTTCGAAGAAGATCACCGCGGACGTGCGCGGCGAAATCCTCGAGGTCAAGGAAACCATCAATACCATGGTCGACCAGCTGCGGTCTTTCGCTGCCGAAGTCAGCCGCGTCGCACGCGAAGTCGGCACCGATGGCAAGCTGGGCGGCCAGGCGCAAGTGCCGGGCGTTGCCGGCACCTGGAAGGATCTGACGGACAACGTCAACTCGATGGCCAACAATCTGACCGGCCAGGTCCGCAACATCGCGGACGTGGCGACGGCCATCGCCCGCGGCGACCTGAGCCGCAAGATCACCGTGGACGTCAAGGGCGAGATCCTGCAGCTCAAGGAGACCATGAACACGATGGTCGATCAGCTCTCGGCCTTTGCGTCCGAAGTGACCCGCGTGGCTCGCGAGGTCGGTACGGAAGGCAAGCTGGGCGGCCAGGCCGCCGTGCCGGGTGTCGCCGGCACCTGGAAGGATCTGACCGACAACGTCAACTACATGGCCTCCAACCTGACGGGCCAGGTCCGCAATATCGCGGAAGTCACCATCGCGGTGGCGAGCGGCGATCTTTCCAAGAAGATCACGGTGGACGTTCGCGGAGAAATTCTGCAGCTCAAGGAAACCATCAACACGATGGTGGAGCAGCTGCGCTCGTTCGCCTCCGAGGTGACACGCGTGGCGCGCGAGGTGGGAACCGAGGGAAGACTCGGCGGCCAGGCCGCCGTTCCGGGCGTGGCGGGTACATGGAAGGACCTGACCGACACGGTCAACGATCTGGCCAACAACCTCACGACTCAGGTCCGCAACATCGCCGAAGTGACCACCGCGGTCGCCCGAGGCGATCTCAACCGCAAGATCACGGTCGACGTGAAGGGCGAGATCCTGGAGTTGAAGGACACCATCAACACGATGGTCGATCAGCTGAACTCGTTCGCCGGCGAAGTGACCCGGGTGGCGCGCGAGGTCGGTACCGAGGGCCGGCTGGGCGGCCAGGCGGTCGTTCCCGGAGTTGCCGGCACCTGGAAGGACCTGACCGATAACGTGAACTTCATGGCGTCGAACCTCACCGACCAGGTCCGCGGCATCGTGAAGGTGGTGACCGCCGTCGCCAACGGCAATTTGAGCCAGCGGCTCAGCGTGCAGGCGAAGGGCGAAGTGGCCGCGCTCGGAGAAACGATCAACAACATGACCGACACGCTCGCGACCTTCGCCGACCAGGTGACGAACGTGGCGCGCGAGGTCGGCGTCGACGGGCGGCTGGGCGGCCAGGCCAACGTTCCGGGCGCCGCCGGGACCTGGAAGGATCTCACCAGCAATGTGAATCTGCTTGCCGCCAACCTAACCACGCAGGTCCGCGCCATCGCCGAGGTTGCGACCGCCGTGACCAAGGGAGACCTGACGCGCACGATCCAGGTTGAGGCGCGCGGCGAAGTCGCAGAGTTGAAGGACAACCTCAACACCATGATCTCGAACCTGCGCGATACAACCGAAAGCAACCGCGAGCAGGATTGGCTGAAGACCAACCTCGCCAAGTTCGGAGGCATGCTTCAGGGACAACGGGAATTGAGTACGGTCGGCCAGATCCTGCTCAGTGAACTCAGTCCCCTGGTCCAGGCGTACCAGGGCACGATCTATCATCTCGACAGCGGGGAGGAGAATACGCAGCTCAAACTGCTTTCGAGCTACGCGCATGGGGGGCGGCTGGCCGAGACGATCGCACTGGGCGAGGGCCTGGCGGGTCAGTGTGCCGTCGAGAAGAAGAGCATCCTTCTCAAGGATGTGCCGCCGGATTTCATAACCATTTCGTCCAGTCTCGGAGAGGCCGCGCGTGTCAGCATCGTGGTTCTGCCGGTTCTGTTCGAAGGCCAGACCAAGGCGGTCATCGAACTCGCTACCCTGCAGCCGTTCACCACGGTGAATCTTGCCTTCCTCGACCAACTGACCCTGAGCCTCGGCGCGGTTTTCAATACCATCGAGGCCACGATGCGGACGGAAGGCCTGCTCACGCAATCTCAACAGCTGACCGTCGAACTGCAATCGCGCCAGAGCGAGCTGCAGCAGACAAACGAGGAACTGGGCACGAAGGCAAAACTGCTCGCCGACCAGAATGCGGAAGTCGAGCGCAAGAACTCGGAGGTGGAGCAGGCCCGCCACGCCCTCGAGGAAAAGGCCATCGAGCTGGCGCTCACCTCCAAATACAAATCCGAGTTTCTCGCCAACATGTCGCACGAGCTGCGGACGCCGCTCAATTCAATTCTCATTTTGAGCCAGCAGCTTGCCGAGAACGTCCCCGGCAATCTTTCCGACAGGCAGGTCGAATTCTCGCGAAACATAAATTCTTCCGGTTCCGATCTGCTTAACCTCATCAACGACATTCTCGACCTCTCCAAGATCGAGTCCGGCACGGTCACGGTCGAGGTCGAGGAGATCACCTTCGACCGGTTGCGGGAAAACATCGAACGAAACTTCCGGCATGTCGCGGAGGCGAAAAATCTGCCCTTCGACGTCCATTTCGCGGCTGACTTGCCGCGTTTCATGGAGAGCGACGACAAACGCCTGCAGCAAATCCTGAAGAATCTGCTTTCAAACGCCGTCAAATTCACGGCGCATGGTCACGTGCAGGTCAGCGTCGACGTCGCTACCCAGGGTTGGACCACCGACCACCCTGTGCTCAGCAAGGCGGACAAGGTCGTCGCCTTCGCGGTCGAGGATACCGGCATCGGCATCGCGCCCGAAAAGCAGCGCCTCATCTTCGAAGCCTTCCAGCAGGCCGACGCCGGCACGTCGCGGCGATACGGCGGCACCGGCCTTGGACTTGCGATCAGCCGTGAACTGGCGGCGTTGCTCGGTGGTGAAATAAGGCTCGCGAGCGCCGCCGACAAGGGAAGCACCTTTACCCTATATCTTCCCGTCCAATTCCCGGGGCGTGAGAACTCGCAGATCACGGTTTCGGAAGGATCCGCCGTGCGGCCGCCCGTGGCCCGCGAACTCATGGTGCTGCCTGTGGCGCGGGAAGAGCCCATTGAGGACGATCGGGACATCATCGAGGAAGGCGACGCGGTACTCCTGATCATCGAAGATGACGGGCACTATGCCCGCATATTGCTCGGCCTGGCGCGGGACAAGGGCTTCAAGGGCATCATCAGCACCCGCGGTGCGGCGGCGCTTTCGCTTGCCCGCCAATACCGGCCCACCGCCATCTCGCTCGATATTTTCCTGCCCGACATGCTTGGCTGGACGGTGCTCAATCAGCTCAAGCTCGATCCGGTTACGCGCCACATACCGGTGCAGATCGTCACTCTGGAAGAGGAGCGGCAACACGGTCTGGCGCATGGCGCATTCTCCTATCTCGTCAAGGAGCCGACCACCGACGGCCTGGAGACAGCTTTCGAACGTCTCAAGGAGTTCACCTCTCCGCGCACGAAGAGACTGCTGATCGTGGAAGACAACGACATCGAACGGCAGTCGATCGTGGAGCTGCTTGGCTATGAAGACATTGAGCTGATCACGGCCGCAAGCGGAGGGGAGGCGCTCGAAGCGTTGCAGGAAAAGCCTTTCGACTGCGTCGTGCTCGATTTGCGGCTGCCTGACATGACCGGATTTGAGCTACTTGAAAGACTGCACGCCAACCCGTCGTTCTCCAGG
>NZ_JBEKXH010000750.1:0-7817 GCF_049512235.1 Bradyrhizobium sp.
CTCGTCATGGGTGCCGTCCTCGACCAGACGGCCGCGATCGATGGTGATAATGCGATCGGCCCGCCGCACCGTCGACAGCCGGTGCGCGATGATGAAGACGGTCCGCCCCGTTGCGATCCGCGGCATGTTCTGATGGATGATCCGCTCGCTCTCGTAGTCGAGCGCGCTGGTGGCCTCGTCGAAGATCAGGATCCGGGGATCCATCACCACGGCGCGCGCGATGGCGACGCGCTGGCGCTGGCCGCCCGACAGGCTCGAGCCACGCTCGCCCAGAACGGTGTCGTAGCCCCTTGGCAGCTCCAGGATGAAATCGTGAGCACCGGCGAGCTGCGCTGCCGCTATGATCCGCTCGATCGGCATCGACGGGTCGGCCAGCGCGATATTGTCCCGCACCGAGCGATTGAACAGCACGTTCTCCTGAAGCACCACGCCGATCTGGCGCCGCAGCCAGGCCGGATCGATCATGTTGAGATCGATGCCGTCGACCAGCACCCGCCCTGCCTCGGCGACATAGAGCCGCTGGATCAACTTGGCGAGCGTGCTCTTGCCGGAGCCCGAGGGGCCGACGATGCCGACGACCTGCCCGGCCGGCACGTTGAAGCTCACGTCGTGCAGCACTTCCGGCCCATCGATCCGGTATCGGAACGTGACGTGCTCGAGCACCACGTCGCCGCGGATCGAGGGCAGCGCGGTCTGGCCCGGGTTGTAGATCGGCTCCGGCGTCGTGTTCAGAATGTCGCCCAGCCGCGCCACCGACAGCCGGGCCTGGTGGAAGTCCTGCCAGATCTGGGCAAGGCGCAGCACCGGCGCGCTGACCCGACCGGCAAGGATGTTGAAGGCGACCAGCTCTCCGACCGTGAGCGTCCCCTCGATGACCAGCCTGGCGCCGAAATAGAGCACGCCGGCAGTGACCAGCTTGTTGACGTACTGCACCAGCTGGCTTGCCATGTTGCCGAGGCGGAGCACGCGGAAGCTCGCCGTGACGTAGCCGGCCAGCAGTTCCTCCCATCGCCGCTGCATCTGCGGTTCGACCGCCATCGATTTGAGGGTCTCGATGCCGGTGACGCTCTCGACCAGGAAGGCTTGGTTCTCGGCGCCGCGCTCGAATTTCTCGTCGAGACGGCGCCGGAATAGCGGCGTCGCCAGCGCCGAGATGCCGATGTAGAACGGGAACGAAGCCAGCACCATGAAGGTCAGGAACGGTGAGTAGAGGAACATCACCGCCAGGAAGACGAAGGTAAAGAACAGGTCGATGACCAGCGTGAGCGCGGAGCTGGTGAGAAAATTGCGGATGTTCTCGAGCTCGCGCACCCGGGCGACCGAATCGCCGACGCGACGCGCTTGGAAATATCCGATCGGCAATGCCAGCAGATGGCGGAACAGGCGGGCGCCGAGCTCGACGTCGATGCGGTTGGTGGTATGGGCGAACACATAGGTGCGCAGGATTGCGAGAATCGTCTCGAACGTCGAGATCGTCAGCAGGCCGATGACCAGGACGTCGAGGGTGCCGAGGCTGCGATGCACCAGCACTTTATCGATGACGACCTGGAAGAATAACGGCGAGACCAGCGCGAACAGCTGGAGGAAGAACGAGGCGACCAGCACCCTGCCCAGCACGTGGCGGTATTTGTGGACGGCACCGAGGAACCAGCCGATGTCGAAGCGGCGCGACAGGTCGAGCAGGCCGGTGCGGCGCGTCATCAATACGAGTTCGCCGTCCCACACCGCCTCGAGCTCGGCGCGCGTCATCAGACGGGGCCGTGGCTCCGCCGGCGACTGGACGATCGCCTGGTCATCGGCGACCTTTCCCAGCAAGAGAAACGAGCCATCGCGCAGTGCCGCGATCCCAGGCAGCGGCGTCGCCGCAAGTCGTTCCCAACAGGTCCGATAGGCGTGCGCCCTGAGGCCGAAATCCTTGGCGCAGCGGAGCATCTCCGGGACAGCGATCGCGTTGGCGCCAAACCGATGGCGCAACTGCTGGATATCGGCGCCGATGCCGTGGAAACGCAGCAGGGTCACCAGGACGGACAGTCCAGGATCGATCGCATCGACATGGTGGGCATCTACTGCCATCGCGGTCACCATGGTTTGCTCCGCCGCGGTCCAGGCGACAGCGCTTGAGCGCTAACCCAAGGCGCTTTCGGAGATCACAATTTCAGCATGGCAACCGACGGTCGGGCCATGCATCGCTGCCTGCAACACTTTGCCGGTCCGACATCGGCGATATAGCCGCAGTCACCCGCTGCCCGCCTCGATCATACGTGGCTCGGGGCAAGCTGGAACAGCGTCCCGTTGCCCGGCATGTGGTCGGGCGTGAGTGCATAATCGCTGGCGCTGATCCCGAATTGTCCGGCATACTGGTTGAGCAGATGCAGCGTCAGGGTGAGGTTGTTGTTGGGATCCGTCAGGGTCACGTTGGTATCGGTGCCGATAACACCGGTCCCGGTGACCTTGGTGATGGTCGTGTCGCCGGACAGGAAGTTCTTCAGATCGATGCTGTTGCCCGACGCCAACCCGGCGACCGTGCCGGTAAAGCCCTGGGCGAGATCGAGGATCAGCGAGCCAGCGCCGCTGCTTGCAAACGTGACGCCATTGCTCGCGGTGCCTCCGAGCTCGAGCGTGGAATTGCCGAAGATCTCGGCCTGACCTGCGCCGGTCAGGTTGCCGCCGATCGTAACATTGCCGCCGTTGGCCACAAGGGTGCCGCTGTTGGCGACGGCGTCGTCGACCGTCAGTCCGCCGCTGCCGGTCGCTTCGAGCGTGCCAGAATTGGTGAGGGTCTTTCCGGTGTCGATGACGATGGCGTTCGACCCGCTGGCGTCGATCGTTCCCTTGTTGGTTAGCGTCAGGTTGCCATCGCCGAGATTGCCGATTTGGCCGGCTCCGGCGATCGTGGCGCTGTTGGTGAGTTTGGCGCCGGTCGCGGCCGCTACGATGGCGGCATTGCCGGCGAGCGTGACAGTGCCGCTACCACCGAGGGTCACGCTCCCCGAGATCGCCAGATCGGTCGCGTCCCCGTTAGAGCTCAGCGCGATCGTCCCGCCGTCGGTGACCGTGCCCTTGAGGGTCAGGGTGCTTCCGTCCACCGCCGTCGCGGTGCTGCCGCTGCCGACCGTCACACCGCTAAGCGTGCTGTTGCTGCCGGCGACGGTCTCGATCGCCCCGCCATTGGCGGTCGTCAGCGTCCCCCCGGTTACGGTCGCATTGTCGAGTTCGACGAGCGAGCCGGCGCCGGTGGCCTCGATCACGCCGGACGCGTCGCTGGTGACGGTCGCGGTCGCGAGCAGCAGCGCGGCGCCGGCCGCAGCCTCCAATGTTCCGTCGTTGGTCACGGTCGCGCCGTTGACGGTGCTGAGATCGGCGCCAGTCGCGACGATGGCGCCCCCCGGCTGCGTGGTCAGCTTGCCGCCATTGACCATGCTGCCCGAAAGCTCGACGTTTTCGCCAGCGGCCGCCAGAATCGTTCCGCCAGTGTTGACGATCGTGCTGTCGTCGAGCAGCGCGACGCCGGTTTCGGCCGCGATCGTGCCGGTGTTGGAAACGGTGGTATTGAGGATTTCGAGGCCGGCGGCGCCAGTCGCCTCGATCGTCTCTGTGTTGGCGAGCACGATGCTCCCGGTGTCGAGCACGAGGCTGTTGGTCGTCCCGGTCGCGTCGATGGTGCCCTTGTTCACCAGTGTGAGGTTGCCGTCGCCGGTTCCGATCGACCCGGCTCCGGCGATGGTGTCGCCCGAATTGGTCAGCACCGCGCCCGGGCCCTCGCCCACGATGGCGCCCGATGCACTGTCCGCCAATGTCACCGACCCGCCGCCGCTCAGTGTCGCCCCCGAGGCCGCGGCGACCAGATCGGTTGCGCCGCCGGTCGAATCCACCGCGATGGTGCCGTCATCGACGATGGTGCCCTGCAGGTTCAGCGTGCTGGCATTCGCCACCGTGATGGTGCTGCCGCTGCTGATGGTGACTCCGTCGAGCGTGCCGTCCTGCCCGGCGATGCTTTCGATCGCCCCGCCGTTGGCGGTCGTCAGCGTGCCGCCGTTGAGGATCGCATTGTCGAGCACCACCGCCGAACCGGTACCCGACGCCTCGATGGCGCCGCCGGTGCCGTCGACCGTGGCATTGGCCAGCGTCAGGACCGTCCCGCCGCTCGCCTGCAGGATCCCCTTGTCGGTGACGGTCGCGCCGGTGATCGTGCTCGGACTCGCGCCGCCGCCCGTGGCCTCGAGCGCCGCGCCGCTGACGATGTTGACCGCACCGCCCGACAGGCCGCCGCCGAGCAGGTCGATGATCGCTCCCGATGCGGCCGCCGACACCAGCGCGCTCGCCGTATTGGTGAGGACGCCGAGCAGGTCGAGCGTCGGCAGCGCGGCCCCGCCTTCGACCTTGATGGTGCCGGCATTGCTGCCGTTGGCGGTGCCGTCATCGATGGTGAAGGTGCCGCCGGTAATGTTGAGGGTCACGGCCGCGTAGCCGATGTTCAGGCTCCCGACGGTCGCGCTCGCGGCGCTCGTCACCGTGTAGACACCGCCGACGTTGATGGCCGCATTGTCGGCCGAGCTCGGCACGCCGGCTGGGCTCCAGTCCGCGGCAGTGGTCCAATTGCCGCTGACGCCCGCCGCCCATGAGACCGTGGGCAGCAGCGCCGTGACCGCAATCGTTTGCTGAGCGGCGGTGTTGCCAAAACTGTCGACGGCATTGAGCGTGATGGTGTCGGACCCGGCCGTGCCGTCCTGGTCGGTGAGTGTGGCAAGGTCGCTGTTCACCTGGCTCAGTGAGCCCATGATGGTCAGGCTGGTCGTCCCTTGGCCGGACACACCGCTTCCGGTCGCCGACAGGTCGCCGCGCGTGTCGGTCAGCGTTACCGTGAAGGTCTCGCCGGAAGAGGTGGTGTTGCCGGTCTCCGAGAGGCTGACGCCACTGATCGGACTGGCTTGGCTCACGCCCACCGTCGTGGAGGGTGGCGCCGTAATCACAGGCAGCCCGTTGGCCGTGACCACGATCGTCTGCGGAGCGGCGATGTTGCCGAAACTGTCGATGGCATTGAGCGAGATGGTGTCGGATCCGGACGAGCCGTCCCGGTCGGTGAGCGTGGCGAGGTCGCTGTTCACCTGGCTCAGCGAGCCTACGATGGTCAGGTTCGTCGTGCCGGAGCCGGACACACCGCTCCCAGTCACCGACAGGTCGCCGTACGTGTCGGCCACCGTCACCGTGAAGGTCTCGCCGGTGGTGTTGCCGCTTTCGGAGAGGCTGACGCCGGAGATCGCATGCGCCTTGCCCACGCCCACCGTGGTCGATGCTGGCGCCGTAATCACCGGCAGCCCGTTGACCGTGACCGCGATCGTTTGCTCAGCGGCGGTATTGCCAAAACTGTCGACGGCATTGAGCGTGATAGCGTCGGACCCGATCGTGCCGTCCTGGTCCGTCAGCGTGGCGAGGTCGCTGCTCACCTGGCTCAGCGAGCCGGTGATGGTCAGGCTGGTCGTCCCTTGGCCGGACACACCGCTTCCGCTCGCCGACAGGTCGCCATACGTGTCGGTCAGCGTTACCGTGAAAGTCTCGCCGGAGGAGACGGTGTTGCCGGTCTCCGAGAGACTGACGCTCCGGATCGGATTCACCTGGTTCACGCCCACCGTCGTGGAGGGTGGCGCCGTAATCAAAGGCAGCCCGTTGACCGCGACCGCGATCGTCTGCGGAGCGGCGCTGTTACCAAAACTGTCGCTGGCATTGAACGTGATGGTGTCGGACCCGGCCGTGCTGTTCTGGTCGGTGAGCGTGGCAAGGTCGCTGTTCACCTGGCTCAGCGAGCCCACGATGGTCAGGTTCGTCGTGCCGGAGCCGAACACACCGCTTCCAGCCGCCGTCAGGCCGCCGAACGTGTTGGCCACCGTCACCGTGAAGGTCTCGCCGGTGGTGTTGCCGGTTTCGGAGAGGCTAACGCCACTGATCGGACTAGCCCGGTTCACGCCCACGGTGGCCGTGGGCGACACCGCAATCACAGGCAGCCCGTTGACCGTGACCGCGATCGTTTGCTGAGCAGCGGTGTTGCCAAAACTGTCGACGGCATTGAGCGTGATGGTGTCGGACCCGGCCGTGCCGTCCCGGTCGGTGAGCGTGGCAAGGTCGCCGTTCAGCTGGCTCAGCGAGCCGGTGATGGTCAGGCTGGTTGTCCCTTGGCCGGACACACCGCTTCCGGTCGCCGACAGGTCGCCGTACGTGTCGGCCAGCGTCACCGTGAAGGTCTCGCCGGAGGAGGCGGTGTTGCCGGTCTCCGACAGGCTGACGCCGGAGATCGCATGCGTCTTGCTTACGCCCACCGTGGTCGAGGGCGGCGGCGCAATTGCCGGCGTCCCGTTGACCGTGACTAAGATCGCTTGCGGAGCGGCGGTGTTGCCGAAGCTGTCGCTGGCGTTGAGCGTGATGGTGTCGGACCCGGCCGTGCCGTCCTGGTCGGTGAGTGTGGCGAGGTCGCTGTTCACCTGGCTCAACGAGCCGGTGATGGTCAGGCTCGTCCCGGAGCCGGATGCACCGCTTCCGGTCGCCGACAGGTCGCCGTACGTGTCGGTCACCGTCACCGTAAAGGTCTCGCCGGTGGTGTTGCCGCTTTCGGAGAGGCTGACGCCGGAGATCGCATCCGTTTTGCCTACGCCCAACGTGGTTGAGGGGGGCGCCACAATTGCCGGCGTCCCGTTGACCGTGACCGCGATCGTCTGCGGAGCGGCGGCGTTGCCAAAACTGTCGCTGGCATCGAGCGCGATGGTGTCGGACGCGGCTGTGCCGTCCTGGTCGGTAAGCGTGGCAAGGTCGCTGTTCACCTGGCTCAGCGAGCCCACGATGGTCAGGTTTGTCCCGGAGCCGGATACACCGCTTCCCCTCGCCGACAGGTCGCCGTACGTGTCGGTCAGCGTCACCTTGAAGGTCTCGCCGGAAGCGGCGGTGTTGCCGCTTTCGGAGAGGCTCACACCGGTGATCGGACTAGGCTGGTTCACGCCCACCGCCCCGGAGGTTGGCGCCGCGATCACCGGCAGCCCGTTGACCGTGACCGCGATCGTTGGCGGAGCGGCGGTGTTGCCAAAACTGTCGACGGCATTGAGCGTGATGGTGTCGGACCCGGCCGTGCTGTCCTGGTCGGTGAGCGTGGCGAGGTCGCTGTTCAGCTGGCTCAGCGAGCCGGTGATGGTCAGGTTCGTCGTCCCGGAACCGGTGATCGTGCCGCCGCCGCTCGCCGAGAGGTCGCCATACGTGTCGGCCAGCGTCACCGTGAAGGTCTCGCCGGAAGCGGCGGTGTTGCCGGCCTCCGACAGGCTGATGCCGGAGATCGCATGCGCCTTGCCCACGCCCAGCGTGGCCGAGGCCGGCGCCGTGATCGCGGGCGCGACCGTGCGTGGGGTCACCTGCTCAACGGTGATGTCGGTGCCTTGACCGCCGGCGTCAGGGGCCAGCTCGAATTGCTCGTCCGCGAATGACTGCGACGGGTCCAGCGTGAGGTTGTAACTATTGCCATTCTCATAGATCGTCAGCACATTGGTTTGAACGACGCTGAGAGCAATGCTGCCATTGACAGCATCGTAATTCACACCGCTCAGATCGATCGTATCTCCGGGCGCAAATCCGCTGATCACGTTGGCCGGCATGGCGCTGCCGTCGATCTGTAGCGTCCCACCGCTTACAAAGACGATACATCCGTCGACGACGCCGCCGGTCCGCAGCTCCAATGTACCGCCCGAGAGGTCGACGGTGGTTGTCAGGTCGCCGGTGACCGCCAACGTTCCCGATGACACGCTCGTAATGCCGATCGCCGAGTTACCCCCGAGCGTCCAGCT
>NZ_JBEKXH010000751.1:0-2916 GCF_049512235.1 Bradyrhizobium sp.
CCCAACGACATCGTCGTGCTCGACAATCTCGGATCGCACAAAGGAAAGGCGGTCAGACGGGCCATCCGCGCCGTCGGCGCGCACCTGCTGTTCCTCCCCAAATACTCGCCCGATCTCAATCCGATCGAGCAAGTCTTCGCCAAACTGAAGGGCCTCGTGCGAAAGGCCGCACCCCGTTCCCTCAACGCCGTCGCCGACGCCATCGCAACCGCTCTGACCGCAATATCCCTGTCAAATCGCGTCCAAACGCGACCCCTTTTCGCGTCCAATAACGACCCCCCTTGTCGGAGTGAACACGCGCTGAAGACGGGCTCGCGACAATCAGGATGAGAATGCGCCGCCGCTGCCGCGACGGAGGGAGGGCGTAGCCCGACCGGAGGAGCGGCAGCGGCGGCGCGCGAAAAATTTTCCCCGCCCTCGGGCGGGGCGCGGGACGGGCTCCTGTCGCAAACGGCAGAAGGCTTCCTCAGGAGCGGTTTTTGAACCGCCAACTCGTATTGCCGGTCTCGACGATGTCGCAGTGGTGGGTCAGCCTGTCGAGCATGGCGGTCGTCATCTTGGCGTCGCCGAACACTTGCGGCCAGTCGGCGAAGGCGAGATTGGTCGTGATCAGCAGCGAGGTGTTTTCGTAGAGCTTGCTGATGAGGTGGAACAGCAATTGGCCGCCGGGCTGGCTGAACGGGAGATAGCCCAACTCGTCGATGACGATGAGATCGTAGCGCAGCAGGTTTTCCGACAGGCGACCCGAACGGCCGGCGGCCTTTTCCTGTTCGAGCTGGTTGACGAGATCGACGAGATTGAAGAAGCGCCCTCGGGCGCGGGCGCGGATGACCGCCGAGGCCACGGCGATGCAGAGATGAGTCTTGCCCGTGCCGGTTCCGCCGATGAAGATCGCGTTGCGCTTGGCGTCGAGGAAGGCGCCGGAGGCGAGTTCGCGCACCTGGCCTTCGTCGACCGGGGTATCGGCGAAGACGAACTTATCGAGGTCCTTGAGGACCGGGAACTTGGCGCCGGCGATGCGATAGCTGATCGAACGCGCCTGCCGGTGAGTGCGCTCGGCGCGGATCAGGCTGGCGATCAGCGGGTAAAGCTCGTCGCGCCGGGCGATGCCCTTGCCGGCGACCTCGTCGAAGCTGGCGCGCATGCCGTACAGCTTGAGTTCGCCCATCGCCTCGAGAATCTCATGGCGCTCCATCAGGCGATTTTCCTTATGCGGTCGTAGCGGCTGCAATCGGCCGCGGGTTCGATCTTCAGGCGCAGGGCGTCCGGGGTGGTGATGCTGGGCGGCGGCGCAGGCTGGCGCCGGCGCGCCAGCACGGTCAGGATCACGTCGCCGCTGGCCAAGCCCGCCTCCAGCGCCTCGGCGCAGGCCGCCTCGACCGCCCCGAGCCCGTGATCGAGAACCGCGCCCAAAATCTTGACGAACTGACGATCGCCGTCGGCGTGCGGCTTCAGCTTGGCGCGCACTTGCGTCAGAGCGACCGGCAGATCCCAGTCCTTGAACGGCGCGCCATTGCGCAGGGCGCCGGGCTTCTTCACCAGCACCGGCAGGTAATGCCAGGGGTCGTAGACGATCTTGTCGCGCTGGAAATTGCGCGGATGATCGGCGACAACTTCCTCACCCAGCAGCACGACGATGCGCTCGGCGTGGGAACGCACCAGGACCATTCGCCCGGCGGCGCGGGCGTCGACGCTGTAACGATTGTGGTCGGCCATGATGAGGCAGGTCGTGCTCGCCCTGACCGCCTTTTCGACGAAGCCGTCGAAGGGACCGCGAAGCTCCATCAGGCTCGCGCGCTCGTCCTCGAACAGCTCCCAGATCGTGCGATCCTTGAACTCGGGATGCGGCATTCGCTTGGCGTAGGCGATGCATTGATCTTCGAGCCACGCATTCAACTCGTCCAGGCTTTTCACCCGCGGCTTGGGGCGGAACATCTGGTCGCGCAGATTGCCGACCTGGTTCTCGACCTGGCCTTTCTCCCAGCCCGACGCCGGCGTGCAGGCCACCGGCTCGATCAGATGGTGGGAGCACATTTGCAGAAAGCGGGCGTTGTAGCGGCGCGCCTTGCCCACGAAGATCGCTTCCACCGCGGTCTTCATGTTGTCGTAGATGCCGCGTCGGCAGACCCCGCCATAAAACCGGAACGCCTTGTCGTGGGCGTCGAACACCAGCTCCTGGGTCTCGCGAAAATAGACGCGCACGAACGGCATTCGGCTGTGCGAAAGCTTCATATGCGCCGCCTTCACCGTCAGCGGCAGCCCCTGGAGCGTGATCGTCTCGTGGCTCCAATCGAACTGATAGGCTTCCCCTGGTGCAAAGCTCATCGGCACGTAGGCATGCACGGGAACGCGCGCACGTTCCTCGCGCCAGGACTTCACGAACCGATGCACGCTGTCATGGGCGCCGTTGTAGCCGCGCCCGCGCAGTTCCTCGTACAGTCGTTGTGTCGAGCGACGCTCGCGCTTGGCCAGCTTGGACTCGATCTCCAGAATCTCAATCAGCGGTTCGACCCACTCGCCGAACTTCGGCGTAGGCTGAACGTCCCGCGCGTATTTGAACTCGGTCTGCCGGCCACGCACGACCTTGCGAACCGTCGAGCGCGACACCGAAAGCGTCCGAACGATCTCCTTGATCGACCGTCCCTGCTCGAAATAAGCGCGCCGTATCTCCCCGATCTTGTCCACCCCAAACATCCCCATCAGCCCTTCCCGGCCGATCTGGGCCAAAGGAAGGACGCTGACACACAACGTCGGAGGGGGGTCGTTATTGCACGCGAAAACCGCCCCTCAGGGGGTCACTATTGCAAGCGATTTTACAGTCGCATTGTGGAGCAAGCTGGCCGCCCTTGATCAGCGCGACCCGATGGTGGAGTCCAACGCGAATATGCGCCCGATGTTGGAGGCGGCGGTGCGCGC
>NZ_JBEKXH010000752.1:0-2755 GCF_049512235.1 Bradyrhizobium sp.
GGGAGATACGCCGCCGCGGTCCCGATGGCCTCACCACATGCGACTGGCGAACTCTCGTTCCTCTATATGTCAAGCGACATCCGGAATTGACCCCCTGGCGACACGAAGAACTGACCCCCTATCGTTTGCGGCCGTCATGCCCGTTCAGCCCGGCCGGCGAGCCGGCCGGGCTGAACGGGCATGACGGGTTTGCGAGGCCCGGGCCCCATCGCAGGCCCTGTCTGGTCGCGTCCATAGCCGCGCGGCGGCTGGATGGCGACGAGGTCCTCGAGGTCGAGATCGACAATGTCCTGCAGGGCTTCGCCCGTAGGGGTGTCGCGCAGCGCTTCGGGCAGCGCTTCGAGCCACTGCCCATACTCGCCCTGCAAAGCCACGATCTCGGCGACGGCGGCGCCCCACCGCTGCAAGCGCGTGCGGTCCCGAGGCCGCATCCTGGGGCGGGCCGCCGCAGGAGCCGGCGTGGCGTGGCGCGCGCGATAGCGCGCCTGGCGGTCGGCCCCGCTCATCGCCCTGTCCCCCTCGGGTCTGCGTCCCATCGGCGTCGATCCCTTGTATTTCGTCACGTAACGCTATCGCCGGCGCCGTCACGCCGCCGGCGCCGCCTGGCCGCCGAGCAGGCCGGCGCGGCGCTTCTCGCGCAGCCGGTAGCTGTCGCCGCGGATGGTCACCACCTGGCTGTGGTGCAGCAGACGATCCAGGATCGCCGTCGTCACCACCGGGTCGCCAAAAACCTTGTCCCATTCTCCCACCGAGCGGTTCGAAGTCAGCAGCAGGCTGCCGCGCTCGTAGCGGCGCGAGACCAACTGGAAGAACAGGTGGGCGGCGTCGGGTTCGAACGGCAGGTAGCCGAGTTCGTCGACGATCAACAGCTTCGGCTTGGCGTAGAAGCCCAGCCGCTCATCCAGCCGTCCCTCCGCATGGGCCTTGGCCAGACCGGCGACCAAGGCCGGCGCGCTGACGAACAGCACCGAATAACCCGCGCCGATCGCCGCCCGGCCCAGCCCGATCGCCAGATGCGTCTTGCCGACGCCAGGGGGCCCCAGCAGCAGCAGCGCCTCGCCATGCGCCACCCAGCGGCAGGCCGCCAGTTCGCGGATCTGACGGGCGTCGATCGACGGCTGGGCGGCGAAGTCGAAGCCGCTGAGATCGCGCGCACAGGGGAAGTGGGCGATCTTCCCCGCCATCTCGATCCGCCGTTCGTCCCGCCGCGCGATCTCGCGCTCGCACAGGAAGGCCAGCGTCTCGCGCAGGCTGAGGTCCTGCCGGGCCGCTTCGTCGAGCAGGCTGTCGAGCTGATCGCGAATGGCGGTCAGATGCAGCCGGGTCAGCCACCCCGTCAGCGTGGCCGGTTCGACCGGCCTCACCAGCCGCCTCCGGCGACCTGCTCATACTCGGCCAGCGGACGCAGCAGGGTCGGCGCAGCCTCGGCTGCCGGTTCTGCGGCGATCGGACGCGCCGTCCCGGCCACGCCGTGAAAATGCGCGGGATCGACGATCCGCTGCTTGCGTCCGGCCGTCTCGGCATGCGCCGCGATCTCCTGGCCGCCATGGCGAATCCGGATGCGGCCGTCGTCCACGCTGACCTCGACGCTCTGGCCGATCAACCGCCACGGCACGCTGTAGCTGTTGGCGTCCACCTCGACCATGCAGTCGGCCTGCACCTTGCGCACCAGTTCGCGCACCTGGCGGAACGGCGTGCGCCCGTCCAGCGGCTGCAACGCCGCGGCCTCGTCGCGCTCGAAGCGCAGCCGCGGCGTCTCCCCGGTGGCGCCGTGCTCGCGCACGTCCGCCACCTCGCGCATCCACCAGGCCAGATGCGCCTCCAGACCCGCCCAGCTCTCGAAGCGGTGACCCGCGATCGCATTGTGCTTGGCGTAACCGACCCCGCGTTCGTCCTTGCCCTTCGTGCGCGCCCGATACGGCGCGCAGGCGCGCGGCCGAAATCCCCAATGGCGGGCGAAGGCCTCGAACCGCGCGTTGAACTGCACCGCCCGCGTCGCCGCGTCGTGCCGCTCCACCAGCGCGCGGGCGTTGTCCAGCAACACCTCCTGCGGCACGCCGTCAAAGTGACGGAACGCGCCCTCCAGCCCGTCGAACCAGGCGGTTTGCCGCTCGTGGCGAAAGGCGCGCACATAGGGCCGACGCGAATAGCCGAGCGTCGCCACGAACAAATGGACCCGCACCGCTTCGCCGCCGACCGGGACGCGCCGCTCGCCAAAATCGATCTGCAACTGCTTGCCGGCCGGCGTCTCGAACCGCAGCGTCGCCCGCGCTTCGGCGCGCACGTCCTGGCGCAGCGGCGCCGCCGCCCGTTCCAGCGTCCGCAGCGACACCAAAAGCCCGTGCTCGCGCATCAGGTCCTGGCGCACCACGTCGCAGTTGCCCCGGTGCTGGCGAAACCGATCCGCCAGCCAGCCCTCGAGGCCCGCAAGCCGGCGCCGGCGCAACGGCCGACGGTAGCTCACCCAGCCGCCCGCCGAAAGGTAACGCCTCACCGTGTTGCGCGCGCAGCCGAACTCGGCCGCGATCCGCTTGCTTCCCCAACCCAGACGATGCAACTCGACCATCGCAGCGACCTCATCCGGCCTCAGCATCCCTTCCCCCCGCGGCTCCAAATCCCGCCGCGAGCTTTCTCTATTCGACATGATTCGCACCCTCCCTCTCCTCAGGGGGTCAGTTCCTCGTGTCGCAAGGGGGTCAGTTTTCCATGTCGCCCGACACCGGATCGCTTCTCGAGGCGAAACCGCAGCGTTCGT